>JBAXLM010000006.1:0-45677 GCA_037134795.1 Candidatus Omnitrophota bacterium | reverse complement strand
AGGAAGATTTATGAGCATAAGTTTAAATAATTTTATTTATCCATATTTTGTGACTTCTAAAAAGATTACAAAAGCCAAGATTAAATTATTTCCGGGGATATATCGTTTTTCTATTAATGCGCTTATAAAGGATATAAAAGAGATTAATGCTTTAGGGTTAAATAAGGTTTTGCTATTTGGTGTGTCCGATGATAAAGATAATTCGGGAATTACCGCTTATCAAGAGGATAATATTGTAGCTAAGGCAACAAAAAGGATAAAAGCAGAGTTTCCGAAATTAGCGGTTTTGACGGATGTTTGTTTATGCGCTTATACAAGGCATGGACACTGTGGCATATTAAAAAGAGGCAAAAAAGAAATAGATAATAATGCAACTTTACAAGTCCTTTCAAAAATTGCTTTATCACATGCTCAAGCTGGCGCTGATTGGGTAGCTCCTTCAGCAATGGCAAAGGGGCAAGTTTTAGCGATAAGAAAAACTTTAGATAAACATGGATTCAACAAAACTAAAATTCTAGGCTATTCTGCTAAATTTAACTCTAGTTTCTATGGCCCTTTTCGGCAAGCTGCTAATTCTACTCCTGCATTTGGAGATCGAAGTGCTTATCAACTGGATTATAGAGACACACAAAAGGCGCTTAAGAAGATCAAAGTGGATATTGATTTTGGGGCTGATATGGTAATGGTTAAGCCGGCTTTAAGTTATCTGGATATCATTCATCAGGCAAAGCAAAAGTTTAAGTTTCCGTTAGCTGCCTATAATGTAAGCGGTGAGTATGCTTTAGTAAAATATGGTGTAAAACAAAAACTTTGGGAAGAGAAAAGTGTAGTTAAGGAGATAATTAATTCTATTTCCCGGGCTGGCGCAGATTATATTATTACTTATCATGCAAAGGATATTGCAAAATGGACAAAGTTAGAAAACTATTCAATATAGCCAGGCGTTATCTGGTGGGTGGGGTAGATAGCCCGGTGCGCAGCTTTAATTATGTGGGGATAAGGCCGCTATTGATTAAGGCTGGTAAAGGTGCAAGAGTTTATGATTATAATAACCGTAAATATATTGATTATGTGCTTTCTTGGGGGGCAGCTATTCTTGGCCATGCTCATTCTCAGGTAATTAAAAGTATTAAGCAAATCCTGGATTTAGGTTTAAGTTTCGGCACTACTAATGAAGCCGAAGTAGAGTTGGCCAAAGAAATTATTCGGGCAATTCCGACTATAGGGAAAATAAGATTTGTCAGCTCCGGTACTGAAGCAGTAATGGGAGCGGTGAGATTAGCACGCGCCTATACCGGAAGGGATAAGATTGTAAAGTTTTCACATTCTTATCATGGCCATGCGGATTATCTTTTGGCCAAAGCTGGTTCAGGATTAGCCACGCAACAGATACCATTAAGTAAAGGTGTGCCGAATGACTTTATTAAGCATACAATAGTTGCTTCTTTTGGCGATATTAGCGTGCTTGAGAAAATATTTAAGCAAAATAAGGGGAAGATCGCGGCAGTGTTGGTAGAGCCAGTAGGTGGAAATTATGGTGTATTGCCACCCAATGTAGTGTATTTAAAGAAATTAAGGACACTAACCAAGAAATATAAAACTTTACTTATTTTTGATGAGGTGATTACAGGATTTAGGTTTAGATATGGTGCAGTTTACCAGAATTTGGGAGTTATCCCGGACCTAATATGTTTGGGTAAGATTATAGGTGGCGGGCTGCCTATCGGTGCCTATGGGGCTAGCGCAAAGATCATGAATAACTTAGCACCTTTGGGAAAGGTATATCAGGCATCTACTTTTTCCGGAAATCCCATTGTTATGCGGGCGGGTTTGAGCACACTTAAAATTCTTAAGCAAGAAAAAGATAATTACCAAAGGATTAAAGAGCTAACTGATTATTTATGCGTTAATTTAAAGAAAATAGCGCGAGTAAATGGGGTATCTTTGGAATTAAATTATTACGGGAGTATGTTTAGTTTTAAATTTCAAACTAAAGATCAATTTGTTAAATTTTACAGGTTAATGTTTAAGGCGGGTATATTTTTCGCACCATCAGAGTTTGAAGCGAATTTTCTATCCTTTGCTCATTCAAAAAGAGATATTGAGAATACTTTAAGCATAGCAAAAACAGCTTTTAAAAAAATGGAGAGATAAGATGATATCTGAAAATATTGATTATGAAGATTTAAAAAAACGCGGGTTTTTACGCCAAAAGCAAGAAGGTTTTTTCTTATTCAGAACACGGATGTCTTCGGGTATATACAAGAATAAACAACTTGATAGAGTTAGCCAGATAGCTAAAGAGTTCGGACGCGGTTTTGTGCATATCACAGTCCGCCAGGGAATAGAGATTCCTTTTATTAAATTTGAGGATATCTCTGAAGTTGAGAGATTGCTTAAGGCTGCAGGAGTAGATAATGGCACATCCGGAGCGCGCCTTAGGGCAACTACTGTTTGCCCGGGAAATAACTGGTGTAAACAGGGTTTAATTAACACATTTGCTTTTTCCGATAAAATCGAGAATGAGCTTGGTTTAAAATGTGGCTTAGATTTACCGCATAAATTTAAAATAAATATTTCCGGTTGCCCGAATACCTGCACTCGCGCCCAACAGTCAGAGATTGGAATACATGGCGCAATAGATTTATCATCTAAGGATAAGCGTATTGGTTATGCGGTTTATCTGGGTGGATGCGGAGGCAAGACTCCTCACATTGGCTTTAAATTGGACAAAGTATTTAGCGAAGATGAAGCGTTGTCCCTAATTAAAAAAGTAATAAGTTTTTTTAAAGTCAACGCTAAACCTAAACAAAGGCTGGCTTTACTTATTAAAGAGATAGGAAAAGGAAAATTTTTAAAGGAGGTGGGGGCGGAAAATCCGTGATTAATCCATGATTTAGTAGTATAATATTAACCATGTAACTAGAAATATTTAGGAGGAAAAAGATGAGCAAGATTGATGCAAAACTAAAAATTGAAACTTTGGCTTTACATGGTGGTCAGGAGGCGGATCCGACAACAGGGTCCCGGGCTGTGCCGATATATCAAACTACATCGTATCAATTCAAGAGCACAGAGCATGCGGCTAATCTGTTTGGCTTAAAGGAGTTTGGTAATATCTACACCCGTTTGATGAATCCGACTTCAGATGTATTTGAAAAGAGGATGGCGTTATTAGATGGTGGTGTAGGAGCATTAGCAGTAGCCAGCGGCCAATCAGCGATTACTTTAGCGCTTTTAAATATTGCCCAGGCAGGTGATGAAATTGTATCCGCGGATAATTTATATGGAGGTACGTATAATCTTTTTCACTATACCTTTGCTCGATTAGGGATTAAGGTAAAGTTTGTGCCATCAAATGATTTGGCTGCTTTGCAACTTGCTATTACTGAAAAAACTAAAGCAATATATGCAGAATCTATAGGTAATCCTAAATTAGACGTAGCGGATTTAGAAGGTATTTCAAAAGTTGCGCATAAAAATGGCATACCTTTTGTGTTGGATAATACTGTGTCCCCATATTTACTGCGTCCAATTGATCATGGTGTGGATATTGTGGTTTATTCAGCAACCAAATTTATCGGCGGCCATGGTACAAGTTTAGGCGGTGTAATTGTCGATTCTGGAAAGTTTGATTGGACTAGTGGTAAATTTCCTTTAATTGCTGCTCCAGAACCAAGCTACCATGGAATTAATTTTGTGGAAGCGCTTAAGCCTTTAGGCAACATCGCTTATATTATCAAGGCACGGGTTACGCTTTTGAGGGACATTGGCCCGGCTCTGTCTCCGTTTAATTCTTTTCTCTTTTTGCAGGGTTTAGAGACTTTGCATTTGAGGATGCCCAGGCATTCTGAAAATGCTTTGGCTGTAGCGCGCTACTTAAAGAAACATTCAAAGGTAAGCTGGGTAAATTATCCTGGTTTAGACGACAGCCTGGAAAAAGAAAGAGTTAAAAAATATTTAGCAAAAGGAGCAGGCGCTATTTTAGGCTTTGGAATTAAAGGAGGCCTGGAGGCAGGTAAAAAGTTTATCGATTCTTTGGAATTGATATCACATCTTGCCAATGTAGGAGATGCTAAAAGTTTAGCGATTCATCCGGCAACCACTACGCATCAGCAATTGTCTAGCGAGGAGCAGTTAGCAACCGGCGTAACTCCGGATTTTATCCGGTTATCGATTGGTATAGAGCATATCGATGATATTATCGCGGATATTGAACAGGCGCTAAAGAAGGCATGAGGGGGCGTAAAAAGTTAAAAGTTAAAAGTTAAAAGTTAAAACCAAAAGGCAAAAGTAAAAAGTTTAATGACAAATGACAAAATTCAAGGTACAAAATAAATGTAAAATTCAAATGTCAAATATCAAAATAAACGTTTGGACATTTGTTATTTGTCATTTGAATTTATTTTTAATTTTGAGCTTTGATCTTTGAGTTTTAACTTGTGGTTTTGAATTTTGCGTTTTTAGTTTTGAGTTAACACATTACATAGGGAGGCAGATAAATGGGAAAGATATATTCTGATATTACCAAGACTGTAGGTAATACTCCTTTGGTTAAATTAAATCATATTACCGAAGGTTTACAGGCGACTATATTGGCAAAATTAGAGTCGTTTAATCCTCTCTCAAGCGTTAAGGACCGTATAGGAGTTGCAATGATCGAAGACGCGGAAAAAAGGGGAGTGCTTAAAAAAGGCACTACCATAATTGAGCCTACCAGCGGAAATACCGGTGTCTCTCTGGCGTTTGTGGCCGCGGCAAAAGGTTATAAATTAATTTTGACTATGCCTGATACGATGAGTATAGAAAGAAGACAGCTTTTGGCGATTTTCGGCGCGCAATTAGTTTTAACTCCTGGGGCAGAAGGAATGAAGGGCGCAGTCAAAAAGGCTGAGGAACTGGCCAAAGAGACAGCGAATTCGATTATCCTTCAACAATTTAATAATCTAGCCAATCCGGAGATACACCGTAAGACTACTGCCGAAGAGATTTGGAATGATACTGATGGCTTAGTTGATATCCTGGTTGCAGGAGTTGGCACAGGCGGAACAATTACAGGTATTGCCGAAGTAATTAAGAAAAGGAAACCAAGTTTTAAGGCGATTGCAGTTGAACCTGATGCTTCACCGGTTTTGTCAGGTGGCGCTCCGGGGCCGCATAAGATTCAGGGGATTGGGGCAGGATTTATCCCGCAAGTTCTTAATAAAAATATAATTGATGAAGTCATCCGGGTTACTAATGATAATTCCGGAGAAACAGCGCGGCGCCTGGCGAAACTAGAAGGAATATTAGCAGGAATTTCAAGCGGAGCAGCTTTATGGGCGGCATTGGAAGTTGCTAAACGTAAAGAAAATAAGGGAAAGGTTATCGTAGTTATTCTTCCTGATACCGGTGAGCGGTATCTGACTACCTGGCTTTTTCAAGAGGTAAAGGTATGAACAAAGAAAAGAAAATAACCAAGAATATTAGCGTAGGTATCGTACAAACTCAAACTTTTGCTTTTGATTCGCTTAAACTTGAGTCGGGGGAAAAGTTTGGGCCAGTTACTTTAGCTTTTGAGAGTTATGGCGTTTTAAATAAAGAGAAATCCAATGCTGTTCTTATTGTGCACGCTCTTTCAGGAGATGCGCATGCAGCTGGAGTACATGCTAATGAAAACAACCCTGGTTGGTGGGATAAATTTATTGGCCCGGGCAAGGCAATTGACACGGATAAATATTTTATTATTTGCTCTAATGTCTTAGGAGGTTGCAAAGGTTCAACTGGGCCGGCAAGTATCAATCCTAAAACAAGTAAACCTTATGCTTTGGATTTTCCTCTGATTACGATTAACGACATAGTTAATGGTCAAAAGCGCTTGATTGATCATTTGGGTATAGAAAAATTACTAGCCGTAATTGGCGGGTCAATGGGAGGCCAGCAAGTCTTATCCTGGCTAGTTAATTATCCAAAGAATATTTGCAGCGCAGTGCCGATTGCCACGACGATTAAACATTCTCCGCAACAGATTGCTTTTAATGAAGTTGGCAGGCAATCAATTATGGGTGATACGTATTGGAAATCCGGCAACTATTATGAAGGCACGGCTCCTACTAAAGGCTTAGCAGTAGCCAGGATGATCGGTCATATTACATATATGAGTGATATATCTATGGCAGAAAAGTTTGGCCGCCAAAAGAAGGATAGCGATGAGCCTTTTAAATTTACCGCAGATTTTGAGGTAGAAGGATACTTGCGTTATCGCGGGGATGATTTTGTTAAGCGCTTTGACGCGAATTCTTATCTTTATATTACTAAAGCCATGGATAATTTTGATGCCTCAGGAGGCCGGCCGCTCCAGGATGTTTTAAAGGATAGCTTGGTTAAGGTATTGGTTATATCTTTTAAATCTGATTGGTTGTATCCGGCATATCAATCAAAGGAGATAGTGAAAGCTTGTAAGCTTGCGAATGTTGAGACAACTTATTGTGAGGTTGATTCAACCTATGGACATGATGCATTTCTTTTGGAAGTCGAAGAAGAATCACATTTAATTAAACATTTTCTTAAAAAAGTGTTTTATGCTTATGAGGTGACGGGGAGCTATGGAGAATAAAGACATTCAATTGGATCACTTGGTAATACTTGATTTAATTAAGGCGCAAACTACTGTTTTAGATTTAGGTTGTGGCGCAGGGGATCTTTTGTATCTTTTGATTAAGGAAAAAGGAGCTCGCGCCCAGGGCATTGAAATTGATGATCAGGCAATTTATAAGTGCGTGGCCAAAGGTTTAAATGTTTTTCACGGTGATATAGATACTGGCTTAGCGGAATTCAGTGATAAATCTTTTGATTATGTTGTACTTAATCAAAGCATGCAGCAGATTATTCATGTTGATAAGGTGCTTATTGATGCTTTACGCGTTGGCAAAAAAGTAGTCGTAGGATTCCCTAACTTTGCGCATTATAAATCAAGGTTGCAGATGTTTTTTCAAGGAAAGTCTCCAGTAACTGAAGCGTTGCCTTATCAATGGTATGAAACCCCGAACTTGCATTTTTTTAGTATCTCTGATTTTAAAGATTATTGTCGGGAAAAGTTGATCAATATTGAACGTAGCGTTTGTATTGGGGAAAACCATAAAGTTTCGTTTTTACCTAATTTATTCGCACAGGTAGGTATATTTTTAATATCAAAGTAAAGGAGAGATGTATGCCTTATATTAATTTAAAATTAGTTGGTAAGCTCAGTAAAGAGCAGAAAGAAAAGATCGCTAAGGAATTTTCCGACACGTTGTTAAAAGTCGCGGGAAAGCCTAAAGAGAGCCTTTATCTGGTTATTGATGAAGTGGCAGGCGAGAATTGGTCCAAAGGAGAAAAGTTTTTTGGCTAATTAAAAACAAGGGACGGTTCTATTTTACCCAAGTTTAGTGTTAGAAAAATAGAACCGTCCCTATTTATTTAAATTAATTTACTTGACATGGGGTAGGGGGGTATGGTATGCTTACATTGAAAAGGCCAGAAGGCCTGTGGTTTGGTAATCGAATAACTAAAGCCAGGAGTTAGGATATGAAAAAGCCCACTACCCATAATGAACAACTGGTTTCTCTTAAGAAGATTGAAGGTCAAGTCCGAGGAATACAGCGGATGATTCAGGATAAGAAGTATTGCGTTGATATTATTACTCAAATTTTATCTATAGTGGGGGCTTTGCGAAGGGTAGAAAATGAGATATTCAAAAAGCATATTGAAGGCTGCGTAGCAAATGCTTTAAAAGGAAGATCCGAAAAAGAGAAGAAAGAAAAGATTTCCGAAGTTGTAGACCTTGTATTTAGGTTGAGGTGATCTTTATATGAATAAATTCTTTAAAATTTTAATCGCGGGAACATTTCTTGCTGGTTTTATAATTTCTGTTATTTGTTTAGCTTGTAGCTCACGTATCGCTATGGGCTGTTGTCATAATAAAGCTAAATTTGCCTCAGCAGGAGATGATTCCTGTCTCGCGCATTGCGCAAAACAAAAAACATTTGCTGTTAATGTTGAAAACCAGATGTTAGAAGGGTTAAAAGACCAAAGCCCATTTTTTAGGGTCAGTTTAGCTGCCATCAATTTGCAGTCTGCTCCTTCCCACTTTAATCCCGATTTACATTACTTAAATAAACCAGTTATTAATCTAAATACTGGTCAAAGTTGGTTCACTCCTCTTTTAAATCACGCTCCCCCTATTTTCTTCTGAAGTAACCTAATTTCATTCAAACTCGTTTTTTAAAAAATACAGCATTATATAATGCTGTAGAAATTAGCAAATTACAATATGGGAGGATAAATTGAAGGCCGATTACAAGATTAGTTTCACGTTTTTTGTACTCTTTTTTGTAAGTTTAATGTTTTTGTCACATTTAGTATTTGCTCAAAATCAGGATGTTCTAAGGGTAGACATTTACTCTAAAATAAGCGATCGGCGTTGCTCTACAATGACGTTGGACAAATGCAAGTGTTCAGAAGCGCAAGCAATGAAAGCTTACATTGATGCTTTTTTGGAAGCGGGAATCTCTAGGGAAGACATTTTTTACAGAGTGGCAAAGAAATATTCATTAAAAGTCATAGTGGATGAATCAATGAGGTCTTTAGTTGAAAAAAGGTTAATAAAGGAGTCTGGAGGTAAATATTCTCGTATTGTATTTGAATCGCAAATGTTAAATTTTGGTACAAAGAGCAGAAAAGAGGGTAAAGTTAGTAGTGTGGTAAAATTATATAATAAAGGTAATAGCAACTTAATTATTTCTAACCTAAGAGTGTCTTGTGGTTGCGTAAGTGTTGCTTTGAAAACAGGAAAAAACAAAAGCCCCTATTTTGGAGTAGCAGGGGAGAACCCGGGTTGGCAGGCTATAATTGAACCCGGTAATTTTGGCGAGTTGGAAGTTGCTTTAGATTTAAGTCATCCATCTATGGGAATAGGCAAGCAAATTAGGAACATATTCGTTTCAAGTAGCGATACCGTTAATTCTCAAACAGATTTAAAAGTAGAAATTGAGATACAGGAATAGATTGGGTTATAGTTATGAAAATAAATAGTAATACCAAGGGAATAGTGATATAATTATTAAGATGATAAATAAAAAGATACCAGTAATCCTTATCTTTTTGATGATTTCAATCCTCCTGTCTTTTAATTTTTCATATTCAGCTGATATAATCCCTCTAAATTCATTAATCGACGAAGCTTTAAAGAATAACCCTCAGATTCAAGCGGCAAAACTGCGTTTTAAGGCTGCCCAAGCAAGGGTTAGGCTTTTGCGTACCCTGGCGGATCCTAAATTTGAGTATGAATATGACAAAATAACTGCGAGCATGGATAATCTGATGAATAATAATACAAAACCCATGCGCACCTTTGCCATTTCCCAGGAGTTTCCTTTTCCCACTAAACTTCTTTTACGTAAGAAAGCCGCACAAAAAGAAGCTAATTCTTATGAGCAGGAGTATAGAGAAATAGAACGTAAGGTCATAAAAGACGTAAAACAGGCATATTTCCAATTATTTCTAAATGACAGAAAAATTAGGCTCACCCAGGAGAATTTAAATTTACTTTCGCAATTTATTGAGATTGCGAATAAAAAATATTCGGTAAATAGAGCCAGCCAGCAGGATTCTTTAAAGGCACAGGTGGAACATTCAAAATTATCTAACCAACTCGTATTATTAGAGCAGGAAAAGAAAATTGCCAAGAATATGCTGAATTCCCTGCTTAATCGTTTGATTGATACAGAGATTGATAATTTGGAAGAAAGTAGCAATAAGGTTCTAGAATTAGATGAGCAAACGATATTAAAGTCAGCAAAAGAGAACCGGCCGGAGTTAAAGTCGTTTCAGGAAATGGTAAGAAAAACGGAAATAGATTATTCTCTTGCTAAGCAGGAGTACCTTCCGGACTTCATGATTAAATATAAGAGGGAAGAGCGTAATGGTAAACCTGGCTCTTGGGCAGGTATGATCGGAGTTACTATTCCATTATGGTTTTGGGAAAAACAAGATTCTTTTGTCAAAGAAGCTCATGCCAATGTTGGGGTAGTAAAGGCGGAGTATCAAGCCGAGGAGAATTTAGTCTTATTTGAAGTCAGCAGCTCCTACGCTAGGTTTGATGCTTCTAAAAAATTAGTCAAAATTTATGAGACTGGCGTTTTACCTCAAGTACAGGCGGCACTAGAAACTGCGCGGCGTGGTTATGAAACAGATACTTTAAGTTTTCTTGACTTACTGGATTCTGTGCGCACTTTACGAGAATTCCAGATGGAGTATATTGAATCGCTGGCTAACTTAGAGATTGCTTTAGCAGATTTAGAACGGGCTGTTGGCGTGAATATTGGTAAATAACACCCGGCTTTATCGGATAGGCTGGGTGTACATTTGCTCTGCAAAGAGAGGTAAATATGAAAAATAAAAAGTTGGTATTAATTATTTTAGCGGCTGGAGGCATACTATTATTGACGTTACTTATCTTTGTTCTTGCGTGTAACGTTTTCCAAAGTCGCATTGCGCTTGAAGGTGAAACTAAACCAGCGCAGAAAATTAGCTATTACTGTCCGATGCATCCTAATTTTACTTCGGAAAAGGCGGGTAGTTGCGCAATTTGTGGCATGTCATTAGTTAAAAACGAACCTGTTATGCGCCAGGGCCAGGAGAATAAAACTGCTAAAAAAAAGTTACTTTATTACCGTAACCCCATGGATCCTGAAGAGACTTCGCCGGTGCCAATGAAAGACTCTATGGGGATGGATTATATAGCGGTTTACGAGGCGCAAGAAAACGGTGCAGGCCCGGGAGTCTATATCAGTACAGAACGGCAACAGCTTATTGGCGTAAAGAAAGAGGCTATCGTAAAAAGGCAGCTAGCACGACAAATTATGACTGTGGGTAAGGTTGCTTACGATCCTGATTTATATGTGGCCCAGGAAGAATATATCCAGTCTTTGAAAACCGCAGAGGCTACAAAAAATAGCGTGCTTGCTTCTGTATCATCACAATCAAATTCATTTGCAGATGCAGCGAGAAAGAAGCTTTTGCTTTTGGGAATGAGCAGGGCAGAGATTGAAGAATTGGCAAAACGCAGGCAAGCACAGGAGAATCTTTATCTTCCAGATTATTCAGATACGGTTTGGGTCTATTTAACTATATATGAATACGAAATAGGGTTGGTTAAAGTTGGGCAAGAAGTTACGCTAGATGCCAGTGCTTATCCCGGAGAAGCTTTTCAGGGTAAAGTTGTTGCTATAACTCCGGTATTAAATGTTGAAACTCGTTCTTTGCGCGTGAGGGTAGAGGTGAATGATTTAGAACATAAACTTAAACCGGAGATGTTTGTTAACGCTAGAATAAATATTGATCCAGGAGAAAAATTGACAGTTTCAGAGACAGCAGTATTAGATACCGGGATAAGAAAGATTGTCTATTTGGCCAAGGAGAATGATATGTTAGAACTTCGCGAAGTTAATTTGGGCCAGAAAGCGCAAGGGTATTATGAAGTTTTAAGCGGTTTAAAAGTTGGGGATATTGTGGTGACAAGCGGAAATTTTCTGGTTGATTCGGAATCGAGGCTAAAATCCGCTTTGACCGATCCGTCTCACCAGCATAATCAATAGGTAAATATAATATATGAGAATATTAGTTGAAAAAATAATAGAATATTGCGCGAAGAATAAATTTATAGTCTTTGTGCTGGTGGGCGTAGCTGTTTTCGGCGGCGTATTGGCGCTTAGGAGTTTGCCGCTTGATGCCATACCGGATCTCTCGGATACGCAGGTTATTATTTATTCTCGTTGGGATCGCTCGCCCGATATAATGGAAGATCAGGTAACCTATCCCATAATCAGCGCTCTCCTTGGTGCACCGAAGGTAAAAGCGATTAGGGGATTCTCCGACTTTGGCTATTCGTTCATCTATGTAATTTTCGAAGACGGAACGGATGTCTATTGGGCCAGGTCACGCACGTTGGAATACCTCTCGAAAATAACCCCACGTCTGCCTCAAGGCGTACAGACAGAACTTGGACCTGACGCTACAGGGATAGGATGGGTCTTCCAATATGCGTTGGTTGACGAGAGCGGAAAGAATTCTTTAGCGGATTTAAGGACATTTCAGGATTGGTATATGCGTTATTACCTTCAGAGCATCCCTGGCGTAGCGGAAGTCGCCCCGATCGGTGGATTTGTGAGGCAATATCAGGTTAATGTTGATCCTAATAAATTATCCTCCTATCGTATCCCGATAATGAAAGTTGTTGAAGCAATCCGGAAAGGCAACAATGACGCGGGAGGCAGGCTCGTTGAATTTACCGGAGTAGAATATATGGTCAGGGCAAGAGGTTACGCGAAGTCTGTAAAAGATATAGAGGATATAGTGGTAGGTTTAGATGAAAAGGCTGGAGCTCCAATCCTGATTAAGAACATTGCTACCGTTGCGCTCGGCCCGGATATACGACGCGGGGTTGCGGACTTAGACGGGAAAGGCGATGTCGTAGGTGGCATAGTTGTTATGCGATATGGAGAGAGCGCGCTAGATGTTATTAAAAGGGTAAAGACAAAGCTTAAAGAGATTGAACCGAGCCTTCCGGAAGGCGTTAAAATCGTCACTACCTATGATCGTACTGAATTGATCAAAGGGTCGATTGATACAATGAACGAAGTATTGCTAGAAGATTTTTTGATAGTCGCGGCCATGATTTTATTCTTCCTCATGCATGTACCATCCGCGCTCATACCGATAGTATTAATTCCGATAGCGGCGCTTATTGCCTTTATACCATTCTTGGGGATGCGTCTTACGGTTAATATTATGTCTATAACTGGAATAGTGCTAGCCATAGGTGATATGGTAGATGTTGGTGTGGTCATGGTAGAGAATGTTCATACGAAGCTTCATGAGCTGTCCATAGGAAAGATTATCGGTGATCGCCGCGAGATAATGATTCAGGCAATGAAAGAAGTCGGCCCTACCATATTCTCGGCTCTTCTGGTTACGGTTATCGGCCTCACGCCTCTATTTACCCTTGAATCGCAAGAGGGCCGGCTTTTCCGGCCGTTGGCGGCAACCCAGATATTCACGATATTGTGCGCTGCACTATTGTCGATAACTTTGATTCCACCATTAATTATGATCTTTCTGCGGAAAACGAAGGGAAAATCGCTTGAAGACCATAAGCCTTCGATGGCCATGGCCGGTTACCTAAAAAGCGCGCTGAAATGGACATTCGTTCATCAAAAAATCTCAATAATGGCGCTAATCGTAGCTATGGGATTAACAATTCCCGTCTTCTTAAGCTTGGGTTCGGAATTCATGCCGCCTCTTTACGAGGGGAGTATTTTATATATGCCTACTACACTTCCTGGTATTTCTGTAACAGAAGCGCATAAATTACTCCAAAGCCAGGATAAGATTATAAAAAGTTTTCCCGAAGTTGAGCGGGTATTTGGTAAGGCAGGAAGAGTAGAGTCATCTACGGATCCAGCTCCTTTTTCAATGATGGAGACAACCGTGATATTGAAGCCAAAGAATGAGTGGAGGAAGAAGCCGTTTGCTAAATTTATGCCATTTATAAAAATACCTATTTCTTTTGATGAGCTTGTTGAAGAAATGGATAAGGCCATGCAGTTTCCCGGCGTCAGTAATGCCTGGACCATGCCGATCAAGGCTCGTACCGACATGCTAACTACAGGCGTGCGCACACCCGTTGGGATAAAGATATTTGGCTCTGACCTAAAAGAGATAGAAAAGATAGGTGAGCATATCGAGATGGTGCTTAAAGAAGTTCCCGGCACTCGTAGTGTCTACGCCGAGAGAACGGCTGGGGGGTATTTTCTTGATTTTAATCTTAAACGCGAACAGCTTGCCCGTTATGGCTTGGCCGTTGACGATGTTGAGATGGTTATAATGTCGGCGATCGGAGGGGAGAATATCACCACTACCATCGAGGGCAGGGAGCGTTATTCGGTTAATGTGCGTTATCCGAGAGAATTAAGGGATGATATAGGCAAATTGAAGCGTGTTCTGATTCCTACGATGTCAGGTGCACAAGTGCCGTTGGAACAACTCGCGGATATAAAGCTTGCTCTTGGGCCTGCGATGATCAGGGATGAGAACGGTATGCTTTCGGGATATGTGTATGTCGACACGACTGGCCGCGACATAGGCAGGTATGTGCGCGATGCTAAGAAAGTTATTAGAGAGAAGGTCAAGCTTATTCCTGGATATACGCTTTCCTGGAGCGGCCAGTATGAAAATATGGAACGCGTGAAGAAAAGACTTGCCATATTCATACCAATGGCGCTACTGCTTATTTTTATATTGTATCATTTTAATTTTAAGTCTGTCACAGCCACTATCTTTATAATGCTCGCTATGCCATTCACGGCCATTGGGGGGATTTTGGGTATTAAGCTTTTAGGCTTTAACATGTCCATCGCGGTATGGGCCGGTATGATCGAGGTTATAGGCATAGGCGCGGCTTTATGCGCTCTCGTGATGACATTTTTGAATGAGGCCTACGAGAGGTGGAAGAGTGAAGGAAAGATAAAATCATTTTCAGACATACGCGCGCTATCTCTTGAGGGCGCGACCCGCGCGCTGCGGCCGGCGCTCATGACATGTTCGGCCGATATACTAGGCCTGATGCCGGCTATGTGGGCGACAGGGATCGGCGCAGAATTCCTAAAGCGTTACACCGCTCCGATAATATTCGGACTATTCAGCGCCGTAATCTTAGCCCTTATAGCTATACCGACATTCTATGCGATGTGGAAAGAAAAATCCGTTAAGCAAATTATCGAAGAAAGTGATGCAGATAAAAGGAGGAAAAATGTTTAATAAGATATTTTTATTCTTGATTATTTCCAGTTCGGCATTTTGGTTTCAGGGACAGGCGCAGGCAGAGGAGCATGGACATATGTATGATGCTCAGACTAGCGTTTCTGTATCAGCTAAAGCTAAGAATGCTGGTAATAAAATTTGTCCGGTGATGGGAAATCAAATAGTTGAGGATGCAAAGGTGACCTATGAATATAAAGGTAAGGTTTACAATTTTTGCTGTGAGGGGTGTATTGAGGAGTTTAAGAAAAATCCCGATAAATATATCAAGAAAGTAAATGAAGAGTTGCAGTCGCAGGTTAAGGAAGAAGTAAAACAAAACGAAATAATACCGAAAACAGTTACGCCTGCTACTGGACATGGAAATATGCATCACTAAAGCTCTTGACAAAGAAGAAGAGAACAGATAAAATAATTTAATCAAATATTGGGGAGGTCGCTAAAGCGGCCTGAGAGTTCTGCGTAACAAGCAGGTTACCCTTAAAATACCTGATCTGGATAATGCCAGCGGAGGGAAGTAAGTGGTTCTTTATAACCCTTATGCATTCGGCATAAGGGTTTTTGTTTTAGGGGAGAAAAAATGTTAATAAATATAAATGGTAAACCTGAAGAAGTCGAAATAAAATTAAATCTCGTTGAACTAATTTTAGCTAAAGGGTTATCTGTAGAAAGAGTGGTTATCGAACATAATCTTCGTATTGTGCCTAAGGAAGAATGGATAGACACGCGTTTGCAGGAAAATGATAAAGTTGAGATTGTAAGTTTTGTGGGGGGAGGATAATTATGGAAGATTTTTTGGAGATAGCCGGGAAAAAAATAGGCAATCGGCTTTTTATCGGAACGGGAAAGTTTTCTAGTTACGCGATAATGAAGCGAGCTTTAGAAGTGGCTAAAGCTGAGGTTGCTACAGTTGCCTTAAGAAGGGTCGATGCGAGTTTAAAAGCAGAGAATATTATGGATTATATCCCGCAGGAATGTAAGGTTATGATAAATACTTCCGGAGCCAGGGATGCTGATGAAGCGGTGCGTATTGCCCGCCTTGCTAAAGCAGGCCAAGCCGGGAACTGGATTAAAATAGAAGTTATTCGTGATAATAAATATCTGCTTCCTGATAATATTGAGACTTTAAAGGCGGTTGAAGTTTTAGCCAAAGAAGGTTTTGTCGTGTTTCCCTATATGAGCCCGGATCTGTCCATTGCCAGAAGAATGGCCGATGCCGGAGCCAGCGCAATTATGCCTTTGGGTTCTCCGATAGGAAGTAATAGAGGGATTAAAACGCGCGAATTTATTGAGATAATGGTTAATGAAATTAACCTGCCGATTATAGTCGACGCGGGCTTAGGAAAACCATCAGAGGCTTGTGAATGTATGGAGATAGGGTGCGCAGCGGTATTGGTTAATACTGCTATTGCTGTTTCAGAAGATCCGGTAAAGATGGCCAAAGCATTTAGCCAGGCAGTTTATGCGGGTAGGCTTGCCTATTTATCGGGAATTCCAACAGCAGGAAAATTTGCCAGCGCTTCCAGCCCGCTGACCGGATTTTTGAGGGAAGATAAGCCACAAGGCGATGGTTTGGCTTCCGATAGCCAAAGCCATAAAAAATCATAATGAGTTTTTATGATGTCTATTCCCAGAATAAAGGTCTGAACTTTAAAAAAGCTTTTAGTTCTGTTTCATCTGCTTCCATTTTAGAGTCCCTTAAGGGAAGTAATCTTTCTACGGAACAATTTTTTGATTTACTCTCGCCGCAAGCCGAAAATAATCTTGAAAACATGGCGCAACGTGCTCATGCGCTAACCAAGAATTATTTTGGCAATACCATACAGCTTTATGCTCCGATGTATCTATCAAACTATTGCGATAATTCTTGTCTTTATTGCGGTTTTAATCTGAACAATAATATTAAAAGGCGAAAGCTTACTCTGGAAGAAGTAGAAAATGAGGCACAGTTCATTTCTTCTTCGGGATTGAAACATATCCTTATTTTAACCGGAGAATCCCGGCTTAAGAGTCCGGTTAGTTATATCCAAGATGGTGTTAAGATCTTAAAAAAGTATTTTTCTTCGATATCTATTGAAGTATACCCTTTGGCAGAAAATGAATACGCAAGGTTAGCTGCTGGCGGGGTAGACGGCTTGACGATCTATCAGGAAGTATACGATGAACAGGTTTACGCAAAAATGCATATTTCTGGCCCTAAAAAAGATTATAAATTCAGGCTGGATGCCCCTGAAAGAGGAGCAAAAGCTAAGATGCGCAGTATTTCTATCGGAGCTTTGCTTGGCCTGGGAGATTGGAGGAGAGAGGCATTTTTTCTCGGGTTGCATGCAAAGTACCTCCAGGATAATTTTCCGGATGTTGAAATTGGGATATCTGTCCCTAGGATACAGCCGCAAGTTAGCGGTTTTAAACCTATTTTCCAGGTAAGTGATAGAAATATCGTACAGATAATTTTAGCACTCAGGATTTTTTTGCCCCGTCTCGGTATTGCGATCTCTACCCGGGAAAATCCGGAATTCAGGGAAAATCTAATAGCTTTGGGTATTACCAAAATGTCGGCTGGTTCGGCTACTAATGTTGGCGGCCATACTCTTTATAAAGAAGAGAAGAAGCGGTCTTCTCAGTTTGAGATTCAGGATGAAAGATCAGTAAGCCAGATTAAAGCTGCTCTGGAAAAAAAAGGATATCAGCCAGTTTTTAAAGACTGGCTGAATTTATAAGATGGAATCATTTCAAGAGAACCTTATTAAAAAAATCGGTAAGGATAACTTCAAAAAAGTTCAATCGGCAAAAGTTGGTTTGGCCGGAGCAGGAGGATTGGGTTCAAACTGTGTCCTGAGTTTGGTGAGAGTTGGTTTCAGGAAATTAACCATCGTGGATTTCGATCTTGTTGTCCCCTCGAATTTAGACCGGCAGTTCTATTTTCTTGATCAAGTCGGAATGAAGAAGACAGAAGCGCTTAAAATAAATCTGCTTAGGGTGAATCCGGATCTTGAACTTACGCTTATTGATAAAAAGATAGAAAAAGATAATGTAAAAGAGATATTTGACGCCTGTTCAGTTGTTATTGAATGCCTTGACTCAGCAGAGTATAAAAGTATGCTGGTTACCGAGCTGCTTAATTTAGGTAAATTTGTGGTAGCTGTATCCGGAGTCGGAGGCATCGGTGCAAATGATGATATCAGGGTACATAGAATAAAGAAGAACCTGATTATGGTTGGAGACTTAAAATCCGATATTAGCCAAAAACCAGCTTTATCACCACGGGTAAATATCGCAGCAGCAAAGCAGGCGGATTTGGTGCTAGATTTTGTAATTTCATCTTAACCCAGAAAGAAACTGCTTTCTTAAAATACCGCAAAAGAGATGGCTTTAAATTGGGGATGCTGGAACAAATATAACGTTTTGCGTTAATTAAAGTGTTAAGAGCGTAGAAAAGTAGTAAATAATAATGGCGTCATTTAAAAAATGACGCCATTTATTTTTTGTTAGATTTTTAGCCACCCTGCGTCTATTGTTGTAGACACCCGGCGCTTAGTGGAATTGCGCCGGTGCGTGTCTCTACACAGGGAGGTGGCAAATGAAGAAGATAGCTATTTGTTTTACAGTGGTTTGCATTTGTATTATGGTAAGGGAAACAAAGGCGCAGGATTTAATTTGGGAAAATATTGGCAGGGAAAATTCTAATGTTCAGGTAGTTCAAGTGCATCCTCAGGATAACAAAATTATTTTTACGGGCATCCCTGGTAATATTATAAAAACAATTGATGCGGGAAAAAGTTGGCGCAATATATTATCAATTTGGTCTGGCGCGCGTAATATTAATGCTATCGCGTTTAATCAGAAAAACGCGAATATTCTTTACGCGGCTACGGATAATGGTTTATATCGCAGCAAAGATCTAGGCGGGCATTGGGAAAGAATTTTTCGGGGCAAAAGTTATTTGGAGAATCAATGTACGTCTATACTTGAGATTGATAATGTTTTATTTGTCGGTACAAGAGTAGGTTTATTTATAAGTAGGGATGCTGGGCGGTTTTGGTATAAAGAAAATGGTAGAATTGGCAGTAATCTCATACTTAATATTGATGCAAATCTTAAATTTTCCAGGATAATCTATTTAGCTGCTTCAAGCGGGATATTTAAATCGTTGGATACTGGTAATACTTGGGAGTTGATCTTTGCGCCGAATTTAAGCCGTATTGATGCAGGTGAGCTGTCACTTGATGAAAACAAAGATGAAGATAAAAGAAGTTCGGATGTACGCTATGTAAAAACAGGTGAAGGTATTGATTTGGTATATTTTTCTTCTGCCAAAGGCATTTATAAAAGCTTGGATCAAGGTAAAACCTGGGAAAAATTAACTGAGTATGGATTGCTTAATCGGGATATAAGAATGTTTCATCTTTCAGGAGATGGGCGGATTTTTGCATTAACTTACTCTGGAGTTTTTATTTATCAAGATGAACGTTGGATAGAAGCTTCATTTGGAGTAACAGGAAATTTGAATTACCTTGTTTTGGACCATCAAGATAATATTTATATTGCTGGAGAGAAAGGTATGTTTAAATCCCGCCTGAAAAATTTATCAACTTTTAAACGTCAGGAGTTGCTCTATGATTATCTTAAGCATGAACCAAAAATAAGGGATGTGCAAATAGCAGCAGTAAAATTTGCTGAAGTTAGCCCGGATAAAATATCCCAATGGAGAAAGCAGGCAGCGTTAAAAGCTGTATTGCCGCAGCTTAGTATGGGAGCTGGCCGCAATACAACTGACCTTTGGCACTGGGAGAGTGGGTCTAGTGCTATCGGCCAGAGTGGCGATGATCTATTAAGGAGAGGCCGCGACAGTATAGACTGGGATGTAAGCCTAAGCTGGGATTTAGGCGAACTCATCTGGAACGGCGACCAGACAAGTATAGATGTGCGTTCAAAGCTGATGGTGGAGTTGCGAAATGATATTTTAGATCAGGTAAACAAGCTTTATTTTGAGCGTTTAAGAGTTAAGCTAGAGCTTGATAATTTAGCTATTGAGGATAGGAATAAAAGGTTTGATAAAGAGTTGAAAGTTGAGGAGTTAACCGCTTCATTAGACTCACTTACAGCGGGGTATTACTCGGAACAATTGCATAAACTAGCTATTAACGAACAGGGCTGATTATTCGATTCCCGTCTTTCGCTTCCCGTTTTTCGCTTCAGAGCACGTCAGATTTTCGTCATGTACTTAAAATGCCTCTGCTAGTTTTCTCACTCAGGTCGATTTTTTAACGCCAATGATCTTTCGCATTTCGGCGGCTGCTGAACTCGCGCCTCGTGTTCTCACTCGGCGCTCAAACAGCATCGCCGTTCCGAGATTGCCCCGCCTTTGGCGGGGCCTCGGAATTCCCGAAATACTCAAGCTCCATTGGCTAAAATCGACATTCGCTGCGAAAACCAGCAGAGTCATTTTAATTTATATTGCTAGCGGATGACTTGTCTTGGATTTGATTTTTCTTGCAATCAGCTTATCTTTATGATAACTTAAATAATCTCCGATATTATTAACCATCTAAACTGAAGGATTAAAGTTATGAGTGTCTTACATTTTACGGATGCTAATTTTAAAAAAGAAGTAATCGAATCTGATTTGCCAGTTTTGGTTGATTTTTGGGCTAGTTGGTGCGGTCCATGCAAGATGATTGCTCCTCATATTGAGGAGTTAGCTAATGAATATGCGGGTAAAATGAAGATCGGTAAAGTTGATGTTGATGCCAATTCCAAAGTTGCTACCTCGTATGCGGTAATGTCTATTCCCACCATTATATTTTTAAAAAAAGGTAAGGTTATGAATCAACTAGTTGGGGCAATCAGTAAAGTTGAGTTGAAACGTAAGATTGAAGAGAACCTTTAATGCGTAAAATTTTTATTGCCGCGACTAAGCAAAACGACGGAAAAACTACAGTTTCGTTAGGCCTAATCAGGAATTTTCAACAGAAGTTTGGCAAGGTAGGTTTTATTAAACCTATTGGCCAGCGATACCTCGAAGAGGAAGGATTGAAGATTGACGAAGATTCTATTCTCATCGAGGAGGTTTGCGGAATAAAAAGCGGGCTTAAGGATATGAGCCCAATCGCGGTGGAAAAAGGCTTTACCGAAAGATATATTGCTAAGCCGGATAAGAAAAGTATTTCGGAAAAGATTCAGGCTTCTTTTCGCAGGGTTTCAAAGAATCAAGAATTAGTGGTAATTGAGGGTACTGGCCATGCTGGAGTAGGTTCAGTTTTTGATCATTCTAATGCTAGCGTAGCCAGGCTTTTAGGATCTAAAGTAATTATTATTTCTTCAGGCGGAGTGGGCAGGCCAATTGATGAAATCGTATTAAATAAAGCGCTTTTTGAGAAAGAAGGGGTTAAAGTTTTAGGCGTAATTATAAATAAAGTGTTGCCTTCTAAATTTGATAAAATTAGCAGTATAGTAAGAAAAGGTTTAGAGAGGAAGGGCATCGATGTTTTAGGGGTACTTCCTTATGACCCGATGCTTGCTCGGCCGACCATTGAGCAGATTCTAGAAGAAACAGATTTTCAGGTTCTTTGCGGTAAGGAATATTTGGAGCGTTCTGTAGCCAAGGTAATTGTTGCGGCAATGGAGCCGCGTGATGCTGTGCGTTATATTATTGAAGATAGCCTGATGATTACTCCCGGAGACAGAGAGGATATGATCATGAGCGCGCTCAATTGTTTTCGCGATTCTAGTGACAAGAAGTTAAAAGTTTGCGGAATAGTTTTAACTTGCGGGATTACTCCGGAGCCTGCAATCATGGATCTTTTAACTAAAGCTCAAATTCCGGTTTTATTAGCTAAGGCTGATACATATGATGTGGCTACTTGTGTCCATGATATCACAGTAAAGATCCGGCCTTGCGATAAAGAAAAGATTGATGCGGTAGTTAAATTAATTAACGAAAATGTAAATTTTAAGAAAATTTTGAAAGGAATTTAAATGAACACCATTGAAAATATCAGGAAACTTGCCAGGATGAATATTAAAACAATTGTATTGCCTGAGTATGATGATCAACGCGTAATAGAGGCGGCGCATATTATCGAGCAGGAAGCGTTAGCTAAGGTTTTGGTTTTAACGCCGGAAAAGATTGACCGCGCCGAGAAAGATAGATACATCGAAGAGTATTATAAGCTTTATGCGTCTAAGGACATTGATTTGGATAAAGTAAAAAAGCTTTTTTCTGATACTCTTTATTATGCTGCTATGATGACTCATGAAGGTAAGGCGGATGGTTTAGTTGCCGGAGCAAGCCATACTACGGCAGATATGGCGCGTGCTTGTATCCGTTGCATTGGCTCAGAGGAACGTTTTAATATTACCTCGAGTTGTTTTATTATGTCAGTGCCAAACTGTATATATGGCGATAAAGGAACATTTATCTTTGCTGATTGCGGAGTTATCCCAGACCCAAACGCAAGGCAACTAGCTTGTATTGCGCAAACTTGCGCGGAATTAGCTAGCAAAGTATTAAATCTTACTCCGCGCATCGCATTCTTAAGCTACTCAACTAAGGGCTCGGCTAAAACTAAATCAGCAGAAAAAATTGCTGAAGCCTTGGCTCAACTAAAAATACAAGCACCAACATTATTAGTTGATGGAGAAATGCAGGGCGATGCGGCGATTGTACCGGAAGTGGCGAAAATAAAATGCCCGGATAGCCCTATAAACGGCCAGGCAAATGTGCTTATTTTTCCAAATTTAGAGGCAGGCAATATTGCCTATAAGCTTGTACAACGTTTATCAGGGGCGAGAGCGCTTGGCCCATTATTTTTAGGTTTAAATAAGCCTGCCAGTGATTTATCGCGCGGGTGTTTTGTGGAAGATATTGTTGATTGCGTGGCAGTAACTGCGATAAGGGCTCAATAATGAAGATACTCGTAATTAATAGCGGAAGCTCATCAATCAAATATAAACTTTTTCAGATGCCTCAAGAAAGTTTGCTGACGAAGGGTGAGCTTGAGCATATCGGTGAAAAGGGCGCGAAAGTTCCTAACCATCATGCCGGGTTAAAAACAATATTAAGTAAAGTTAATTCAGTGCAAGCAGTAGGCCATCGCGTAGTGCACGGCGGGGAGAAATTCAATAAACCAGTATTTGTTAACCAGGCCGTTATTAATGAGATAAAAAAATGTTCTGATATCGCGCCTTTGCATAATCCGGCAAATTTAGCCGGAATCATGGCTTGTCAGAAACTTCTTCCTGGTATAAAACAGGTTGCGGTTTTTGATACTGCTTTTCACCAAAGTATTCCGCCTGAAGCTTTTATTTACGGCCTGCCTTACGACTATTATAAAAACCTGAAAATAAGAAAATATGGATTTCATGGAACCAGCCATCACTACGTTGCAGAAGAGGCCAGCCGAATCTTAAAGAAACCGCTTAATAAATTAAAATTAATCACCTGCCACTTAGGAAATGGTTGCAGTATTACTGCCATAGATAAGGGAAAATCTATTGATACTAGTATGGGCTTTACTCCCTTAGAGGGCTTGGTTATGGGCACACGTTGCGGCGATGTTGACCCGGCTTTAATTACGCATATTATGCACGAATTAAAATTAGATACAAAACAAATGGATTTAATTTTAAATAAAGAGAGCGGATTAAAAGGAATATCCGGAATAAGTAATGATATGCGTGTTTTAGAAGTAAAGGCGAATGCCGGAAATAAACGCGCTGCTCTAGCCATAGAGATCTTTGTCTATCGTATTAGAAAATATATTGGCGCATATTTAGCGGTACTTGGCGGCATAGATGCTTTGATATTTACTGCCGGAATTGGCGAGCATCAGGCTAGGATAAGAAAAGAAATTTGCAAAAAGCTATTTTTTTGTTTGGGCGAATCTCCAAAAATTATGGTTATACCTACAAATGAAGAGCTGATGATTGCACGGCAGACTTATAAATTAATAAAGGGAGAATAATATGTTAAGGACGATGTTAAAGTCTAAGATCCATAGAGCAACTGTAACTGACGCCAATCTTTACTATGAAGGTAGTATTACTATTGATGCTTTGCTTATTCAAGCTGCGGATATATTGGAATATGAAAAAGTTGAAGTACTTAATCTTAACAATGGCCAACGTATTGAAACTTATGTGATCAAAGGAAAGCCAGGAAGCGGGGTAGTTTGTTTAAATGGCCCTGCAGCCCGCGGCGCTTGTCCCGGAGACCAGGTAATTATTGTTTCATACGTTTCGCTTCTCGACAAAGTTGCCAAGAAAATTAAGCCGAAAGTGGTTAAAGTAAATGCTCGAAACCAGCTTAAAGATTAAACTATTTGGCGATCCCGTTTTAAGAAAGAAAGCCTTGCCTATTTCAAAGGTAAGCGCAGAACACCGGGAAATTTTAAGCCTAATGGCTAAATCTATGTATGAAGATTCGGGAATAGGTTTAGCTGCTCCTCAGGTGGGTGTAAGCGCGCAATTAATTGTTGTTGATATTGGTGAGGGGCTCTACAAGCTAGTAAATCCAAAAATTATCAAAAAACAGGGTAAGCAAGCTATACAAGAAGGTTGTTTAAGTGTTCCCGGTATTTGCGTTAAAGTTAAGCGGGCAAAAACTGTTTGGGTCCAAGCTTTAGATGAATTTAACCAACCAATTGAGCTTGTTGCCAAGGATCTATTTGCTTGCGTATTGCAACATGAGATAGACCATTTAAAAGGCAAGATGATCGTTGATTACGCTTCACTTTTAGAAAAGTTACGGATTAAAAAAAAATTAGCGAGATTAAAAGAAAAAACTAAAACATGGAAATACACGATTTAATTATTATAGGAGCAGGGCCAGCAGGTCTAACTGCAGCGCTTTACGCAGGCCGCTCTCGTTTAGATACGCTTTTAATTGAGAAGATGGCAGTAGGGGGCAGGATCTTGATGAGTGAAACCATTGAGAATTACCCTGGTTTTCCTGGAGGTATTCCTACTACTGAATTAATGCAGCGTATGCATGAACAGGTTAAAGAATTAAATGTAAAAATTGAAAGTGATGAAGTACTGGATTTGGATTGCATAAATAAAACTATTAAATGCAAAAGCACGGCTTATTCATCTAGCGCTATTATTATTGCCAGCGGCGCGCGTCCGCGTAAATTAAATATTCCCGGAGAAGAAAAGTATACAGGCCGAGGTGTTTCTTATTGCGCTACTTGTGACGCGCCTTTTTACAAAGAAAAAAATATCGTGATTGTGGGAGGTGGTAATGCAGTCGCTGAAGAAGCAATATATTTGAGCCGCTTTGCCGCTTGCGTAAATATAATCCACCGCAGGCAGGATTTACGTGCCTCAGCGATATTGCAGGAACGCCTACAGAAAAATAAAAAGATAAAATTTATCTTGAGCAGTATTGTTACTGAAATTATCGGGGCGCAAAAAGTAGAAGCTGTAAAAATTAAAGACCTCGTAAGTGATAAAGAAAATATTTTTAATTGTGATGGAGTTTTTATTTATGTTGGTTATGAGCCTGAAACAGGATTTTTAAAAAATAAATTAGAGATGGATGAAACAGGATTTTTACTGACAGATGAAAATATGCTCACTTCAGTTGATGGTATATTTGCTTGTGGTGACTGCCGTAAGAAAGGTTTATATCAGGTAATTAACGCTTGTGGCGATGGCGCAGTAGCAGCTGATTCTGCTTATAAATATATTGCCAGCAGGAGTAAATAAATGGAAAAGTTTCCCACGACTAATAAAAAACTTATTGATTGGGTAAATTTAATGGCTAAACTTTGTTCACCTGTTCGCATTGTTTGGATTGACGGAACGGATGAACAAAAACAGCTTTTAGAAAATGAATCCGTAAACGCGGGCGAATTAATCCGTTTAAATCAGGATAAACTGCCAGGTTGCTTTTTACACCGTACTGCCCAGGATGATGTTTCGCGGACTGAACATTTAACTTTTATCTGTACTAAGAAAAAACAAGATGCGGGGCCCAATAATAACTGGATGTCCCCAGCTGCAGCCTATAAAAAAGCTAAAAAAGTATTTCTTGGCTCAATGGCTGGTAGAACCATGTATGTAATTCCCTTTTCCATGGGGCCGGTTGGTTCGCCATTTAGTAAAATTGGGGTAGAGCTGACTGATTCACGTTATGTGGTCCTGAATATGTTAATTATGACGCGTTGTGGCCAGGATGTATTAAAGCAACTTGAGGCCCAGCCTCTACACGCAGGAGCCGGGTTTACTAAATGTTTACATGCGAAAGCTAAGTTAGATATTAACAAAAGGATGATTTTGCATTTTCCTGAAGATAACACTATCTGGAGTGTTAATTCAGGATACGGTGGTAATGTACTTTTAGGTAAAAAATGCCTTTCTTTACGTATCGCCAGTTTCGTTGCCAGAAAAGAAAAATGGCTGGCAGAGCATATGTTGATTATGGGTATTGAAGAGCCTAATGGCCATGTTGAATATGTTGCTGCGGCTTTCCCTAGCGCATGCGGTAAAACTAACCTGGCGATGTTAGTGCCTCCTGAAGGCCTTAAAATAAAAGGTTACCGTATTTGGACAGTAGGCGATGACATATCTTGGATGCGCGTGGATTCAGATGGTTCTCTTTGGGCAATTAATCCTGAAACAGGGTTTTTCGGTGTTGCGCCTGGCACAAACTCGAAATCTAATCCGAATATGATTGAGACGATTAAAAAGAACACTATATATACTAATGTGTTGCTAAAGCAGGATTTTACTGTGTGGTGGGAAGGCGCTGATGGCGATGTGCCTAGCGAGGGTATTGATTGGAAAGGGAATCCCTGGAAGCCGAATACATTAGATGCGGGAGGAAAAGTAATTAAAGGCGCCCATGCGAATGCCCGATTTACTGCTCCGATTGTTAATTGCCCGTCTGCGTCATTTCGATTAGAGCAACATCACGGTGTGCCGATTTCTGCGATTATTTTTGGCGGTAGGCGTGAACATGTTGCTCCATTAGTATATGAATCTTTTAATTGGCAGCATGGTGTATTTGTGGCAGCTACGATGGGCTCAGAATTAACCGCTGCCCAGGTTGGTAAATTAGGCCAAGTACGCAGGGATCCTATGGCGATGCTTCCTTTCTGCGGGTATAATATGGCGGATTATTTTAAACATTGGTTAAATATGGGTAAGCTAATGGTTAAGCCGCCTAAGATATTTCATGTTAACTGGTTTAGAACGGATGATTCAGGAAGTTTTCTTTGGCCAGGTTTTTGTGAGAACTTAAGAATATTAGAGTGGATATTGGATCGTTGTAATAATAAAGTTAAGGCTATTTCTACTCCTATAGGGTATATTCCTAACGCAGTTGATATCGATATGACGGGAATTACTCTTTCTAAGGGGGCAATAGAGAAATTGTTGAAAGTTGATAAAGGGGAGTGGTTAGAAGAATTAAAAGGTATACATAAATTCTTTAGTGATTTTAAGAAGGATTTTCCTAAAGAACTAATGGCGGAGTATAATGCTTTAATGGGAAGATTGAAAAAATATGAGTAAAGAAGTTTTACTACAAACTGATTTTAAAGATCTTAAACTTTTTCGCAGAGGCAAGGTAAGGGATGTATATGATTTAGGGGATAAGCTTTTAATAGTTTCTACTGATCGTATCTCCTGTTTTGATGTAATTTTGCCTTGCGGAATACCTTATAAGGGCAGGGTTTTAACCAGCATATCTGCATTTTGGTTTGATTATATTAAAGAGATAGTCCCGCATCATCTGATTACTCAGGATGTGGAAAAGTACCCAGATGAGCTTAAGAAGTATAAAGCAGATTTAACCGGACGTTCAATGCTTGTGTTAAAAACTAAGCCCTTACCGGTTGAATGCATAGTTAGAGGGTATCTTTCTGGCTCAGGCTGGAATGAGTATAAAGAAAAGCAATCTATCTGCGGAATTAGCTTGCCTTTAGGTTTGCGGCAGTCTGATAAATTACCTGAAATTATATTTACCCCATCAACTAAAGCAGACCTAGGCCATGATCAAAATGTAAACCAAAAGTATGTTTCTGATTTAGTAGGCAGTAATATTGCAGAACAATTAAAGAAGATAAGCATAGAAGTTTACAAACGCGCTAGCGCGTTCGCCTTGGAAAAAGGTATTATTATCGCGGATACTAAATTTGAATTCGGTGTTCATAACAACCGGATTATAATTATTGATGAAGTGCTTACTCCGGATTCATCGCGCTTCTGGCCTTTGGAAGGTTATAAAAGTGGCGAGGCCCCCATGAGTTTTGATAAACAGTTTGTGAGGGATTATTTGGAAACCCTGGATTGGGATAAAACTTATCCCGCACCAAATTTGCCTGAAGATGTAATAGAAAAAACTAAGGAAAAATATTTAGAAGCCTATCATAAATTAACAGGAAAGCAGCTTTTATAAAATGGCAACTTTTAAAAAAATAGCGTCTATATTACTCCGGGTGGGAATAAGTATAATTTTGTTAGTTATCCTGTTTAAGTTCAATAAGATTGATATTGGAGGCTTAGTAACTGATATTAAGAGAACAGACAAGCTGTTTTTAGCAACTGGATTTGTGATCTTCTTTTTTGGCTATTTTCTCGGATTTCTACGTTGGCGCATGCTGCTTAAGGCAGCTAATATCTGCATTCCTCTAAAGAAATTAATTAGTTCTTTTTCAGGCGGGATTTTTTTTAATGTCTTTCTTCCTTCAACTATTGGAGGCGATATTGTTAGAAGCGCGGATCTTGCTGAACATACCAAAAGAGCTAAAACAGTTATCGCAACTGTATTCCTGGATAGATTAAGTGGCTATATCGGCCTGGTGATTGTAATCTTACCTGCTATTTTATTAAGAAAAGACCTAATACATGATAATGTTGTTTTTTCGTCTATTACAGTAATGATAGCTTTGCTTGTTATTGTGCTGTTAATTTTATTTAATAATCGTATTTATTCAATAGTTACAAAGTTTTTATCTACTCCCGGCGCGGGAAAGATAAAAGAAACAATTAAGGATATGCATCAGGAAATTCATATTTTTAGAAATCACAAGAAAGTGATTATTTATAATCTTGCTTTATCTACTCTTATTCAAGTTATTTCACCTTTAGGTGTCTATTTTATTGCCTGCTCTTTGGGATTAAAAGTTAATTTTATTTACTTTCTTATTTTTCTGCCTATTATTGGAGCAGTTACTTTAATTCCTATTTCTATAGGAGGGTTAGGTTTGAGAGAGGGGCTGTTCGTAGTTTATTTTGCTAAGGCGGGGGTGATCAAACAGCTTGCTTTAGCTATGTCGCTTTTATCTTTTTCCTTTGTACTGATTTATGCAGCAATAGGAGGGTTCATTTATGTCCTTACAGTACATCATCGACTCCTACAACATAATAAACCATCCACTGTTTAGATCTAAAGCCAAACAATCCAAAAGTATTCAGCAGAGTTTACATGATTTTATTCTGTTTAATAAGCTAACTGGTAGCTCGAAAAATACAGTTGTTCTTGTATTTGATGGTTACCCTGCGATAGATTGCGAGATACCCGAAGAAAATGGTTACATTTGGATTTATTCACGCAAGATTGAGGCAGATGAAAAAATAAAGGAAATAGTCGAGCAGGCTGTCCAACCGAGAAACATTGTCGTAGTTTCTGATGACCGCCAAATACAGTTAATGGCTCGGCTTTTGCATGCAAATATTTGCAGTGTAGAAGAGTTTATCTGTGGTAAAAAAAACGGTAAGCTAAGCGTTGGGGAAGAAGTAAGTTTAGATAATATCGAGCTAACTTATGCAGTAAAACAAAAGATAAACGCAGAGTTTAGAAAAAAGTGGTTAGAATAACCTGTTTTGTTACATTTTCGTTGACATATTTGTTTCTCTGTGCTAATTTGATATAGATGTAACTAAAAAAGGAGGAAAAGATGAGTAGTTGGCAAATAGTGTTACTTGAACCTGCACGAGCTGTGCTTGCTCAAATCAGCCAGTTTCTCGTAAGTATTCTTCTCGTGATTATTATTCTTCTTATGGGTTGGTTGATTTCTAAAGCCGTAAAGGTAATAATTAGTAAGAGCTTGAAGTTAATAAAATTAGATGACCTTGCTGGCCGTATTGGGCTGGATAAGATTCTCGGGAAAGGTGGGATCTCCTATTCTGTTTCTGAGTTAATTGGTGTAATTTGTTATTGGTTGGGTATTTTGGTAACTGCTATGGTAGCAATTAATGCCGTAGGTTTAACTATTGCTGCAGATTTATTGAATAAAGTAGTGCTTTACATTCCGCATGTGATTGCTGCGGTTTTTATCGTTATATTGGGTATGTTTGTGGCTACTTTATTAAAGAATATAATAGTAACTGCTGTTAATAATGCTGGGTTAAGCCATGGAAAGTTACTGGGCCAATTAGTTGAGACAATTGTTATTGTATTTGTTGTAATCGTAGGGTTAGAACAGCTAGGGCTTGGTATAAGCATAACCCAGTTGACATTAGGGATTATTTTGGGGTCAGTAGGATTGGGTTTAGCGCTTGCTTTTGGTTTGGGTTGCAAAGATATTGCTGGTAAGTTTGTCGCTGAGTTTGTGGAAAAGTTAAAAAAGAAATAATGTATCGGTTAACTATCTAAATCAAGCCTCGCGCCAAATGGTGCGGGGCTTGATTTTTGTTTATCTATGGACAAAAAAGCTTGTATTAAGACTTTCGGTTGACCGATGGACACCTTATAGGCAGACTATGGAAAAGGTAACGGAAGCGGTGCTGAGCTTGGCTTAATATGACTATTTTTGAGGGGATTAGAGGGGTAGTTGGGCACCAAAGAAGGGGGTAAAATTTCCCCTTGACAAGAGTATATCATAGTGATATACTTTCTTCGGAGGTGATAAAGATGTCTGTAACTATGAATAAAGAGCTTTTGATAAGGATGCCATCCTCGCTTTATAATGAAACAATTAAGATCTGCAAAAAGAGGTACGTGTCAATGTCCTCATTTGTCCGGGAATTGATTGTTGAGCAGATAGAAAGCGCTCTTACTCTGGCAGAGCAAAAAATCGTTGTAGAAGGTGAAAGGCAATACTCCAAAGGTAAAGGCACTAACTGGAGAAAGGTAAAGCGTGGGTAATTTTGAAGTCCTTTTAATGCCGGCTGCGCTTAAATTTTACAAATCCTGTCCGGAAGAGCTCAGCAAGAAATTAAATAAATGCTTTGAGGATCTGGAAGGCAATCCCTTTTGGGGCCCGAACATAAAGTTGCTAAAGGGTGAGAAGAGGCGTTATAGATACCGGGTAGGTGATTACCGCGTGATTTACGGGATTGACAAAGAGAAGAATAAAATTTTTGTTACTTTAATTGCCTCTCGAGCCTCGGTATATAGAAACATAAATTAGACATTTACTCTCCGCTACCAAGAAATACGCGCTAAATTTCCCCGCTTCCTACATTTATTATTGTGACTCGTGGGCTTTCGAGGTCGGCAGAAAATACTTATCGTGATCGATTCCAGTTCTTTTCTTCGTCATAATGCCGACTGCCATCGTAGCCACACGCATTCCATATCGCATCAAAACATGGCTTTAGGATTCTATCTGATCGGACATTGTAAGTTTCAATTATTTCTTCAGGAAGCAGGATAATATCGCGATCAATGGCCTGTGCATCTTCTGGAAGCAGTAGATTTTTAACATACATTTTATATTTTTTAACTCCAAGCATCGAGAAGAATAGCAATATCGGAAGTTCTACCCCAAGATCTTCAAGGATTTTAAGGTAAGCCTTAAGGGCAATAATGGGGTCTTCTTCAAATGATACACTGGGGATAAAAAGCTTTTCTTGGTCTTGGGAGTTTCTATTAATGCAAAGGGTTTCTACCGCTTCAATGATTCCATTGCGGTAAAGTTGCGTATATGAAAATGAGGCATCTTGCCTATCCCCGGAGAAGGTTACGAATCCGTCTAAATTTATCCTACTATTACACCCTGAAGTATTCATAGGAGGCATTTCTCCGGATTTATTTGCTATCTTTAAAAAGTCAAATGCCACTCCTGGGCTGAATGAAACAAGTGGTATCAGGTGGAGAACGGTTTTCGGTCTGCCTTCAAATAATTCAGAGATTTCACCGGTATAGATTTTAGAAATCCGCTCTTCTCGGAAACGTCTTATTTTTTCATTAAGCGTTTCGGATAGATTAAACGCAATACGTAATTCTCCTACATCCATAGGGAATTTTCCGGCTGAATTCCGCGAATAAAATTTGTCGTGGCTACTAAAAGTAACGCGATGCGGTGATATCCAGCTTTTGCCTATTCGGATAACCAGGGCGTATCGACCGTTTGTAAGTTTAACTGGATGAATAACAATCGATGGCAGGCGAGGACTGATGCCCGTCGCGATTATTTGTTCGATCTTAAGCTTCTCAGCATCCACATCCTGTAACTCAATACCTGAGATTGATTTCGGGATACCTTGGTCTTCATCAATACCGAAAATTAGAACTCCTCCGGCCGCATTAGCAAAAGAAGAGACGTCAGCCAGGAATTCTTTCCTGTCAGCGTCAGAGGTTAGCTTCAAAATAGATTTATATTCGATAGTTTTATGTTCAGCGACTTTGTTTTTAATCAGGCTTTGCAAAACCTCTTCATTAATCTGTTCGACAGGGGTATGTATCATCTTTAAACTCCTTTTTTATGCTAGCTTAATTTTATACCCATAAAGAAAGCTGTCAATACCAATAAAAACTTATTTTGTTTTACACCAGGAGTGCTAAAATAGGTTTAAATAAGATTACGGAAGGTTAATAGCGTCTAGAAAACAACCCGTTTAATGAGTAAAAGAGCTTGACAAATATCACCGCCTAACATATAGTGTTCTTGTGATGAATCAGCAGGTAAAATTTAGTATTTCCCTACAGCTATGATTAGGTAATCATAGCTTTTTTTACACCCTTAGTTTTAGCAGGAATTCTATGGATAATCTTTTATCAAGAAGATTAAATAATACACAAGGAGTGGTCTCTACCTGGTTCTCAGGGTTTGCTCCTTTAGTGGATCCGCTTAATTCATTTTATGATGTTAATTCGCTTAAGGTAGAGATGGCTATGTATGTAGACTTTAAAGTTAAAGAGGCAAAAAAGAAAGCTACGAGTGAGGTATTATCAAAGCTTAAAGAGCTGGCTCAGCATGAAATAAGTGAGTATACCGGTTTAGTTACCAACATAGTGGACGCTATTATAAAGATGGTTGATTTGTCTAAGAATAAGAATAACAAGTTTAATCTTAGCATTGTAGAATCCCGCACAAACTTTGACTTTCTTGTCAAAGAGATAAAGATTCTCTTTGTTATTAATGCTGATAACGACAGCGAAAGAGAATTTTCAGATATGTTAAATGCTGCAGAATATGCCACTTTAGAGCAAAAAAACTATTTAGCGGATATTCTGTATATCAATGAACGAGACGTAAAGTTAGATAAGGATTCTATTGCGAAGGATTTTCCTTCTACCAGAAAGAAAGTTGGAGAGAAGTAATGCCTACAGACCTGCAGCACATGACCCACGGAAATCATAATATTGATTTCTTAAGCCATATCTATCCCACGCAATTCAACGACTGGATTATAACAGTAGCTTTTTATTCATCACTTCATGTGTTTGAGTATGCTATTTTTAAGACAAAGGATTTACCATATCGTGGGAAGAAGTTGCAGGTTATGCACTCAAAAGAATTTTTCCCGGCTATTAGAACCGCAGGTTTACCTTTGCCGCATAACTGCACTTCTAAATCAAGTGATCATACAGCTAGGAAGCAAATTGTAAATCGTATTTTTCCAGAGGTATCCGGTGCATACTACAGACTTTCTAATGATAGCCACACCGCAAGATATGAATTGTATCAACAGGGACGCCCAAAAGCAGAGGATAGGATTAGAAAAGACTTGGTAAAAATAATAACCTGGAGCAATACAAGATACCCCACAGTTTTTAAACAGCCAACCCTTGCTTAGCCTTTTTATTTAAAATACTACTTGACAAGTAGCAAGTAATATGTTAATCTTGAAACATGGAAAATAAAACCAAACTATACACAACAGAAGAAGCAGCTAAGAGGCTTAGTATCACTCGGCAGGGATTAGCCTATCTTGTAAAAGAAGGAAAGATTAAGCCGGTAGAGCATATTGAGAGTAAGTATAAATTTTTTTCGGAAGAAGAGATATATAAATATTTGGCAGAGAAGTAGATTTTTTTTACCCCGAAACTTTACAAGGCGCAAGTAAAAGGAGGTGAGCATGGCAAGAGAAATCGTAGATCTTGAAACTATAGCGCAGCGCCTAAAATACAGTGTTAAGTATTTGCAAAACGACTGGCCCAAACTTCTGCCTGGGGTACGGCCGCTTAAGCTTAAAGCAAATTGCAGGAGAATATTATTCTTTTGGGACGACATCGAAAAAATTTTGATGAAGGAAAAATGAGAGGAGGGGATAATGGCTGAAAATAAATTCTTCGGTATGGATTGTGCAGAGATACGCGCAGATAGGATCTCTGCCGATTTATGGATGTTTATCAAGCAGATCAGTTCTAAGAGTTATAAAATCGCGATGAAAAATATTAAGCAGTGGGGAAAGGAGGAATTAGTATTCGGAATTACTAAAGAATGCGGTATTGTGTTCTGTGCTTTTAGGGATGATGTGGAACGTTACGGGCAGAAATATTCATAAGGAGGAAATCTAAATGCAAAATACAAAAGATATTATTGAGCGCTATGCTTGTGATAAAGTGATGGATAATATTTCTTTTTGGGAAGGGTTGCTTGATGTCATAGAAGCGATTGATAGAATGTCGGAGAGAAGGCGCGAGAAATGCCTTGCCGGAATAATAAAAAGGGAGATATCGGAGGGCAGGACCGAACGTCGCCAGATTATTAAAGTATTATTGGTTGATCCATCAAGAAGAGAGAAGCTTAGAGAAACAATCAAGAGCGGCGAAATTTATAATTCTGTGTCGGCTTAGATGAGTTTTAAGATAAGAATAAACAAGATAGGGGCGATAAAGATGAAGATAGCGTTATATTGCAGGGTGTCAAAGAGCGATGAATCGCAGGACCCGGTTAATCAGCTTAATCCTTTAAGAGACTATGCTCGGGCTCTTGGGGGAGAAATTACGCATGAGTATGTTGATATGTCTTCTGGCAGCAATGGAGATAGAAAAGAGTTCCTTAAGATGTTTGATGATGCAGATAAGAGAAAATTTGACCTATTGCTGATCTGGTCTCTTGATAGATTAAGCCGGGAAGGTATATCAAATACTCTTGGTTATATTGAACGCCTTAGGAAGAATGGGGTTGCTTTGAAATCTTTGCAGGAATCGTGGGTTGATACAGATGATGGTCCCGGGGAAGTAATGGTTGCAGTGCTTGCCTGGGTAGCAAAGCAAGAACGGAAACGGATTGTAGAGCGCACTAAAGCAGGCCTTGAGCGCGCAAGAAAAGAGGGTAAAAAGTTAGGAAGGCCGGAAGGTAAGAAAGATAGCAGACCAAGGAGAAAATCGGGATATCTCTTGAGGTATCATAAAGTACGATAATAGCAGATTGGCAATCTTATACTAAAAAAAGGGCACTCCGCTGTGCACGAAGCGCCCTTAAGTAAATATATAGGTGATCAGCCTATTGGTTTATTCTTAACATGACTATGTCGTTTTGTCAAGGTTCCTGAAAGATAAGCTATAATTATCAAAGCGAAGTGATATAATACAGGGAACAAAGATGAGATTACGAAGAAGGTGAGAGGGGAGAAGTGAAGAAATCGTTAAATAATAGCAGCATATATTTAGCAGACCTTGGGGGAGTAGTCAATCGTATTCCCATGGGTTATACGAAAAAAACAGAAAAGAAGCTTTCCTCGTATTCTCTAAGTCTGGATGAAACTAAAAAGCATGTTTCTGTTTGGCTTGGCGATTTATTTTTAAATATAGTTCCAAAGAATTTAGTTCGGTCTAAAAAAGCAACATCGAAAGCGTCCTCAATATTATCTCCGATAGAGAAAATCAAAGCACAGTTTAATTCCAGCTTGAAAAATAAGGAAGAAGATGGCTACAAAGATCCACTAGTCCTTAAACGCACGGAAAGCATTCAGCGATTTGAGAGGTTAGGCGACATTTTACAATCTTTAAAAGAAGATTTGGATTTCTTCCTAGAAAATTACAGTCACCATGATACGATTCGACTTAAAAGAGAATTCTATAGGATTATTAAGCCGTTATACCTTAAGATAAAACTGGATGGAATAGCTGATTCAATCGGATATCTCAAATCAGCATGTGATAAAGCGAGAGAAAATCCAGGCCAACCCGGCAGAAGTTACCCTGCCCTATATGAGGTTGTTTGGAATTTATATGACGTTTGGAAGAAATGTAAAAAAGGAGACCCCACGCTTACAACTAAACTGCATTATGTCGCAAAACATAGATATACTCAAAAATATGCGGGAAAATTTCTCGAATACATCACGTTGTCTATTAAATTTGCTATTCCTTATCCTGGTTCAAGAGATAAAATAATCAGTAAAAAAAGAAATGAAATTAGAAAGTTATTAAGAAGTATCCTCGAAGGAACTCTTGCTAGTATCGTCAAAAAGGTTATTCATAACAAAAACCTAGAAGCAGCTCGTCGCAAATCTCTGGTAAAAACCTCCTCAAAATAACTCCAAAAGATAACAGACTCGCACTCTTGCAAAAGACGCTGAAAAGTGGTCTATTGATTATCATAGAATGAATTTTATTTTAAGAGGTAATCAAAATGAAAAAAGAGAAACGAGTCAAGAATAAAATGAGCGTAGAAAGTATCCTGGTAGCAGCGGATTTCTATGGCTTGACTGAAAAAGATCTGGATAACAAAGAGAAAATGGATGGGGCATGTATCCGCCTTCAGGCTGATTTAGTTCTAAATAGGATGGGAAAATTATCAGTAGGTAGTTATCCGTTTACTACTGCTAGGAGAAAATAATATGAGCATAAAGGTACAAACATACCAATCTCAAGTTCAGAGAGTAGTCCCATCAGTGTCAACTCTGCAACCTTTGCGACCTCCTGAAGCGGCTTTTGGCGGTGGAGTTGCCGAGGCGCTACAAAACCTTGGAGAGACTGGTCAGAAAATAGCCGGTCTTATGGTTCAAAGGGGACAGGAACGTCAAAAAGAATTAATGGTACGGGATAATCAGAATAGAGATACTGCGGCTGGCCAAATATTGCAGGATTACCAAACCAGCAATGAATTAGATGTCAATGGCAGACCTAAGGGTTTACTAAACCGAAAACTAGAACAAGCCCAAGGCATAAGTACGGAGTTCGCTCAGACATATTATAAATTGAGAAAGAAATTTCTTGATGGTGTTAAAGATCCAGGGCAGCAAGATGCTTTAGCCAAAATGCTTGATTCCAGATTTGAGCCTATCCAAAACAGGGTAATTAATCACGAACGCCAGCAAACTGACGAGAGCATCAAGGTCGCTCATGAATCCAGTCAAATCCTCCAGGAGAATGACGCCGCACAACTGCGTGATTCTTCGTCCTTGATTAACGCAATAGGGAAAGCCATAGTTTTTAATGAGGATTATAATAAGTTTATGGGCTATGACAAAAATACCGCGCAAGTAAAGAACGGCGAGGCAGCAACTAAAATAGTAAAATCAGCGGTATTGTCTACTTTTAATACAAATGGCCTTCTGCATGCGCAAAGACTTTTAAATGATGTGCAAGATTGGATTCCGAAATCTGCTTTCGATGATTTAAGTAAACAAATCGAGATAGACGCAAAGCAAACTACTGAACGGGCGAGATTCCAAGCAATGGTTGCCCAGGATCAGACTGAATCTGGATTGATAGACAAGTATTTTCAGGGACAGCTTACCAGAGATGAGGTTAAACAACTCCACCTTAATAAAAAAATCTCTGATGGTTTTGAAACGACGATGCTGAATAATTTGAATAGTTTGCAAAAAATAGGGGCAAAAACTAATGCAAGCACTTTTAATAAGATTGCGGAAGATATATTAAATCCATCAAAAAAAGCAGAAGATATAAGAAATCAATTATTAGGTAAAAATGCTACTGGCGAATTAACAGATAATGACTTTCAGATTCTGAATACTTTTTATCAAGTCGCAACCAAAGAAACGATTGAAAAGGCAATGCCTCAAAAAACCTGGTTACAGCGACTATTTAATAACGGTAAAGACGCTGGATTAAAGCAGGAAATAATAACCGATATGTTCAAGCAATATATGCAAAGAGTAAACACTGGCGAAGATCCGGCAAGAGCCGTAAGCGAAATCATGTCTATCCATTTAGATAATCATTTATCAGAAGAAGCTAAAAAACCAAATAGACAATATGCCGTTAACCCGGGAACCAAACAAAAAATATATTCCGAAGACGGTGGTATTGCCTGGAAAGACGAAAAGACCGGAGAGGTAATTAAATAATGCCGTTACCAGTAGGTTTTATAGAAGAGCAAGTAAATCCAATAACAGAGATGCAGCCTGTTAGTCAATCTTTGCCTGCTGGCTTTGTGCAAGAGGGGAAAATTATCCCCGAAATTAGACAGGCGCCTCAATCTGAAATGTTTGATAAGATGGTAAATTTCTTTAAGGACCCTGAAAGAGATATTGCGAAAGCGCAGAATATCTATGCTTTATCGGATGTTACGGGATTACCCTTAAGTGAAGTAAATAAGAATTATGAAGTATTGCGCCGTTCTGTAAAAGTTACCGGCATTACTCCTGATTTGGATAGAAAAGAATTTATGGGGATGGTTATGCTTCCTGCAGTGGCCGTAGGGGCGGTAACTAATCCAATAGGCACAGCCGCGGGATTAATTGCTTTCGGGGCCTTGGATAAGGCAATCCCTACTAATAAGCTCATAAATCATTTAAAGGAACAAGGAATTAGCGACGAGGTAACTACGACTATAGAATTGGCCGACTTTATCGGTAAGGCTATGATTGTGGGCGGTGTATTTAAAAAAGCCCCTCAATTAGCAGAAGGATTTTTAAAACAGAAAATTACCGACTATAAAATGCCAAACACTATAAATTTATCTGCCGAGCAAGTAAGAGATATCTATCAAACAGGTAGATTAACTACTCCTGAACAGCAATCTTTATTCGGTAGTTTAGGATTAAATAGTTATGATACACGCGGGGCATTAGAACACGGAATAAATATCAATATGCCTGCAGAGAAGATTATTACATTAGCAGATAAGCCTTATTGGGCTAAAGTTAAGGGTATCTTTGGGGCCAAGCCCACTGTTGAAACAAGAGTAGATATAGCAGGAAAACCCATCCAGGCCCCAGCGGGTTTAATTGAAGGCAAAGTTGAAGCGCCTGTGTCTGCCATAAAACCGCCTGATTTATCCACCGAGCAAAGCAAAATAGATTTTATGGCCCAGAAGATTAACGAACATAAATCCCTTTCTACTGAAGAGATCTATAACCGCGCAGAGATATTAAGTAAAGATATAGAAAATTGGACGGAAGAACAGGGATTAGAAGCTGAAGTTCTTAATAGAGAGTTAAACCGGCGTGAAGCTAAGGAACCAATAAAGATATCCGATGAAGAAGTAAGTAAGCTTACCGAAAAACTTTCTGCGAAATTGGACGGCACTCTTACCGCAGACCAAAAAAATAACCTGGAGGATCTATCCAGGGAGATGCTTGTGCAGGAGAAAGTATCAGGAGAAAAAGTAGATAAAAGATATAAAGAGGCGGCATTAAAGGCGATAAAAGAAAAGAACATCATTACGGGGAAACCGCCAATAGAACCTCCAAAAGTTATAGAAGGGCAACCACAACAACCCCTTGGAGATCCCGTTCAGAAAGTTATCTCTGTGCTTAAGGAAGCTAAATCAGTAAGAGGCACACAGGAAACTCTCTATGCTAAAGCCCGCGCTCAGAAATTCGCCAAGATGTTGGCGGTAGGGGAAAAGGTAAGAGGAGAAAAAGGTTTTTATGCACAATTAGGGGCGTTGAAGGGTGAGTCGCCTAAAGCCGAATTTGAGGCGATCCGTAATAAACTTACTCAAGAAGATATAGATAGTCTTTTTAATATGGTTAAGGATAGCCCAAAAATAGGTGAATGGGGTAAATTATCGGCCAGGGAAGGTCTTGGAAAGTTGTTCGGAGAATATGGTGGTAAAGTTCCTACGGAGAATGAAATATCTTTGCTTAATAAAGTATTCGGTGAGGAATTTACAAAAACTATTTTAGAAAAGAAACCCTTATTCGAGAAAGTAAAATATGTTTTGAATCAGACAATAAACATTCCTAAATCCATCATGGCTTCTTACGATTTATCTGCTCCGTTTAGACAAGGGATATTTCTAATTGGAAAGCCTAAACAATTCTGGGGTTCATTTAAGCGCATGTTTGGGGCCTTTAAGAGCGAAGTCGCGTTTAACGCAATTCAAGACGCAATCATTAGAGACCCTGATTTTCAATTAGCCCGCGACAGCAAACTTTCTCTTACGGACATGGATGTTTTACTCGGCGAAAGAGAAGAGGCATTTTTATCAAGTTGGGCTGAAAAAATTCCTCTTGTCGGGATAGGTATAAAGGCCTCTAATCGGGCCTATGTAGGTTTTCTTAATAAATTAAGATTTGATGTTTTTAAGGATTTAGTAGATAAGGCAGAATTATCTGGACTTAAAGCGCGAGAGAATAGGGATTTATCAATGGGGATAGCAGATTTTGTTAATAATGCTACCGGCAGAGGAACGCTTCCGGGTGGATTACAAAAGGCAGCAGTAACGCTTAATTCCCTTTTCTTTTCTCCGCGACTCGTTATGTCAAGGATAAATCTCCTTAATCCTGTTTATTATATTAAACAGGATCCTTTTGTCAGAAAGGAAGCCTTAAAATCTCTGTTGGCCTTTTTAGGATTCGGGGTAACCGTTTTGACTTTAGCAAAGATGGCAGGATCAGAAGTCGGCACGGATCCTAAGAGTTCAGATTTTGGCAAGGTAAAAATAGGTAGTACCCGCATCGATGTCTGGGGAGGATTTCAGCAATTATCTGTAATGGCCTCCCGGGTTATAACTGGTAAGATTGTTAGTTCTACCACAGGCAAGGAGATGACTTTAGGTGAAGGCTATAAGCCGATGACAAGGGCTGATATTATTCAGCATTTTATCGAATCAAAAGAATCTCCAGTAGCCTCGTTCATTACTTCTTTATTAAAGGGCCAGGATGCAACCGGACAAAAGATAGATATCCCAAAAGAGATAGAACAAAGATTCGTTCCGATGGTTATTCAAGATATATACGATATTTTGCAGGAAGCGCCCGGATTATTGCCAGTTTCTTTATTGGGAATATTTGGAGTGGGGATTCAGACTTATAAAGAGAAAACCCGTTTCTAATTAAAAACGAGTTGGCGGTGGTAACTTTATTATATGTTGGAGCAACCAAATGATACCTAAAACTAAAACAAGTTTGACCAGAAATTCTTTAGACCATATTTTTTGTAGCAGAAGCTTAATTTTCATCACGCTTTTAATATAGCAGGGATCCTTAATTATTGCAATAAAGAAAATGAGTAGAGCCAAAGAAAAAGTAGGAAAACCTAAACTAGTAATTGAAAAAGTTCGCATATACTGCCCGGGCAAGATTTCTGCGCTTGAGCGATCTAAGCTTCATGCGCAAAACCTGCTTAACAAAGTAATTCCTTTTGAGCCTTGGAGTATAGCTGAAAAAAGAACGGAATCAGAGATTAACGCATATTGGATAGTAGTAAACGGACTTAAGAAGATTGCCAAAGAGGGTGCGCCGGAGGAGTTAAAATGTCAAAACAGAAGTTAACTTCACGACAAAGAAAGTTTGTTGATTTATACGAAGGTAACGCTACGAAGGCAGCTATTAAGGCGGGATATTCAAAAAAAACAGCTTATTCCATAGGCCAGGAGAACCTGAAAAAACCTGAAATCATAAAAGCCCTGCAGGAACGCGAAAAAAAGGAAACAGGCCCCTTAATAGCTGACAGGATAGAACGACAGCAGTTTTGGACTTCTGTGTTAAGAGGCAAAATAGGAAAGGTTAGAAAAGTTAAGATGAATGATAGGCTGAAGGCCTCAGAATTGCTGGGGAAGAGCGAAGCTGATTTTACGGAAAAGATTTCGCATCAAGGCTTAGACAACCTGGCAGAGGAACTCAAAGCAGCTCGTTTAAGGAGTAGGCAAACTCAGCCATGCCAGACATCGCGGTCCACGAAGAACAAATAAGAGTAGAGAATCAGTATTAAAAAGAGAAGCGCGACAGAGAGAAGTATGATGAAGAAAAACACACCTACAAATACTCATAAAGTTTTTAAGTCAGTAAGCATCCAGCTAACCGCAGCGCTCCTTACAGATATTCCTGAGGCTACCTTCGCCGGCCTTGAAAATGATCCCTTAGAAAAAGATAAAAAAGTAATCTTAATCTCTTATCCTGAATCAGCGAATCTCGAGGTTAATAAGATACTTGATGAATTTGATAGGAAGGTTTTATCCGTAAACCTGTTTTATTATAACCGGAATCTTAATTACTTACGAGACAGATTATTCAGTAGAAGGACGGTGAGATGACGGAGCATGCTCAGGTTGATCATATTGCCGGCGGCTATATTCTATTAGCTAGGAGGCTATTGGACAGCAACGTAATGATGGGGGCGCCAATTTTACTGAAGCTTTGGGTATGGTTTTTACTTAAAGCCAATCATCTGCCCTATAAAAACATAGAAAGAGGACAGGTTTTTACTACCATTGAAGGAATGCGGGAAGCTTGTGCTTACAAAATAGGCTATCGGGTGGTAAGGCCAAGCAAGGATCAGATACGAAGCGCGTACGAAGCCCTTACGAAGGCCACAATGATAACCACAGCGAAGACCACACGAGGTTTAATCGTATCTATCTGCAATTACGACTATTATCAAAATCCAAAGAATTACGAAACCCACAACGAAAAAGCTACGAAGACTTTACGAAGCCAATCTACTCCCCACACTATATACAAGAATGTAAAGAATGATAATAATGATAAGAAAGAGAAAGATAAGCGTTTATTCCTTGAATTTGTTTATTTAACTGATGACGAACACCAAAAACTCTTAGACAAATTCGGAGAGCCGGGAACAAAAGACCGGATTGAGAAGCTTAATAACTACATAGGCTCTAAGGGTAATAAATATAAATCACATTATCATACCATTCTTACCTGGGCTAATAGGGATAAAGAAAAGTCTCCGGTTGCTACTTCGCTGCAGAAATCTAATGCGCTAGCTGATCCTTTTTTAGATTTAGATAAGCTCTTATCAGAAAAATTGGGCAGGATGGCCACTAAAGAAATGATCAAGGCTGTATTGCGGGAGATCCCGCAAGAGGCTTGGTGGAAGGTAGATAAATTTTTAAAAAAACGGTACCCGGGTGGAGGCAATAGTTTTGCTGAGGCCGAACGTGAGGTTATTGTTGAGGCCCGGGAGAATAGAGAAAATTTTACGAAATTAGTCCAGGGGATAAGCAGCTGATTAGCAAATAATCCTCCCCCTTAAAAGCGGGGCATTTTATAGAGGGAAAACAGTGAAAAACGAGTTGTAAAAAAACGACCGATTATTTGGTAAATATGGGAAAGATAAAAGGGCAATTAGAATACGAGAAGTTTAAAGAAAGCAAGCCGTTAACCCGGAAAGAGGCGATCCTTGCGCAATGTTATGTATGCAACGGGGAAGATGAGGGCGGTGAGGATTGCCTTGGGTTAAGTTGTCCGTTATACCGATTTCACCCCTATAAGCAGAAAGGTACTGTTGCGCCAAGAAAATCAATTCTACGCGCTGAAAGTGGCAGTTTTATGGCTTCTCAAGGTAAAGAAATGGCCGGTGTCGGAGTTAGTAGCTTAGTGGTGGCAATATGATTAAAGAAGCGACAACAGTAGTGCGAGGATGGGATGCTTTAGAGATAAAGCTCAGGGACCGCGGTCTATCTGGTCCGGAAATACAAGAGGCCAGTAAATCTTTCCATGATGGCATAGAAACTTTGTGCAAAATGTTCCAGTTGAGCTGTTCGGATGAGAATAAACCAGTTGTTTAAGAATGGATATTATTATATACTGATTTCTACAAAATGGCGTGAGGCGTTAGGATGAGAGTTGCGTTATACATTAGAGTAAGTACGGAGGATCAGGCGCGAGAAGGATTTTCGCTGGAGGTGCAGAGGACATATCTTTTGCAGTATGCGAAAAACTTTGGCTGGGATACCTTTTGCAGTATGTCAGGGCGAGATGTTTATATGGACGATGGGTATTCCGGCGGCAATATGGACCGGCCAGCCTTGCAAAGACTTTTATTCGACGCGCGCAATAAACAATTTGATTTGGTGTTGGTATACAAGCAGGATCGTTTGAGTCGGAAACTTAAAGACCTTCTGGCGCTACTTGAAGAGCTTGAGAATCTGGGGATCGGTTACAAATCAGCTACGGAGCCATTCGATACTACGTCCAGCGCAGGCAAGATGGCAATACAAATGCTCGGCAGCTGTGCGGAGTTTGAACGAAACCGTCTGGTTGAGCGCGTTTTTCCCGGGATGATAGTTGGTGCTAATAAAGGACACTGGCAAGGCGCACGCTATGCGCCGTATGGATACCGCTACAACAAAGAAGTTAAGAAGCTTGAAGTCTATCCGGAAGAGGCAAAAATTGTAAAAGAGATTTACGCCATGTATCTTGGTGGCAAGAGTACTTCACAAATTGCCGGGCATTATTATGCTTTGGGAATTCCTTCAAGGCAGGGAGGTAAATTTTATAATAAGTTTATCTCTAATATTCTGCAAAATAAGGTGTACTTAGGAATCTTGGTATGGAATAAGCGGCACTATGACACGAAAGTAAAGACTAAAAACGGAGAGGGTAAGGGATATCGTTACGTGAATAACGATTCGTCTAAGATAATAGAGGTGCCTAATACCCACGAGGCGATTATTATTCAAAAAGAATTTGATGAAGTTGCCAGGCTTCTTAAACGTAATCGAACCAACAGCGTAGTTAGATTCAGAAATAACATTTATCACCTATCCGGCATTTTGAAATGCAATGAGTGCGGAGGTAATTATCGCGGGATGACTGCGACTGTTAACCACCGGACTAAGGACCGGCGGCCGTGGTATCGGTGTTCTTCCAGAGGAATACCGTATATTAAGTGTGGCAACAAATCAGTTACGGCAGACGCTATCAACAGACAGGTATGGGATATTGTGGATGTGGTAGCGCGGAATTTGCACGTCCTGGAAGCACTCGGAGATATGATTAAACTGAGTGCCTCTGAACCTGAGCAGTTGTATGTGGAGCAGCTGGAAGAGAAAGAAACTCTCCTGCATAAAAACCTTGAGAAACAGAAGGGGCTTTATGAAGTATTCGCTTCTGATAATATCAATCTTGAGATTTATAAAGACCGAGCCGAGATGCTACGGAATGAAGAGAAGAAGCTCAAGCAGGACATAAAGGCAGTTCAGTTAAGGATTTTGGAGAAGAGGAACGCAGTTGATTTGACTAAGGCCGCGCAGGATTTTCTTTTGCGGCTGCGGAGCAATCCGAGTAATGTCCAGATGGACTACCTGGTTAAGACCTTTATGCGGATTATTTTTAGGTCTATCCATATTCAGAACCAAGAAATTGTAAAGTTCGATCTTAATCAACCGTGGAAAATGTGTTATGAAGAAGGGACAAAATGGCTGAAAACAGACCAAATACAGGCAATTCCGGAGGCAAAAGCCCGAAGAAGTTACGAGTGCTTTTGCGCACCTTCGGATGCCAGATGAATGTGCGTGATTCGGAAGTAATTTGCGGATTATTAAAACGCGCAG
>JBAXLM010000005.1:0-46040 GCA_037134795.1 Candidatus Omnitrophota bacterium | reverse complement strand
GTAAATTTTTTAAAAGAAGTAAGAAGTGAATTAAATAAAGTTTCTTGGTCAACTAGACACGAACTTTTGGCATCTACGGGATTAGTAATTGTAGTTACAGCTTTAATGACAGTTTTTATAGGAGTGGTAGACTTAGGATTATCTAAGTTTTTAAGCGCTATTTTTAAATGAAAAACTGGTACGTTATACATACGCAGACTGGCATAGAGGAAAAGGTAAAAACATCTTTGGAGAAGAAAATCTCTGCGGAAGGTTTGCAGGATTTAATTACTAGCGTGATTATTCCTACGGAGCAGGTTTCAGAGGTTCGCTCCGGTAAAAAGAAGATTACCCAAAGAAAATTTTTCCCAGGATATTTATTGGTTGAGATGGATTTAAGTGAGCAGACTTATCTTTTTGTTAAAAATTCTCCTGGGGTTACCGGTTTTATCGGATTAGGTAAGAAGCCAGTTGCATTACCCAAAGAAGAAGTGGATAGTATTCTTAAGCGCACTAAAGAAACTGCAGCTAAACCATCCCCGAAAGTTGTTTTTGAAAAAGGTGAACAGGTAAGAGTCAACGAAGGCCCATTCTTGAATTTTAACGGTACAATTGAAGAAGTTTATCCTGAAAAAGGTAAAGTTAAGGTTAGTGTATCTATTTTTGGCCGTTCAACGCCAGTAGAATTAGAGTATTGGCAGGTGGAGAAGGTATAGCTATGGCAAAAATAATGAAGGCACAGATTAAATTGCACGTTCCAGCAGCGCAGGCAAACCCTGCGCCTCCAGTAGGCCCGGCGCTAGGCCAGCATGGAGTTAATATCATGCAGTTTTGTAAGCAGTTCAATGATCAGACTAAAGGCCGGGATGGGTTGATCTTGCCCGTAGTAATCAGCGTTTTTGAGGATAGAACCTTTACCTTTATTATAAAGAGCCCGCCGTCATCAATTTTACTTAAAAGAGCAGCAAATTTAGCCAAGGCCTCTGGTATTAGCGGTAAAGAGACGATTGGTAAGGTAACTAAAAAGCAGGTTGAAGAGATTGCCAGGCTTAAACTTCCGGATTTAAATACTGATAATTTAGAACAGGCGATGAAGACTATTGAAGGCACTGCCCGCAGTATGGGTATTGCAGTTGAAGGATAAATTATGAAAACACAAAGCAAGAGATATAAAGAATCAGTTAAACAGGTAGAGCAAGACAAAATTTATCAGCTAAAAGAGGCTATTGTAATATTGAAGTCGTTGTCTAAGCCAAAGTTTGACGGCTCTATCGACCTGCATTTTAATTTAAGCGTGGATACTAAGAAGAGTGACCAGATGATCCGCGGGACAGTTGTATTGCCGCATGGAACTGGGAAAAAGGTGCGTGTAGCGGTATTCTGTAAAGGTGAGCATGAGCGCCAGGCAAGGGAGGCAAAAGCAGATTTAGTAGGGGGTATAGAACTTATAGATAAAGTTGCTGCGGGATTTCTTGATTTTGATTGTGCTATTGCTAGCCCAGAGATGATGAAGGATTTAAGTAAACTTGGTAAGGTGTTAGGGCCACGCGGGCTAATGCCTAGCCCTAAAACCGGAACAGTTACTAACGATATCGCAAAAGCAATCGAAGATGTAAGAAAAGGTAAAGTTGAATTCCGCGTGGATAAGCAGGGAGGAATGCACTTATCAGTAGGAAAGGTGTCTTTTACCGAAGATCAACTAAATGACAATGCCTCTAAGGTTATTGAGGCGGTTAATGAAGCTAGGCCTGTATCAGTAAAAGGGAAGTTTGTAAAGAGCTTGAGTATTAATGCTTCCATGAACCCGGGATTAAGGATTATTTGCTAAGATGAAGAAAATCGGATTGTTAGTTAAAGAAACATCTGAAAATCGCATAAAGAATAGTTTTAAAACATCCAAGGGATTGATTATTGTAAAATACTCCGGCGTATCCAGCCCGGATATGAGTTCTTTACGTAAAACCTTGAAGGGTGCAGGGGCTAATCTTTTTGTAGTCAAGAATAGCATAGCCAGAAGGGCGCTAAAAGATTTAGGCATTAAAGATTTAATTCCCTCAGTTGAGACTCCTTGCGCAATGATCTTTTTTAAGGATGAGCCTGTAGATACATCTAGGGCGTTATGTGCTTTCCGCAAAGGTCACGAAAAGCTTATATTAGAAGGCGGGTTTCTGGCTGAAAAACTATTAACACAGAAAGATATTGAAATAATGAGCAATCTTCCTTCGAAAGATATGTTACGAGCTCAGGTAGTGATGACATTAAATTCGCCAATTTTAAAATTGGTGCTTGTATTGAATCAGACATTAAAGCAATTTGTTTATTGTTTAGAACAAATTAAAAAGACAAAATCAAGTTAACAAACGGGAGGAATAAATGGCAACTGCAAAATTGGATGAACTAATTAAATCAATAGAGACGATGAGTGTTCTGGAGCTCGCTGATTTAGTTAAAGCTTTAGAGGAAAAATTTGGCGTTAGCGCTAATATGCCGATGATGGCTGCTCCTGCTGCTGGGGCTGCTGCTGCTCCTGCTGTTGAGGAGAAGAGTACATTTACTGTAGTTTTGGCTAGCTGTGGTGCGAATAAAATTGCGGTAATTAAAGAAGTACGTACGATTACTAATTTGGGATTGAAAGAAGCCAAAGATTTAGTAGATGCTGCTCCCAAAGCAATAAAAGAAGGTGCTACTAAAGATGAAGCTGCGGAGATTAAAAAGAAATTAGAAGCAGCAGGTGCAACCGTAGAATTAAAGTAAGTATAAGTAAGTTTGGTTAAGTATAGAGAAGCTTGAGTAAGTAAGAGTTTAATAATTAAGGTAATTTAGAGTAAACTAAAGTAAGTTTAAGTAAGTTAACTAGGCTAATTTAGCCTTAAGAATAATGATTAAACGTAAAAGCTTTGCTAAGTTAAAAGAAGTTTACGGTTTACCTAATCTGTTAGATGTGCAACTTGAAACTTATTTTGAGTTTTTGCAGATGGATGTTCCTGTAAACGAAAAAAAGAACCAGGGTTTGCAAGAAGTTTTCGGAGAGATCTTTCCTATAGAAAGTCCTGATCGTTCGATAAAGTTAGAGTTTATTAGTTACTCTTTGGGCAAGCCTAAATACACAATGAGCGAATCTAAGAATCGCTCATTAACTTATGCCGCTCCTTTAAAAGTAAAATTTCGTTTAACCACGCCTCGAGAAACAAAAGAGCAGGATGCGTATTTTGGCGAAATCCCTTTAATGACAGAAACAGGTACTTTTATCATTAATGGAGATGAGCGTGTAGTGGTCAGCCAATTACAGCGTTCTCCGGGAGTTTCTTTTGAAGAAGAACTGCACCCTACTGGAAAAAAGATTTTTTATGGCAGGGTTATCCCTTACCGTGGAGCGTGGCTTGAGTTTAAATATGATCTTACCGAAACGATTACCGCTTATGTGGACCGCCGCAGAAATTTTCCCGCAACGCAAATTTTAAGAATTCTGGGTTTTTCTGAAGATAGCCAGATCTTTGCTGCTTTTGGTAAGGAATATCCGGAAATCATTAACACTTTAAAGAAAGATTACACTAAGAATAAAGAAGAGGCTTATCTTGATTTTTACCGTAAAATGCGGCCAACTGAGCCCGTAACTAAAGAAGCTGCGGAAGGCTTATTTTATAGATTATTTTTTGATCCCGCTAGGTATGATTTAGAGAGAGCGGGACGTTTTATTTTAAACCGTAAATTGGGAATGGATGTATCTTTAGAAAAAAGGATACTTGATTCTGATACAGTAATAAAGGTAATGGAGTATTTGATTAAATTAAATAGTGGGGCTGGTAAGATCGATGATATTGACCATTTAGGCAATCGCCGCGTTAAAAGTGTTGGCGAGTTAGTGCAAAATCAGGTACGCATAGGCTTATCGCGCGTGGAACGTTCAATCAAAGAGCGGTTAAGCTTATTGGGTGAGTTTGATAACCTAAATGTACATTACCTAATTAATTCTAAGCTCTTATCTAATCAAATCCGTGATTTTTTTGGCCGTAGCCAGCTTTCTCAGTTTATGGATCAGATTAATCCTTTAGCTGAGATGACGCATAAAAGAAGGCTCAGCGCATTAGGCCCCGGAGGATTATCGCGTGAACGCGCCGGATTTGAAGTAAGGGATATTCATCCTTCGCATTATGGCCGCGTTTGCCCGATTGAAACTCCTGAAGGCCCGAATATTGGTTTGATTGCCTCACTAAGTAGTTTTGCGCGTATAAACGCTTTGGGTTTAATTGAAACCCCATATCGTAAGGTAGAAGATGGCAGGGTAACCAAAAAGATCGATTATCTAACGGCAGATATTGAAGAAGACAAAACTATCGCGCAGGCAGATGCTCCTTTAGATAGTGAAGGGCGCTTTGTTGATAAGTTTGTTATCTGTCGTTACAAAGACGATTTCCCGAAAGTGTTAGCCAAAGAAGTGCAGTATATGGATGTTTCTGCTAAGCAGTTGGTTTCTGTGGCTGCTTCTTTAATTCCTTTCTTAGAGCATGATGATGCTAATCGCGCTTTGATGGGTTCAAATATGCAAAGACAAGCTGTGCCGTTGATGATCACTGAGGCGCCTTTAGTAGGTACGGATATGGAAGCAAAGGTGGCTTGTGATTCCGGTACTGTGGTTATAGCTGTTGATTCAGGAAAAGTAACTAGCGTAGATGCCTCATCAATTACTGTAGGAAAAAAGATATATCATCTTAAGAAATTTCTGCGTACTAACGCGGATACTTCTTTAAATCAAAGGCCTTTAGTGGGATTAGGCGAGCATGTAGATGCTCACCAGGCCATTGCTGATGGAATTGCCACAAAGGGCGGTGAGTTGGCTTTAGGTAAAAATGTATTGGTAGCTTTTATGCCATGGAGAGGCTACAACTTTGAAGACGCTATTCTTATGAGTGAAAGATTAATTAAAAATGATACTTTTACTTCTATACATATAGAAGAGTTTGATATTGAAGCTGCTGAAACCAGGTTAGGTAATGAAGAGATTACGCGCGATATTCCTAATGTTAGCGAGGAAGCATTAGGAAATTTGGATGAGGCAGGTATTATTCGTATTGGGGCGGAGGTAAGCGCCGGGGATATCTTAGTAGGTAAAATTACTCCTAAGACTGATTCTGAGCCTAGCCCTGAGGAAAGATTATTACGCGCGATTTTTGGTGAAAAAGCCGGCGATGTGCGCGATACTTCATTAATTGTGCCTCCAGGAGTTGAAGGCGTGGTTATTGATGTGCATGTATTTGCGCGTAAAGACCGTGGCAGAAAATCAAAAGAAGAAAAGACAAAAGAGTTAGCCAAGATTCGCGAGCTCAAGGCTTATTATAAGCAGGAAATTGAATTTTTATTGACTGAGAAAACTGTACGTTTAGCTCAGGTATTAGGTATAGATAAGAAAAAAGTAGAAAAATATGATTTAAGCGATCACGAAGAGGCAAAGATTTTAGCTGCTTCTTTTGATGAACAGATGCAGGAGTTATTATCCGAAGAAGAGCAGGAAATTGAGAAAGTGCGCCGCGGGGATGAATTACCTGCAGGCATCTTAAAAAGAGTTGTTGTTTACATTGCCACAAAACGTAAACTTTCTGAAGGCGATAAACTTGCCGGCCGCCATGGTAACAAGGGTGTAGTTGCTAGGATTATCCCGGAAGAGAATATGCCTTATATGCCAGATGGTACGCCGGTAGATGTAGTTTTGAATCCGTTAGGTGTGCCTTCGCGTATGAACGTTGGCCAGATTTTGGAGTGCCATTTAGGTTGGGCAGCTAAAGTTTTAGGTTTAAATGTCAGCTGTCCTGTGTTTGATGGAGCCAAAGAAGGCGAGATTAAAGAGTTGCTTAAGAAGGCGGGTTTACCGGAAGATGGTAAGATTACGCTTTTCGATGGTTATAGCGGAGAGCCTTTTGATCAGAAGGTTACCGTAGGGTATATGTATATTTTGAAGTTGATCCATCTGGTCGATGAAAAAATCCACGCGCGTTCTATCGGCCCTTATTCTTTGGTTACACAGCAGCCATTAGGCGGCAAAGCGCAATTTGGCGGCCAGCGCCTAGGAGAAATGGAAGTTTGGGCGCTTGAGGCATACGGCGCAGCATTCAGTTTGCAGGAGATGCTTACTGTGAAAAGCGACGACGTAAACGGAAGGACGCGTATCTACGAAGCGATTGTTAAGGGAGAGCAGCGTCTAACCCATGGGACTCCAGAGTCATTTAATGTTTTAATTAAAGAGTTGCAAGGCTTATGCCTCGATATCAGGACAGAAAAGGCTAAATAATGGAAGAGATCGTTTCGTTTGATAGTATTTCAATAAAAATTGCCAGCCCTCAGGTAATCAAATCCTGGTCTAAGGGCGAGGTGAAGAAAGCGGAAACCGTTAATTACCGCACATTAAAGCCGGAAAAAGATGGTTTATTTTGTGAAAAGATCTTTGGCCCGGTGCGCGATTGGGAGTGTAATTGCGGAAAATATAAAGGTATAAAATTCAAAGGGATTACCTGCGATCGTTGCGGGGTAACTGTTGATCGTTCTAGTGTGCGGCGCGAGCGTATGGGTATTATTGATTTGGCTGCTCCGGTTACGCATATCTGGTTTTTTAAATCTGTGCCTAGCAGAATGAGCGCGCTTTTAGATATTGGTTTAAGAGACTTAGAGAGGATTATTTATTATGAGGAGTATGTTGTAGTTGACCCAGGCACAACTGCTTTAAAGAAAAAAGAGTTGCTTACTGATGAGCAATATCAGGAAGCATTGAGTAAATATGGCGCAACTTTTAAAGCCAAAATCGGTGCTGAGGCAATTAGTGATTTATTAAAAGAGCTGGATTTAGATGCGCTCTGTCGTAAATTTAGAAAAGATTTAGAGAAATCTAAAGATGTTTTAAATAATCGCAAAGCGACTAAAAATTTAAAGATTACCGAAGATTTTAAGAAAAGCGGTAATAAACCGGAGTGGATGATTTTAGAGATTTTGCCTGTTATTCCGCCTGATCTGCGTCCGTTAGTTCCACTTGATGGCGGAAGGTTTGCAACTAGCGATCTTAATGATTTATATCGCCGTGTAATAAATCGTAATAATCGTCTGAAAAAATTGATGGATCTCAATGCGCCGGAGATTATTATCCGCAATGAAAAGCGTATGCTTCAGGAGGCAGTGGATGCGCTCCTAGATAATGGCCGCCATGGTAAAGCGGTAAATGGAGCGAACAACCGCCCATTAAAGTCGCTTTCTGATATGCTTAAAGGAAAGCAGGGAAGGTTCCGTCAGAATCTATTGGGTAAACGTGTAGATTATTCCGGTAGAAGCGTCATCGTTGTTGGGCCGGAGTTGAAGTTACATGAATGCGGGTTGCCTAAGCAGATGGCTTTAGAATTATTCGAACCGTTTATTATTAAAAAATTAAGAGAAAAAGGTTTTGTGCATACAATTAAAGGTGCGCGCAGAATGGTGGAGCGTGGCAAGATTGAAGTTTGGGATATCCTGGATGAAGTAATCAAAGATCACCCTGTATTGCTGAACCGCGCGCCTACGTTGCATCGCCTGGGTATTCAGGCGTTCCAGCCGTTATTAATCGAAGGTAAATCTATAAAGATACATCCGTTAGTGTGTACTGCTTTTAATGCAGATTTTGATGGTGACCAGATGGCAGTACATGTGCCGTTGTCATTAGAGTCGCAGTTAGAGGCCAAGGTGTTGATGTTAGCTATAAATAATATATTTTCTTCAGCTGATGGCCGCCCGGTAATTTCTCCTACTCAAGATATTATTTTAGGAGTTTCTTATATGAGTAAAGAAAAGACAGGGGCATTAGGCGAAGGCAAAGTTTTTTCAAGTTTTGATGAAGTTTCAATAGCTTATGAAGATAAAGCGGTAGCTTTGCATGCTAAGATTAAGATTCGCGTTGAGGGAGTCTATGATTTTGACCAGAAGATAGTCTTATCAGGAAAACAATTAATTACTACTACTGTTGGCCGTGTAATGTTTAACCAAATTTTGCCTCCCGAATTTGGGTTTGTTAACCGGGAATTAAACAAAAACAGAGTTAGTGATATAGTGGTAAGTGTTTATAAAAGGTTTGGGCATGCTGCGACTATTAAGTTGCTTGATGATATTAAGCGCTTAGGTTTTGAGATGGGTACATTGGGAGGCATTTCTATCGGCATAGATGATATGACTATTCCCTTAGATAAACCGCAAGTTTTGAAAGAATCAAGGGAAGAAGTAGCTAAAGTCGAAGATCAATACCGCAAAGGTATTATTACTGACAGCGAGCGTAAATCTAAGGTTATTGATATTTGGACGCATGCTACTGACAGGATCTCTGATTTATTATTTAAAGGGATGGATTCTTTTAATCCTATTTTTATGATGGCGGATTCAGGCGCGCGTGGTTCGCGTTTACAGGTTAGGCAGCTTGCAGGTATGCGCGGACTTATGGCTAAACCATCAGGCGAGATTATTGAAAACCCAATTACTGCTAATTTCCGCGAGGGGTTAAATGTTTTGGAGTATTTTATTTCTACTCACGGTGCGCGTAAAGGTTTGGCAGACACCGCGCTTAAAACCGCGGATGCGGGTTATTTAACGCGTAGGCTAGTTGATGTTGCTCAAGAGGTTATTGTTTGCGAGGAAGATTGTGGAACTTTAAATGGCATTACTGTTGCGGCGATTATTGAAGGCGATGAAGAGGTGGTTAGCCTTAAAGATCGCATTATCGGAAGAGTAGCCTTAGATAACGTTGTGGATATTATTACTGATGAAGTTATTGCTGAACAGGCCCAAGAGATTACAGAAGAGAAGGCCGACCAAATTGAAAAATTAGGTATTGAGAAGATTCGTATTCGCAGTGTTCTAACCTGTGAATCTGGTAGAGGTGTATGTACTAAATGTTACGGCCGCAATTTGTCAACTGGAAGATTGATAGAGTTAGGAGAAGCCGTAGGAGTTATAGCTGCTCAGAGTATTGGCGAACCTGGTACGCAGTTAACCATGAGAACCTTCCATATCGGTGGTACAGCTTCTAGAACTATTGAACAATCTTTTATTAAATCTAAAAATAAGGGTTTGGTTAAATATCATAATTTAAGAGTTACGCTTAAAAATAAAGAGAATGTTGTTTTAAATAGAAATGGCGCAATCAGTGTTAATGATGCGCAAGGCCGTGAGCTTGAGCGGTATCCTATTCCGCAAGGTGCGTTTATTACTATTCTTGATGGTGCAGAGGTAGCTAAGGGTATTTCTTTTGTGCGTTGGGATCCCTATACGATTCCAGTGCTTACTGAAGTTGGCGGCGTGGTTCGTTTTGAAGACTTGCGTGAAAATATTACTATGCATGAAGAGGTGAACCAGGTAACTAAATTAGCTGAGCGTGTAGTTGTTGAGCATAAGCCGGAGTATCATCCTCAAGTCGTGATTTTAGATACTAAAAATGAAGTTTTGGGGATTTATCCTATACCTATTGGTGCGCATATTATTGTTAGAGATGGCGAAAAGGTAGGAGGCGGAGACCTTTTAGCTAAGATTCCGCGCACAGTTGTAAAAACTCGCGATATTACTGGCGGCCTTCCACGCGTAGCTGAACTTTTTGAAGCCAGGCGGCCGAAAGATCCTGCGGTTATCAGTGAAATTGACGGATTTGTGGAATTCGGTGAAACTAAGAAAAACCAGAGAGTAATGATTGTTAAATCTACCACTGGTATGAGCAGGGAATATGCTATCCCGCATGGTAAACATCCGAATGTTTACAAAGGAGATAAGGTTAATGCCGGCCAACAGCTTACTGATGGCCCAGTAGTTTTACAAGATATTCTACGTGTTTGCGGAGATAAAGTTTTGCAGGAGTATTTGGTAAATGAGGTGCAGGAAGTTTATCGTCTGCAGGGCGTGCGTATTAATGATAAGCATATTGAGTTAATTATTCGCCAGATGCTTAAAAAGGTAAGGATTGAGGACCCAGGCGATACAGAGTTTTTAGCTACCCAACAAGTGGACAAGTGGGTGTTTCAAAAAGAAAATACCCGGGTAATTAAAAAAGGCGAAAAGCCTGCGCAGGCAACACCTTTACTTTTAGGTATTACGAAAGCCTCGCTTACTACTGAGAGTTTTATTTCTGCAGCTAGCTTCCAGGAAACTACTCGTGTTTTAACCGAAGCTGCTACCAGTGGCAAACGTGATGAGCTGTTTGGATTGAAAGAAAATGTTATCGTAGGGCACTTGATTCCTGCAGGAACCGGATTTAGGGCTCACCGCGATATTGAAGTAGTTAAAATTGGCGCTGGAAAGAGCGTAGAGGATAAAGAGGAAGTTAAAGCTAGCCTAAAGGAATAATATATGCCAACAATTGCTCAGCTAATCAGATTTGGTCGAGTTTCTAAAAATAAGAAAAGTAAATCACCGGCTTTAAAATCCTGTCCTCAGAGAAGAGGGGTTTGTTTACAGGTACGTACGATGACACCTAAGAAACCCAACTCTGCTTTGAGAAAGATCGCCAGGGTCAGGCTTACTACTGGTATTGAGGTTACTGCTTACATACCGGGTGAAGGGCATAACCTTCAGGAGCATTCGATTGTTTTAGTTAGAGGTGGTAGAGTTAAAGATTTGCCGGGTGTCAGATATCATATTGTTAGAGGAACACTGGATGCTTCAGGGGTTAATGCCCGCAGAAGATCGCGTTCAAAGTATGGAGCAAAGAAACCAAAGGATAAACAATGAGAAGAAGAAAAGCGCAAGAAAGAAATATTTTATCCGATCCTAAGTTTAACAGTAAAATAGTTGCCAAATTTATTAACATGGTGATGTTGGCAGGTAAGAAGTCAATCGCCGAGAATATGGTTTACGGCGCTTTTGATATTGTTCAGAAGAATTTAAATGAAGAAGATGTTTTAAAAGTATTTTATAAAGCATTGGATAACGCCCGTCCGCGCCTAGAAGTAAAACCGCGTAGGGTTGGTGGGGCGACGTATCAGGTTCCGATTGAAGTAAGGCCGGAGCGGGGTACTTCTATTGCTTTGCGTTGGATCAGGGATTTTTCCCAGAATAGAAAAGGAAAACCTATGCAGGAAAAATTAGCTGATGAGATTATCGCAGCATACAAAGGCGAGGGTTCATCAATTAAAAAGAGAGATGATACACATAAAATGGCTGAAAGTAATAAAGCCTATGCGCATTTCCGCTGGTAAGATATGAGAAAAATACCGTTAGAAAGAATAAGGAATATTGGGATAATCGCGCATATTGACGCTGGTAAAACTACCACTAGCGAGCGTGTGTTATTTTATACAGGTAAGAATTATAAATTAGGTGAAGTTCATGATGGCGCGGCCACTATGGACTGGATGGTTCAAGAGCAGGAGCGAGGTATTACGATTACCGCTGCTGCGACTACTTGCGTTTGGAAAGATATAACCATTAATTTAATTGATACCCCGGGCCATGTTGATTTTACTATTGAAGTAGAAAGATCATTAAAGGTCTTAGACGGAGCAGTAGTTGTTTTTTGCGGAGTTGGCGGAGTTGAGCCGCAATCAGAAACTGTATGGCGCCAAGCAGATCGTTATAATGTGCCGCGTATTGCTTTTGTGAATAAGATGGATCGCACGGGCTCAAACTTTTTTGATGTTATTGTACAGATGCATGAAAGATTAGGCGCTAATGTTGCAGCGATTCAACTTCCCTTTGGTAAAGAGTCAGGTTTTAGCGGCGTTGTTGACCTGGTTGAGAAAAAGTTGGTGCATTATAAAGATGATTTGGGTAAAGAGATTGAAATTCTCGAGGTGCCTAGCGATATGCTGGCGGATTGCGAAAAATACCGTATGATTTTAATAGAAAAAGTTGCTGATGGGGATGATTTGTTAGCCGAGGATTATTTACATGGAAAGGCTGTAACTAATGAACAACTAAAGAAAGCAATACGCCGGACAGTGATTGCTAATAAATTTGTGCCGGTACTTTGTGGTTCGGCTTTTAAAAATAAAGGAGTGCAGCTAGTTTTAGACGCTGTAAAAGATTATTTGCCTTCTCCGATTGATGTGCCACCAGTAAAAGGCACTCATCCAGATACAGGAGAGTTTGAAGAGGTAGCTGCGGATGACTTGGCTCCTTTTACTGCTCTATGCTTTAAGGTTGCTACAGATCCTTTTGTTGGAAAGATATATTTTACCAGGATGTATTCTGGCACACTTGATGCCGGAACTTATATTTATAACGCCTCTAAAAGAGAAAGAGAGCGTGTTACTAAAATTGTCAAAATGCATGCTAACCATCAGGAGATGATTGATAGTATTTCAACCGGAGATATTGCTGCTTTGGTGGGCTTAAAAGATACTAAGACGGGAGATACGCTTTGCACGGAAAAAAATCCAATTCTTATTGAAGCTATGCGTTTTCCTGAACCAGTTATTCAGCAGGCAATTGAGCCTAAATCAAAAGATGCCCAGGAAAAATTAGGGTTGGCTATGCATAAACTTGAAGACGAAGATCCTTCATTTAGGGTCACCTATAATCAGGAAACCGGCCAGACTCTTATCGCGGGTATGGGGCAATTGCATCTAGAAATTATTATTGATAGAATTTTACGCGAGTTTAATGTTGAGGCTACTGTTGGCGCTCCCCAGGTTGCTTATCGTGAAACAATCAGGAAAAGCGTTCCTAGCGTCGGTAAATTTATTTCGCAATCTGGTGGCCGCGGTCAATATGGCCATTGTGTTATTGAAATGAGCCCGCAAGAAGTTCCCGGTACAGGTATTACTTTTGAGGATAAAATAAAAAGTGGTTCTATTCCGCGTGAATTTATTCCGGCGGTAAAACAAGGTATAATGGGGGCAGCCAAAAATGGCGTTCTGGCAGGTTATCCGGTTACCGACGTAAAAGTAGTTTTAGTTGACGGATCATTTCATGAAGTTGATTCTTCGGAACTAGCATTTAAAATGGCAGGCTCTATTGCTTTTCAAGATGGAATGAAGAAAGCAAATCCAGTATTGCTTGAACCGATCATGGATATTGAAGTACTCGTGCCGGAAGAATTTATGGGCCAAATTATTGGAGACTTAAGCAGCCGTCGGGCAAAAATTATTGCATTGGGCCAGAGATTAAATTTACGTACTATCCGAGCGAACGTTCCGTTGTCTGAAGTTTTTAATTATGCAACTATAACAAGGTCCTTGACACAAGGCCGTGCATCGTATACAATGGAACCTTCGTTTTACAGCGAGGTTCCTGCGCATGTAGCGGAGAAAATTGTTGCAGGTTCATCAAATGCAAACGCAAGAAAAACTTTTTAAAAGGAGGATAAGAAATGGCTAAAGAGAAATTTGTAAGAAGTAAACCACATGTAAATATTGGAACCATTGGCCATATTGACCATGGTAAGACTACGCTTACTGCTGCCATTTGTAATGTTTTATCAAAACTCGGTAAAGCCACGCATAGAGACTATGCGGATATTGCTAAGGGTGGAACTGTTAGAGACGAAACAAAAGTAGTTACTATTTCAGTTGCCCATGTTGAGTATGAAACAGATGCTCGCCATTACGCGCATATTGACTGCCCAGGCCACGCTGATTACATTAAGAATATGATTACTGGTGCCGCGCAAATGGACGGAGCCATATTAGTAGTTTCTGCAGCTGATGGCCCTATGCCTCAGACTAGAGAACATATTCTTTTAGCGCGTCAGGTTAATGTTCCATCAATGGTTGTATTTATGAATAAGGTTGACTTGGTTGATGACAAAGAGCTCTTGGATTTAGTTGAAATGGAGATTAGGGATCTTTTAACTAAATATGGTTATCCGGGAGATAAAACTCCGATTATTCGTGGTAGTGCCAATAAGGCTTATACTGCTGCTGATGCTAATGGCGCAGATGCCAAGTGTATTATGGATTTAATGAAAGCAGTTGATGAGTTTATTCCGCTTCCTCCTAGAGAATTAGATAAGCCTTTGCTTATGGCGGTAGAAGATGTTTTTAGTATTGAAGGTAGAGGTACAGTGGGTACCGGAAGAATCGAACGCGGTAAAGTTAAAGTTGGCGAAGAAGTTGAGATAATCGGTTTAAGGCCAGCAACTAAAAAATCAGTAGTTACCGGGATCGAAATGTTCCGTAAATTACTGGATGAAGGCCAGGCCGGTGATAACGTTGGCCTTTTGTTAAGAGGCGTAGAAAAGAATGATATTGAGCGCGGCATGGTTATTGCTGCTCCGAAATCAATCTTACCGCATACAAAGTTTAAAGCTCAGGTTTATATCTTAACCAAAGAAGAAGGCGGAAGGCATACACCTTTCTTTAAAGGTTATCGTCCGCAGTTTTATTTCCGTACTACCGATGTTACTGGTGCAACTACTCTTCCGGAAGGCGTGGAGATGGTTATGCCTGGTGATAATATTGCGCTAGATGTGGAGTTAATCACTCCTATCGCCATAGAAAAAGAATCACGTTTTGCTATTCGCGAAGGTGGCCATACAGTTGGAGCAGGAGTAGTTACTGAGGTTATTGCGTAATCTCTGTTTGCTTTGTTCGCAGGGATTTCATTAGATAAAGGATTAAGGGTGTTTGATTTATGAATACACAAAAGATTCGTTTAAAGCTAAAAGCATATGATCACCGACTTTTAGATCAAGCAGTAATTGAGATCGTGGAGACGCTTAAGCGCACTGGGGCCAAGATTTCCGGCCCTGTACCGCTTCCTACGAAAAGGGAAATTTATACGGTATTGCGTTCTCCACACGTGGATAAAAAATCACGTGAACAGTTTGATTTGTCTACCCATAAACGCCTTATTGACATCTTTGAACCCACAGCTAAGACCATCGATTCATTAAGGAAATTAAACCTGCCTGCAGGAGTGGATGTAGAAATCAAGTAGTAAATCAAAAAACGGATAAATTGAAATGATTGGATTAATTGGAAAAAAAATCGGAATGACGCAAGTGTTTGCCAGCGACTCAAGTCAAGTGGGAGTTACGGCTTTGGAGGCCGGCCCTTGTCCTATTCTTAGGGTTATGGAAAAGAATATTCAGCTAGGCTTTGAATTGGCTAAAGAAAAGAATTTAAAAAAACCTCAATTAGGGCTATTTAAGAAATTAAATATTGCTCCGCGTAAAGTAATTAAAGATCTTTCTAAAGAAGCTAATGTCGAATACAAGGTTGGTGATGAGCTGAAGGTTGATCTTTTTGCTGAGGGAGACTTTGTAGATGTCTGCGGTATTTCTATTGGTAAGGGTTTCCAGGGCGGCATGAAACGTTGGCATTGGCAAGGTGGGCCGAGAACACACGGCTCAACTTCGCATCGTCGAGTTGGTTCTATTGGGTCAAGTACTACTCCCGGCCGAGTTTTTCGCGGGCATCATATGCCAGGGCATATGGGCGCAGAGCAAGTAACCGTCCAGAATTTAAAAGTTATTAGAATAGATTTAGAGAATAATATTATATTAGTTGAAGGCGCAGTACCGGGGCACAAGAATGGTTATATCGTAATTACTAAAGCCATAAAGAAAAAGGCTAAAAAGATAATGGTGAAGAAATAATATGTTTACTTTAGCAGTTTATAATAGTGAAGGTAAGGAAGTTGAAAAAATAGAATTAGATACTTCTGTTTTTGATGGCGTTCAGAATACCGCTTGTCTTTACCAAGCAATTGAATCTTACCGCGCTAACCAGAGAAAAGGGTTAGCATCAACTAAAACACGCGGTGAAGTTTCTGGAGGCGGTAAAAAACCCTGGAAGCAGAAGGGTACAGGACGCGCCCGTGTAGGTTCAACTCGTTCTCCTCTATGGAGGCATGGTGGTGTAGTTTTTGGCCCGCATCCCCGGGATTTTTCTTATGAAATCCCTCAGAAAATTAAGTCCTTGGCTTTAAGAACTAGCTTAAATGCAAAAGCTAAAGAAAATAATTTAATTATATTAGATGAATTTAAGGTAGTTGAACCTAAGACAAAGTTCGCAATGGCGGTATTGAGAAACCTTAAAGTATCTTCTTTAAAATCTAAAAAAGAAAATAAGGTTCTGTTTTTAACAGATAAGCTGGAAAGCAAATTAAAAATTGCTTTAAAGAATATAAGTTTTTTAACCGTAAATTTGGCTTCAGATACTCATGTTTACGAAGTAATGAATAATAATAAGCTGCTTATTACTAAAGCTGGCTTAGCGGATTTAATTAAGAGGTTAAAGTAATGAACATAATTAAAGCTCTTTTACAGACGGAAAAATCTACAAGTTACCAGCCGCAAAATAAATATTTGTTTCTGGTAATTAACTCTGCCAATAAGATCCAAATTAAGAAGGCAGTTGAGCTAGCTTATAAAGTAAAGGTAAAGAATGTTAATACTTTTGTTTCCATGGGCAAACTTAAAAGAGTTAGGCATCAATTAGGCAGGACAGCTGATACTAAAAAGGCTGTAGTTACTTTAGTTGCTGGCCAGAAAATTGAGGTAGCATAATATGGGAATCATTAAATTTAAGCCAACTACACCTAGCCGCAGGCATATGAGCGGCCCGGATTTTAAAGAGATCACTAAGCATAAGCCTGAGCGTTCATTACTGCTTCCGCTTAAGAAAACTGGTGGAAGGAACGCGCATGGCCGTATAACTACCAGGCATATAGGAGGCGGGCATAAGCGGATGTTGCGTATAATTGATTTTAAACGTAATATCTATGATCAGCCGGCAAAGGTTCTTGCTATTGAGTATGATCCTAACCGATCAGCTAGAATTGCTTTAGTTGAGTATCCGGATAAAGAGAAAAGATATATTGTTGCTCCTGTGGGGCTTAATGTAAATGATATTATTGTTTCTAGTAATCAGAAAGACATCGAGATTAATGTAGGCAATTGTCTTCTCTTGCGCAATATTCCTTCCGGAACTCTAATACATAATATTGAATTATTTCAAGGTAAAGGCGGCCAGATTGTGCGCGGTGCAGGGACGAGCGCTCAGATTATGGCTAAGGAAAATGAATTTGCGCATGTGCGTTTACCTTCCGGAGAAATAAGATTAGTAAGTTTGGATTGTCATGCTTGTATTGGCCAAATTGGTAATATTGATCATGAGGCGATTACTTTAGGTAAAGCAGGAAAAAGCCGCTGGTTGGGGATCAGGCCTTCAGTAAGAGGTGTGGTGATGAATCCAGTTGACCATCCACACGGTGGTGGCGAAGGTAAATCTGGGCAAGGTAACCCGCATCCGGTTACGCCTTGGGGTAAACCTACCAAAGGGTACCGCACTAGGAATCGTAATAAATATTCTAACAAGTTTATCGTAAAGAGAAGGAAGCCATAACATGCCGCGATCACTGAAAAAAGGTCCATATGTTGAGGAAAGTTTATTAAGGAAGATTAAAAAACAGACTCAAGCTGGGTTGCGTCAGGCGATTAAAACCTGGAGCCGCCGCTCTACAATTATTCCGGATTTTGTCGGCCTTACTTTTGCGGTTTATGATGGCAAAAGGCATATTCCGGTGTTTGTTACCGAAAATATGGTGGGCCACAAGTTAGGCGAATTTGCTCCTTCGAGAATATTCAGGAAGCACGGCGGTATCAAGGCTAAGAAAGCGCTGGAGAAGACATAAGATGATCGCACATGCTGAAGGGAAATTTTTAAGATTATCTCCAAGTAAAGTTCGCTTGGTTTTAGATTTAATCCGCGGAAAAGACGCGGGGACAGCAGAAGCGATTTTACGTACTATTAATAAAAGGCCAAAGGAATATTTAATAAAGATATTGAGATCTGCAATTGCCAATGCTAAAATAAAAGGCTTTCAAGTAGACAAGTTATATGTTTCTAAAATTGTGGCTAATCCGGGTCCGGTTTGGAAAAGATTTAAGGCTGCTGCGTTTGGCCGCGCCGCATCAATTCGTAAACGCACTGTGCATATAAAAATTGAGTTAGATTTAAAACAGGAGAGCATAATTCATGGGACATAAGGTAAGCCCTTTAGTATTAAGGATTGGTTTCATAAGGCAGTGGCACTCGCGTTGGTTTGCTAAAGGCAAAGATTACCCCTTGTTTATTCAACAGGATTATAAGATCCGTAAATTTATTAAGAGCAGATTTAAGCAGGCAGCGATCTCTAAGATTATCGTGGAAAGATTAGCACAAAAGATCAGGGTGCGTATATTTTCTGCTCGGCCGGGTATTATTATTGGCAGGCATGGTGCTGATATTGAGCGGTTGCGTGCAGATTTAAACAATTTAGTAAAGAGTGAACTTTCTATTGATATTCAAGAAGTAAACAATCCTGCTTGGGATGCTCAGCTAGTGGCGGAAAACATCGCTCTTCAACAGGAGAAGCGCATTGCATTTCGCCGCGCTGTAAAAAGAGCGATGGAGCAGTCTATTGCATCCGGAGTAAAAGGTATACGTGTCAGTTGCTCAGGCAGGCTTAATGGGGCAGAGATGAGCCGTAAGGAAACTTATAAAGTTGGTAAGGTTCCTTTGCAAACATTGCGTGCTGATATTGATTATGGTTTTGCTGAAGCGCTTACTACATATGGTTTAATCGGAGTGAAAGTTTGGATTTATAAAGGAGATATTCTAGGGAAACAATTTATTCAGGAAGAAGTAAAGAGCGTAAATCAGCAGCAACAGGGCCCTAGAGAAACATTCAGGCCAGCACGGTAAAATGAGGAGTAATAAAGAATGGTTTTAATGCCCAAGAGGGTTAAGTATCGTAAATTGCAAAAAGGCCAAAGGCGTGGCCTGGCAACAACTGGAGCGACTCTAGCTTTTGGAGAATTTGGTTTAAAGGTCTTAGCTAATGGTTGGATTAAGAATACCCAGATTGAGTCAGTGCGCGTTATTTTGGCGCGTCAGTTACATAAAGGCGGAAAATTGTGGATTAGGATTTTTCCGGATAAATCTATAACCAAGAAACCCGCAGAAGTACGTATGGGTAAAGGTAAGGGTGATCTTGATCATTGGGTGGCTGTAGTAAAAAGAGGGCGCATACTTTTTGAATTAGGTGGAGTTCCTGAAGAGTATGCTAAGGCTTGTTTTCGTTTAGCTGCTTATAAGATACCGTTACGTACCAAGTTTGTTACCAGGGTGCATAAATAATATGAAGCCACTTGAGTTAAGGAATCAGTCAGAAGATGAGCTGTTGCAGAAAGAAAAAGTTTTACTAGAGGAACTTTCTAAGTTGAATATGCAGCGTTATACGGGAAGTGTTGAGAAGCCGCATAAGTTTGCACTGATAAAAAAAGATATTGCGCGCATCAGGACAATCTTAAACGAGAAGAAAGATAAATAAGATGGGTAAACAAAAAGAATTTACTGGGGTAGTAATCAGCGACAAAATGCAGAAAACCGTGGTGGTAAAAACTATGCATTTAACACGCCATGCAAAATATTCCAAGATAGTCAAGCGCCATAATAAATTTAAAGCGCATGATGAATTAGGCGCGGCTAAACTAGGGGATACAGTTAGAATTGTCGAAAGTAGGCCGTTATCTAAAGATAAGCGTTTTATTGTGAAACAGATCATTAAAAAAGCTATTGAAGCGCAGGTTATTAGCCCTGAGGAGATTGTTTAAATGCTGCAATTGCGTAGTATTTTAGATGTTGCTGATAATACTGGAGCCCGTAAAGCTTCGCTAATCTGTATATTGCGTAAAATGGGCAGTTTTAATGGCAGTATCGGAGATGTTGTAAAGGTTAATATTAAAGAGTCTATTCCGGGCGCAACGGTTAAAAAAGGGGAGATGGCCAGGGCAGTAATCGTGCGGACAAGGCATGCGATAAGAAGAGCGGATGGTTCGATATTGCGTTTTGACCGTAACGCCGTAGTGATTATTGATGAGAAAGATAATCCCAGAGGTACGCGTGTTTTTGGGCCGGTGGCTCGCGAATTAAGGGATAAGAAGTTTAATAAAATAATTTCATTAGCACCTGAGGTAATATAATGCAAAAAATTAAGAAGAACGATATTGTTATGATACTTGCAGGTAAGGATAAAGGTAAAAAAGGTAAGGTAATTAATGTTATCGTAAGCACAAAGCGTGCTTTGGTGGAAGGCTTGAATCTGGCTAAAAAACATAAGCGACAGAGTAGTCAGGGCCAAAAAGGTGGTATAATTTCTATTGAGATGCCGGTTAGCATATCTAATCTGATGGTTATTTGTAAGAGTTGTTCTAAGCCATCTCGTATGGGAGTTATGCTGCAAAAGGACGGGACAAAAACCAGATTTTGTAAAGCTTGTAAAGAGGCAATTTAAATATGATACCAAGACTATTAGAAAAATACCGTAACGAAATTGTTCCCAAGCTAATGCAAGATTTTAAATTTAAGAACAAAATGGCTGTGCCTTTAGTTAGTAAAATTGTTGTAAATATGGGTATCGGCGAAGGCGCCCAGGATATCAAGATTTTGGAAAGAGCCGTGGAAGAGTTAGCTGCGATTACCGGACAAAAACCTTTAATTAGGCGCTCAAAAAAAGCTATAGCTAATTTTAAGATTAGAGATGGCCAGGCAATCGGGGCTAAAGTAACTTTGAGAAAAATAATGATGTATGAATTTATGGATCGCTTACTTAATATTGCATTACCGCGTATTCGTGATTTCCGTGGTGTTTCTTTCGATTCTTTTGACGAGGGAGGAAATTATACTTTAGGTTTAAGCGAGCAGATTATTTTTCCGGAAATTGAATATGATAGGATTACTCGCACCCAAGGTATGGATATTACATTTGTAATTAAAAATACTAAAAGCATTGAACAAGCAAGGGCCTTGTTAAAATATTTCGGCATGCCTTTTAAAGATAAGGAAAAGGAATAAAGAAAAAAAATGGCAAAAAATTCACAAATCGCGAGATGGAAAAGAACTCCAAAATTTTCAACACGTAAGTATAATCGTTGCTCTATTTGCGGTAGAAGCGGAGGTTACTTAAGAAGATTCCAGCTTTGCCGTATTTGTTTCAGGGAACTTGTTTGGCAGGGGCTTATTCCTGGTGTTAAAAAAGCTAGTTGGTAGAGTTCACCCCGCGTTAAAAAGGCACCCCGCCGCTTAAGAGGAATTGCGCGGGTGTTCGCCAGGTGGCGCAAATTGCGCGGGTGTGCCCAGGTGGGCTAACACCCCGCGTTTATAAGGTATTACGCGGGTGTACCTTTGTAGGTAAGGAGAGTTAAATGTCGAGAACAGACTTAATAGCAGATATTTTCACAATAATTCGTAATGCCACAATGATTAAAAAAGATGTTGTGGATCTTCCGTCATCCAATAACATTAAGTCAATTATGGCAATTTTAAAGAAGAATGAGTATATTGATAATTTTAAGGTTATTGAAGATAAAAAGCAGGGTTTAGTCAGGGTTTATTTAAAGTATATCGCAGGAAAATCAGCAATCCGCAGTATTAAACGTGTTTCTAAACCAGGATTAAGGGTTTATGTTAGTTGTAAAAAGGTTCCTACAGTGCTGCGTGGCCGGGGCTTGGCAATTGTTTCTACTTCAAAGGGCGTGGTTACGGATAAGGAAGCTAGGGAGTTAGGCGTAGGTGGAGAGATTATCGGTTACATTTCATAGCACTCGGCCCGAAAGGAAGTGGCCGGTGTACTTTCGTAAGTAAAGGAAAGATAAATGTCTAGAATTGGCAAAAAACCAGTTATAGTTCCCAAAGAAGTAAAGATTGAAGTTAAAGATGGGACTGTTTTTGTCTCCGGCCCAAAAGGTGAGCTTACCCGTAAACTTTCGGATCGTATTAGCCTGGAGATTCTCGACGGAGTATTGATGGTAAAAAGGGTTGCTGATACTAAATTTGATAAATCTATGCATGGTTTGTTTCGTGCTTTGATTGTTAACATGATACAAGGCGTGACTGTTGGTTACGTTAAGGAGCTGGAGATTATCGGTGTGGGATTTAAAGCCGCAGTTTCTGGTAATAACTTAAATATGATGTTAGGATTTTCACATCCAGTTAATGTTGCTATTCCCGCTGGTATCAAGATTGAAACGCCTAAGCCTACACAACTAGTTATTAAAAGTATAGATAAAGAATTAATCGGTAAGATAGCTACTGAGATTCGTGCGATTTACCCTCCTGAGCCTTATAAAGGTAAAGGTATTCGTTTTGTAGGTGAACATGTTAAGAAGAAAGCAGGAAAAGCGCAGGCAACTGGTAAATAATATGAGAAAAAAAGAAGAGTTAAGGCTTAAAAGGCATAAAAGAATTAAAATGAGGATGTTGGGAACTGTCGAGAAACCTCGTCTGGTCGTACACCGTTCCTTAAAGAATATTTCCGCTCAGGTATTAGATGATACTACGGGAAAAGTTTTATTCTCGCTTTCTACTAAGGATAAAGTGATAAAGCAGAAATTTGTTAAAGGCGGAGATTTAAAGTCGGCTGTGCTTTTTGGCGAACTTTTTGCTAGTCAGGCGAAAGAAAAAGGGTATAGCAAGATAATTTTTGATCGAGCAGGGTATCTTTATCATGGCAGGATTAAAGCATTTGCCGAAGCCTTAAGAAAAGGTGGAATGGAGTTTTAAATTATGCGTGAACTAAATATTGAACAGCATTCAGATTTAATTGAGAAGGTAATTAGTATAAATCGCGTTACTAAAGTAACTAAAGGCGGTAAAAAACTGCATTTTAGCGCTTTAGTGGTTGTGGGTGATACTAAAGGCCGGGTGGGGTTTGCTTTAGATAAAGCTAATGAAGTTGCGGATGCAATTAGAAAATCTTTAACTAAGGCTAAAAAGAGCCTTTTTAAGGTTCCTTTAGAGGGTTCAACTATACCTCATGAGATAATTGGTAAGTTTGGCGCGGCAAGCGTTATGCTTAAACCTGCATCAGAGGGCACAGGTGTTATTGCTGCAGGGCCAGTGCGCGCAATTTGCGAGGCTGCCGGGATAAAAGATATTCTTACTAAGTGTTTAAAATCAAATAATCCAATTAATGTTATCAAGGCTACAATGCAGGGATTAATGAATCTTAAAGAGTAAAAATAAAATGAAAGAGAAAAAATTAACAGCTAAGCCGATAATTAAAAAGGAAATAATTAAGAAACCAGTAGTTAAGAAACCAACTGTCAGGAAGGCGCTTTCTAAAAACATTGAAGAGAAGCCGCAGATAAGTTTGGTTTCTTTGCATAATATAAAGGTGCCGTTTGGCGCGCATAAAAAAAGAAAACTTTTAGGGCGCGGCCCAAGTTCCGGCCATGGTAAAACATCTACGCGTGGAAGCAAGGGGCAAACCTCTCGCGCAGGTAGGCATTTTTATTTAGGTTTTGAAGGAGGGCAATCTCCGCTTATCCGCAAAATGCCTAAACGTGGATTTGTAAGTAATTTTAAGAAAATTTTTCAGATTGTTAATTTAGAGAATTTAAATAAAATAAAAGCAGCTGTAATTACCCCGCAGCTTTTAAGAGAAAACGGTTTGATTCGTAATGAGCGAGACCGAATTAAGATATTAGGAAGTGGTTCAATTAATCATCCGGTGACTATTCAGGCGCATGCATTCTCAAAACGTGCTGCAGCCGAAATTGTTAGTGCCGGTGGTAAAGCAGAAATCATAAATGTTTAATGCGCTGGTTAATGCATTTAAGATTCCTGATTTAAAAAGGCGTTTAATCATTACGGGTGCGCTTATCGCGATTTATCGCGTAGGCTGTTATATTCCTACCCCGGGTATAGACGGTGCAGCGTTAGCAGATTTCTTTAACCGTATTGCCAAAACTCAAGGTGGTACGCTCTTTGGCATAATTAATATGTTTTCCGGTGGCGCAATGGAGCGTTTGACTATATTCGCCCTGGGAATAATGCCGTATATCTCTTCATCTATTATTATGCAGTTGCTTACTGCGGTTATCCCGGCTTTAGAGAAGATGGCTAAGGAAGGTAAAGCGGGTTACGAAAAGATTAACCAGTTTACGCGTTATGGCACAGTCTTGCTTTCAGTGGTGCAATCTTATTTTATTGCTCTTTGGCTTGAGAATCCCGCGCGTTTCGAAGGCTTACAGATTGTTATGCATCCTGGATGGGGTTTTCGTATTTTAACTGTACTTACTCTTTCTACCGGTACAATTTTTATTATGTGGTTGGGAGAGCAGATCCAGGAGCGCGGGATTGGCAATGGCATTTCGCTGATTATTACAGCAGGTATTATTTCAAGGATTCCTACAGCCATTCAGCAACTTTTTGTCTTAATTTCACCTTTTGATGCTAGCCGCAGGCAGATCCAACCCATAACACTATTAGTCATGGCCTTGTTATTAGGAGGCGTGGTGTTTGCGGTAATTATGATTACTCAGGGCGTAAGAAAGATACCTGTACAATATGCCCGGCGTATCGTAGGGCGCAAAATTTACGGAGGGCAAAGTACTTATATTCCGCTTAAGGTGGATACCTCTGGAGTTATCGCGATTATCTTTGCGCAATCAATTATTTTATTTCCGGCTACATTGGCTTCATTTATTCCGAATCCCGGTTTTCAGCGTTTAGCTCAAGGGTTGATTCGCGGGCAGTTGCTTTATACAGCAGTTTATGCTCTTTTGATAATTTTCTTTTGTTATTTTTATACCGCAATTGTATTTAATCCTAATGACTTGTCTGAGAATATGAAGAAGTATGGAGGTTTTATTCCAGGAATACGCCCTGGTAAACCTACTGCTGAGTTTCTTGATTTCGTTATGACTAGGATTACTTTGGCGGGAGCATCATTTATTGCGGTAATTGCTATTTTCCCGGATTTTATTATGGCTTGGCTTAAAATACCGTATTTAGTTGCTTCATTTTTCGGAGGCACAGGTATTCTGATTATTGTGGGTGTTATGCTCGATACCTTAAAGCAGGTTGAATCACATCTTTTAACGCATCATTATGAAGGTTTTATAAAAAGCGGCCACATCAGAGGAAGAAAATAATGCATCTTGTACTTTTAGGCCCCCCAGGGGCAGGTAAAGGCACGCAGGCAAAAAGGCTAGCGCAAAGTTTAGGCTTGCCGCATATCTCGACCGGAGATATCCTGAGGCATAATGTTAAGGATAATACGGATTTAGGCAAACAAGCCAAGGGCATTATGGAAAAAGGTTTATTGGTTAGCGATGATTTAGTGGCTAAAATGCTCGATGAGCGTTTTAATAATCCGGATATTAAAAAAGGTTTTATTTTAGATGGATATCCCAGGACTTTGTCTCAGGCTAAGACATTAGATGAGATTTTAAGCCACAAAAATATTTCGGTAGATTTAGTGGTTTATCTTAATACAAGTGATGCGGTAATCATCCCTCGCCTTACAGGAAGATTAGTTTGCTCTAAATGCGGAGCTAACTTTCATGCGGTTAATATGCCTCCTAAATTAAAAGGGGTATGTGATAGTTGCGCTGGGGCTTTATATCAGCGTTCTGATGATAATGAAGGTACTGTACGCAAGCGCCTTGAAGTTTATAAAAACGAAGTTGCTTCTTTGATTGAGTATTATAATTTAGCTAAGAAGTTGCATAGCTTGAATGCTGATTTAGATGCTGAAATAGTTTTGGATCAGATCATCGCATTAAGCTCCAAGGTTTAGATGATCCCCTTGAAGTCGGAAAAAGATCTGCAGATGTTAAGCCGATCTGGTAAAATTTTGGCAGGAGTAATGAAGAAAGTAAGAAAATTTGTGCGCGCGGGGATTACAACTGCTGATATTGATCGCTATAGCGAAGAGTTGATTTTAAAAGAAAAAGCTATACCTGCTTTTAAAGGTTATAAAGGTTTTCCGGCATCGGTTTGCGTTTCAGTAAATGATGAGATTGTGCATGGTATCCCGGGAGCAAGGGTTATTTTAGATGGGGATATTGTAAGTATAGATTTAGGTGTGAATTATCAAGGTTATTTCTCAGATGCTGCGATTACTTTAGCAATTGGCCGTATTCAGAGTGATAAAAAGAAGTTGATTGAGGTAACCAGCCAGGCTCTTGATATAGGTATTAAGCAGTGCTGCGTTGGAAATAATTTAAGTGATATTTCTCATAGTATTCAAAATTTTGTAGAAGGACGCGGGTTTCAAGTTGTGAGGCAATTTGTTGGCCATGGGATAGGCCAAGCTTTGCATGAAGAGCCTGAAATTCCTAATTTTGGGAAACCGCATTTAGGCCCACAATTAAAAAGCGGAATGGTTCTGGCAATTGAGCCGATGGTAAATATAGGCAGTTGGGAAGCTCAGATTGCCGCTAATGGTTGGACAGCAGTAACTTGCGATGGCGCAAGCTCTGCGCATTTTGAACACACAGTTGCTATTACCGATCAAGGGCCGGTAATATTGACAAAATAAGATGCCAAAAGAAGATTTAATAGAAACAGAAGGTAAGATTATTGAAGCATTGCCGAACGCAATGTTTAAGGTAGAGCTGGAGAATGGGCATGTGGTTTTGGCGCATGTTTCAGGTAAGATGCGTATGAATTTTATCAGGATTCTTCCGGGAGATAAAGTAAAATTAGAACTTTCTCCTTACGATTTAACGCGCGGAAGAATTACATTTAGGGTGAAATAATGAAGGTTAAGGCATCGGTGCGAAAGATTTGCGATAAGTGTAAAGTAATTAGAAGAAGAGGCGTAGTGCGCGTAATTTGCGCAACTGCCAAACACAAACAAAGACAAGGATAAGTATGGAATTGTTCCCTCGCGTAAACGCGTGATAATTTCTTCGAAATTATCACGCACGCTCGGGATAAATTCACGCATTAACTTACTAACACTTCGTGTTCGTAAGTTAAGCGTTCATTTAAAGGAGCAGATATGCCAAGAATTATAGGAGTTGATATACCTAAAGAAAAGAGAGTGGAGATCGCGCTTACTTATTTATATGGTGTAGGCCGGTCACTTTCGAACGTCATACTTAAAGAAGCCGGGATTAATCCAGATAAACGCGCTAAAGACTTAAGTGAAGAGGAGATTTCACGGATTACTGCTATCCTGCAAAAAAGTAGCTACCGGATTGAAGGAGATTTACGCCGTGATATATCTCAGAATATTAAACGTTTAATGGATATTGGTTCCTGGAGAGGGATGCGCCATAAAAAGGGGCTTCCGGTTCGCGGCCAGCGTACACGTACTAATTCGCGTACCAGAAAAGGTAAACGTAGAGTAAATCTTGCAGTAACTAGGAAAGCTGAGCCAGCAAAAGCTGCGAAGCCAGCGGGGAAATAAGATTGCCTAAGATATCTCCCTCGCGTAAACGCTTGATAATTTCTTCGAAATTATCACGCACGCTCGGGATAAATTCGGCCAACGAACTTACGTTCACTATCGTTCCGTAAGTTCGGGCCTCATTTAAAGGAGTAAATATAATATGGCAACAAAAGAAAAAGCAAAAAAGAAAAAAATCGCCAAAGGGATAACTTGTGGTATAGCACACATTCAGGCAAGTTTTAATAATACGATTATTACTATAACTGATAAACAAGGAAATGTATTGGCTTGGAGCGCTCCTGGTATTGTGGGTTATAGTGGTTCCAAGAAATCTACTCCTTTTGCCGCGCAGATAGCAGCTACTGATGCTGCTAGAAAAGCAAAAGAGGTCGGTGTTAAGGAATTGGAAGTTTATGTTAAGGGGCCGGGTTTTGGCAGGGAGTCAGCGATTCGCGCACTTCAGGCAGCGGGTTTGGTGGTAACTTTAATTAAGGATGTAACTCCTATCCCTCATAATGGTTGCCGTCCTAAGAAGAAAAGGAGAGTCTAATTTATGGGCCGCTATATTGATGCAGTTTGCAGATTATGTCGTAGACAGGGCGAGAAACTGTTCTTAAAAGGGACTAAGTGCCAGACTGAAAAGTGTCCAGCCAACAAAAGGGCTTATCCGCCTGGCCAACATGGACAAGGTAGAAGGCAAAAGATTTCTAACTATGGCCTGCAGCTGAAAGAAAAACAAAAAGTTAAAAGAATTTACGGTGTTTTAGAAAAACAGTTTCGTAAATATTTTAAGATTGCTTCAAAAACAAAAGGGGTAACCGGTAAAGTACTTTTGCAATTATTAGAGCGCAGGCTTGATAATGTGGTATTTCGCATGGGATTAGGTATTTCGCGTTCACAAGCCAGGCAAATTGTTAGGCATAATTTAATTTCGGTTAATGCCCGCAGAGTCAACATACCATCTTATTTAGTAGATAAAGATGATCTGGTCGCAATCAGCTGTAAAGATAAAGTAAAGATTAAGATTAAAGATAACTTAGAACTTGCTAAAGACAGGACTGTTCCGGCTTGGCTTGCCTTTTCTGCAATTGAAATGAAAGGCACGGTTTTAAGATTACCAGAAAAGAACGATATTCAACAGCCGATACAAGAACAGCTGATCGTTGAGTTATATTCTAAGTAAAGTAAAAAGTTAGAACTAAAAAGTAAAAACCAAAAGTAAAAATTCAAAAGTTTTAACTTTTAAATTGTAGTTTTACCTTTTGCATTTTTATCTTTTAGTTAAGACAATAGTTTTATTTTTTAATGAAATTTTACTAGGAGGAATAGATGGGTATAAAATGGAGAGATTTTCAGTTTCCTAAAAAACTTGAATGTGATGAGGCAACATATACAGATACTTATGGAAAGTTTCAGGCTGCGCCTTTTGAAAGGGGTTATGGCGTAACTTTAGGCAATTCTTTAAGAAGGGTTTTGTTATCTTCTATCGAAGGAAGCGCAGTTACTTCTGTTAAGATCGCAGGGGTATCACATGAGTTTTCTACAATTCCCGGAGTGTTGGAGGATGTACCGGAGATAATTTTAAATATCAAATGTTTAGTTTTAAATTCACATTCTAAAATACCCAAAACAATTTATTTAAAGGCAGATAAAAAAGGTGTGGTAAAAGCTAAGGATATTCAGACAGATGAAACGATAGAAATTATTAATCCCGAGCTGCATATTGCTACACTTACTAAGGATACTAAGCTTAATATCGAGATGGAGGTTTGTCGCGGAAGAGGATATGTACCGGGTGAGCTGAATAAAAAAGAGGATAAAACCGCAGGATTAATCTCGATTGATTCTATTTTTACTCCTATCAAGAAAATTAACTACTTTGTAGAGAATACTCGTGTTGGGCAGCGCACGGATTACGATAAATTAATCGTAGAAATTTGGACTAACGGTAGCATTAATCCTAAAGATGCCCTGCTTTATGCTTCTAATATTTTACAGAGGCATTTGGATATCTTTGTCAATTTCGGCCAGTTACCCGAAGATATTATTGAAGAAGAGCCAGAGATGACTAAAGAGGATGTAGTTTTATATGAGAAATTAAGGCTGCCGATATCTGAGCTTGAACTATCCGTAAGAAGCTCTAATTGCTTAAGAGAAGCAGGAATTAAGATTATTGCGGATTTAGTTAAGAGAAATGAAGATGAGATGCTTGGTTTTAAAAATTTTGGCAAGAAGTCACTTACCGAGATTAAAGAATTACTCATGGGCATGGGGCTGACTTTAGGAATACAGGTTGATTCCAAGAAAATTAAGAAGGGTTAAAATAAAATGAGACATGCAAAGAAAAGGCTGCAATTAAGTCGTTTTACTAGTTGGCATGATGCAACAATAAAAAGCTTGGTAAAGAATGTTATTTTTTGCCAAAGCATTAAGACTACTTTACACCGGGCTAAAGCAAGTAAGCAGTTAGTTGAGAAGCTGGTAACTTTGGCTAAAACCAATACCCTCTTTGCCCGTAGACAGGCGCAAAAAGTTCTCGGCGAACACAAATTGGTTAATATACTTTTTAATGAGATTGGGCCGCGTTTTGCCAAGAGAAACAGCGGGTTTACCAGGATTATCAGCTTAGGCATGAGGCGCGGTGATAACGCCGAGATGGTTATTTTTGAGCTTACCGAAATAAAGAAAAAAGAGGCCAAGAAGATAAAGCAAGATAAAACGCAACGCCTTGCCGCTTCAGATGACAAACGCGGCGCTTCTGTGGTGGATGTAGAAGGCCAAGTAGAAGAAAAAACTGTTGAAGAAGCTAAACTTACACCTGCGCCTGCAATTAAAGAACGGCCGGCTAAAGGTAAGAAGCCACAAACCAAGTTTCTTGGTGGTATAAGGAGTATTTTCAAGAAGAAAAGCGATTCTTTGTAAATTAAAGAAAAACTTTTATGAAAATAGATACTAGGCTTGCCGAGCGTCTGAAAAAGATTAATCCTTCATCAACCTTGGCGATTACCTCTAAAGCCAAGAAGTTGAAATCTGAAGGTAAAGATATAGTTAATTTTGCCGCCGGTGAACCTGATTTTGATACCCCGGATTTTATAAAAGAAAAAGCTATCGCGGCAATAAATTCCGGATTTACGAAATATACCCCTACCACAGGCATCCTCGAATTAAAGAAACTCATCTCTGGAAAATTTCAAAAAGATAATCAGTTATACTATTCTCCTGATCAGATTATTGTTTCCAACGGAGCAAAGCATAGTATTTATAATACGCTGATGGTGCTTTTAAATCGGCATGATGAAGTGCTTATACCTGCGCCTTATTGGGTAAGTTATCCTGAGATGGTCAGTCTTTGTGAAGGTATCCCGCGTTTTATTAAAACTAACGCAGAGAATAACTTTAAGATTACCGCGAAGGATCTGTCAAAACATATTACTGCCAAGTCCAAGGTATTGATTATTAATAGCCCATCTAATCCGACTGGCGCGGTTTATAACAGAGTAGAGTTGGAAGAGATAGCCAAGATTTGTGTCGACAAGAACATTTTCGTCATCAGCGATGAGATTTATGAGAAGATTATTTTTGACGGGATAAAACATGAATCTATCGCTAGTTTTAATAAGGATATTTATAAATTAACTATTACGGTTAATGGCTTATCAAAAAGCCACTCTATGACTGGTTGGCGTATCGGTTATCTTGGAGCTCCGCCTGATGTAACGAATGCTATTTCAAATCTACAGGACCATTCAACTTCTAACCCTAATTCTATCGCGCAATATGCTGCCATGGCTGCATTAAGTGCCCCAGAAGATTTTACGCATAAGCTATGCCAGGAGTTTGCCCGGAGAAGAGATTATCTCGCTAAGAGGCTTGATAATTTACCAACTTTGAGTTTTTGTCTGCCGCATGGAGCCTTTTATATGTTTTGTAATATATCTAAAACAGGGCTTGATTCGATAAGTTTTGCCAGCCGTCTTTTAGATGAGCAGTATGTTTGCGTTATTCCGGGAAATAGTTTTGGTGCTGATGATTTTATAAGGATTAGTTTTGCCACAAGCATTGAAGAGTTACAAATTGGAATGGATCGCATAGAAAAGTGGTTAGCTAAAATCAGCAGGTAGTATGTAGCAGGCAGCATAGAAGGAAAAGAATAATGTCAAAAACGATAGCAGAAAAAATATTAAGTAAACACGCGGGCAAAGATTTGCGCGCCGGAGATTTTGCCTTATGTAAAATTGATTTTTGTTTTGGCCAAGATGGTACCTCATCTATCATTATTGACCGAATCAAAGAGCTGGGAGTAAAGAATTTAAAAACTAAATTTTGCATGGTGATCGACCATTCCGCGCCAAGTCCGAGTATTGGGGTGTCTAGAATACATAAGAAGATGCGTGATTTTTCAAAAACGTTTTCCACAAAGATTTTTGATATTGGTTGCGGAGTTTGCCATCAAGTTATTCCCGAATCGGGGTTGGTGCTACCGGGAGATTTAGTAATCGGCGCGGATTCACACACTTGCACTTATGGGGCAATCGGCGCATTTTCTACCGGGATGGGTTCTACGGATTTAGCAATTGCTCTTTCTACTGGAAGAAATTGGTTTAAAGTGCCTCTAACTATAAAGATTATCATAAAAGGAAAATTACCAAGAGGCGTTTTTGCGAAGGATATTATTTTACATATTATTGGAAAACTAAAAGCTGATGGGGCAACATATAAAGCAGTTGAATTTTCCGGCCCTGTGATTGATAATATGACTTTGGATGGCCGTTTTACTATTTCTAATATGTTGGTTGAGATGGGGGCAAAGGCAGGATTTATGCCAGTTGATAAGAAAACTTTAGCCTGGCTTGCTCAAAGGGTTGGAAAAAATAAGCGTATTGAAAAGATAGTTGCCGATAAAAGCGCATTTTATGAAAACAAATATGAATTCGATGTTTCTAAATTAAAACCTTCTGTGTCTCTGCCGCATAGTGTTGATAATGTAGCAGATGCCCTTTCTTTAAAGAAGGTAAAGATTAACCAGGCATTTTTAGGCACATGTACTAATGGCCGGATTGAAGATCTTAAGGCTGCGGCAAAAGTTTTAAATAAACGCAAAGTGCATCCCGAGGTAAGAATGATTATTGCTCCAAGTTCGCGTCAGGTTTATCTTGATGCTATAAAGAGCGGTTTGGTTGATATATTTATTAAAGCCGGCGCGGCTATTGTTGCTCCGGGTTGCGGGCCTTGCGTGGGAACGCATAATGGGGTTCCTAGTGATGGTGAAGTAGTTATCTCAACTGCAAACCGCAATTTTAAAGGAAGAATGGGTAATCCCGCGGCATTTATTTATTTGGCTTCTCCGGCCACAGTAGCTGCTTCTGCAATAAAAGGCTATATAGCTGACCCGAGAAGTTATTTCTAGCAAGGAGGTTAAATCCATGGAGATTCGAGATTTACTTTTATTATGTATTGAAAAGGGTGCTTCAGATTTACATGTTACTGAGAATGAGCCACCTATTTTACGCGTAGATGGTAGATTAGTACGCACTGCTTTGGGTATATTAAATAAACAGGATTTAAAAAGAATGATTTATAGTGTGCTTTCAAATTTTCAAAAAGAGATATTTGAGAGAGAATTGGAATTAGATTTTTCACTTGCCCTTCCAGGTTTAGATCGTTTTCGAGTTAATGTGCACCTGCAAAAAGGTTCCGTAGAGGCAGCTTTTCGTCGTATTCCTTTAGATGTGCCTACCGTTGAGAGCTTAAATTTGCCGCAAATCATTATTGATCTAGCGCGCAAGCCCAATGGTCTAGTTTTAATTACTGGGCCTACTGGTATGGGTAAAACTACTACTTTGGCTGCGATGATTAATCTTATCAATACTGAACGGGAGTGCATGGTAACTTGTATTGAAGACCCTATTGAGTTTATCTATTCTAATAAAAAAAGTATAGTTAAGCAGCGCGAAGTTTATGCGGATACGCATTCTTTTGCTCAGGCTTTGCGCCATGCTTTACGCCAGGATCCTAATGTCATTGTAGTTGGTGAGATGCGCGATTTGGAAACTATCGCGACTGCTTTAACCGCAGCCGAGACTGGGCATCTTGTTTTGGCTACTTTACATACTCCTGATGCGCCACAGACGATCAGCAGAATTATTGATGTTTTTCCTCCGTACCAACAGCAGCAAGTTAAATTACAGCTTTCTGATTGTTTACAGGGAGTAGTTTCGCAGCTTTTGCTTCCGCATATATCTGGAAAGGGGAGGGTTTTAGCTACAGAGGTTATGATGGCTACTCCTGGTATCCGTAATCTTATCCGCGAACAACATATTGAACAGATCTCAACACTTATGCAGACAGGTTTGCAGTATGGTATGCATACTATGGATAAATCTTTAAAAGAGCTAACCCATAAAGGTTTAATTTCTTTAGATATCGCCATGTCTAAGGTGAAAAACAGTGAAGAGTTTAAACAGCTATGATCATTACCGGTAAAAGCTTGAAATTAGGAGATAATATCAATACGGATTTTATTATTTCCGGAAGGTATAAGTTTGCTATCACGGATATGAAAGAGCTGGCTAAGCATATTATGGAAGATATCGATCCTAATTTTTCTGCTAAAATTACCCCGGGTAAATCTATTATTGTCGCGGGAAATAATTTTGGGTTAGGTTCAAGCCGCGAACAGGCTCCTTTAGTTATTAAAGAAGCAGGAATTGTGGCAGTTTTAGCAAAAGAGTTTGCGCGTATATTTTTTCGTAATGGCTTTAATATCGGCTTACCGTTAATTACAACTGATACTTCTAAGATTGATGAACATGATGCTTTAGAAATTGATTTAGATATTGGGGTAGTCAAGAATTTGACTAAGGGGATTGATTTAGAGATTAAGCCAATGCCAAAATTTATGCAAGAACTTTTGCGCGATGGCGGGATAATAAGTTATTATAAGAAACATGGAGAATTAAAAGTTTAAATGCAAAGAATGCGGCATAAGATAACTTTGATTCCTGGAGATGGTATTGGCCTTGAGGTTTCGCTTGCAGCCAAGAGATGTATTGACGCAACAGGGGTTAATATTGAGTGGGTCCAAATGTCTGCTGGCCAAGATGCGCTGGATAAAACAGGAGAGCTTCTGCCGCAGAGTGTTTTGGATTCGATTAAAGAGAATAAGGTAGCTTTAAAAGGCCCGATTACTACTCCAGTTGGCACGGGTTTTCGTTCGATAAACGTGGCAATCAGGCAAGCTTTAAATCTCTATGCTTGTGTGCGTCCAGCAAAAAGTTATGTAGGAGTTAAAAGTAATTTTAAAGATATCGATTTGGTTATTATCAGGGAGAATAGCGAAGATCTTTACGCGGGCATAGAATTTGAAGAAGGGTACCCTGAGACTCTGAAATTAATCCAACAAATCGAAAAAGACACTAAGAAGAAGATTCGTTTGGATTCCGGGATAACTATTAAGTCGATATCTAAATTTGCTTCAGAAAGGATTGTCAGGTTTGCTTTTGAATATGCTTTAAAAAATAACCGCAAGAAAGTTACCTGTGTGCATAAAGCTAATATTATGAAGTTTACTGACGGCTTATTTTTAAAAGTTGCCCGCCAAGTCGCGCAAGATTTTCAGGGAAAAATAGTTTTTGAAGAAAGAATTGTTGATAATATGGCAATGCAATTAGTTCAGAAGCCGCGTAATTATGATGTTTTAGTTTTGCCTAATCTTTACGGGGATATTATTTCAGATCTTTGCGCTGGATTAATCGGCGGTTTAGGTATTGCCCCGGGGGCAAATATTGGAGATAATGCAGCGGTTTTTGAGGCTGTTCATGGATCTGCTCCAAAATATAAGGGCCAGAACAAAGTTAATCCTACTGCGATGATTTTATCGGGAGCGCTTATGTTGCGCTATATCAAGGAAGACGCAGCAGCCTTAGAATTAGAAAGGGCAGTAAAAGAGGTAATTGCCGAAGGTGAATTTGTTACGTATGATTTGAAGAACAATCCACTTGATGCGTCTGCTGTGGGTACGCAAGAAATGGCTGATGCGATTATTAAAAGTATGAAGGGAAAATAGCTTTGAAAATATCTGTTATTGGAGCAGGAAATGTAGGTAGTTTGGCAGCTATGCGTATTGCCGGCGATGGATTAGGCGATGTCTTGCTTATTGATATAGCTAAAGGATTGGCTCATGGTAAGGCATTAGATTTAGAAGATGCGCGTGCGATTCTAAAATATAACTATAACATCAAAGGCAGCGATGATATTCACCAAATAAGAGATTCGGATATTATAGTGATTACTGCTGGCCTTGCGCGTAAACCTGGGATGAGCCGCGAGGAATTGCTATCTAAGAACGCCCAGATTTTAAAAGAAGTATGTTTAAATATTAAGGAATTAGCAAAGCAGGCCATAGTCATAGTTGTTACCAACCCCCTGGATATCATGACGTTTTATGCTTTAAAAATAACCGGTTTTAAGCCAGAGAAGGTCTTTGGTATGGGTATCAGCCTTGATGCTGCTAGATTTGCCAATCTTATTGCTGAAGAATTAGCTATTCCTGTTACGGATGTGGAAGCATTAGTAATTGGCGCGCACGGAGAAGCGATGTTGCCTTTGCCGAGATTTACTAAAATTAAGGGTGTACTTTTAGATGAATTTATTGATGAGAAAAAAGAAGAGCTATTAGTTAGCCGCACAATTAATCGTGGGGCAGAGATTGTCGAAAGTCTTGGATCAGGAAGTGCTTTCTTTGCTCCATCTGCTGCGATTAGCGTAATTGTTAGGGCGATAGTAAAAGATGAGAAACGTACCATTGGCCTGTGTAGTTATTTAAATGGTGAGTATGGTATTAAAAATACATGTATTGGTGTTCCTTGCCGAATAGGTAAAAACGGTATTGAGAAAGTAATTGAGTTAGATCTTACCAAAGAAGAGTTGGCAAGGTTAGTTAAATCAAGCGATTTAGTGGCTAGCGCGCAAGCACAGTTGGTTTAATCCATGTCTATGTATGATTTGTCTATTATCGGAGCTGGTTGGGCAGGTTTCAACGCTGCGTTAAGGGCAAAACAATTAGGCCTTAAAGTTTGTCTTATTGAAGGTAATCAAATCGGCGGAACTTGCCTTAACCGCGGCTGTATCCCTACTAAGGCTTTAATCCAATCCGCAAAAATATATTCCCTGGCAAAAAAATCAACTGTTTTTGGCATTGAGTCAGATAATCCACGCCTTAATTTTAGCAAAATTCAAGAGCGGAAAGATAAAATTATTAAGCTTCTTAAGCTCGGCATGCAAAGTAGGCTTGTGGGTATTGATTTTATTAACTCTTACGCGGAAATAATCTCTGCAAATGAAATAAAAACTTCTAATGAGGTGATAAAAAGCAAATTTATACTCATTGCTACAGGAAGCCAGCCGGCGGTTATTTCTGAGTTAGCGTTTGATCATATAAAAGTAATTACTAGTGATGATATTTTATCTTTAACTACAATTCCGCCATCTTTGCTAATTATTGGAGGCGGGGTTATAGGCTGTGAATTTGCTAGTTTGTTTTCAACTTTAGGTAGTCAGGTGTCGGTGATAGAAAAGATGCCATCTATTCTACCCAATGAAGATAAAGAAGTAGGAAGGAAAATAGGAGTAATTTTTAAGAAAAAAGGAATTTTAGTTTCTACAGGCACCGATGTTTTGTCCATTGATTTGAATCAGTATTCAAAAGTTTTGGTTTGTGTGGGCAGAACTCCTAATGTTGCAGGGTTAGGTTTGGAAAAACTGGGAGTAGTATTAGAAAACGGGATGGTTGTTGTAAATGATTATTTGCAAACTTGTATCCCTAATATATATGCAAGCGGTGATTGTACAAGGGGCGTAATGTTGGCGCATTTTGCAGCTTACCAGGGAGAAATAGCTGTTAGTAATATGATAAGTAAGCTTAAGTCTAAAGCAGACAATACAGCTATTCCTAATTGTATATTTACTGATCCTGAGATTGCTAGCGTTGGATTAAATGAAGACCAGGCATTAAAAGCTCAAATAGCAATTAAAGTGCATAAATTTGATTTTCTTAGGTCTGGGATGGCGCGTATTATGGAAGAGAGCGAAGGATTTATTAAGGTTATAAGTGATGATAAAAGCCAAGAGATAATCGGCGCGACTATTATTGGCCCAAAAGCAACGGAATTAATTGCTGTTTTTTGCGTGGCAGTTTCAGCGCATCTAAAGGTTAACCAGGTTCGCGATATGATCTTTGCGCATCCTACGCTTTCAGAATCAATAGGTGAGGCGTTAAGATAAATGGTTCGGGAAAATTCCAGGAGAGGCTAATATGATAAAAGTTGTTTTGCCGGAGTTAGGGGTTGGGATTAAGAAAGCAACTGTATCCTACTGGTTTTTTAAGGACGGAGAAAGGGTAAAAGAAAAGGATGATTTGGTTGAGTTGGTTACTGATAAGGCAACTTTTAATTTACCTAGCCCGTGTACAGGGGTGATTGCCGAAATTATGTACAGTGAAGGTGATGATGTAGATGTGGGGCAGATATTAGTAGTAATTAATGAAGAGTAAGATTCGTGCCTGCCTTGACAACCTATGGTTTTTCTAGTATAAGTATATCTATCTTAAATATATAAAACTTAAATTAAAAATATGGCGATTGATTATAAGAAGGAACTTGAAAACGCAGCTAGGAATATGATCTTTGTGCACGATCCTGATCTTTTGATTAAGATGATTGTGCGCATGGTGGTTAATAAAGCTAATATTAGCCATGCCAGTTTCTTCCTGCACAATAAAGAAAAGCAAGGTTATCTGCTTACTGTTTCTAAAGGTGCTTTAGCTAAGAAGTTGCCTCTGGATTTAATTCGTATCGATAAAGACGACGTATTGATCCGTTTTTTTAGAGAGCATAAAAACAGTTTTATTTTTGGTAGAGAGGCATTGGTTTATCAAGAGGCTAAGGCTGCATTGGCTGGCAATAAAGTTAAGCAGGAGGCTAAGCAGCAGCTAGCGCAAGTTCTTTATCAAATGGAGCTTTTGAAAACTGTAGTTTGTATACCTAGTTTTTTTCGCGATGAGTTACTTGGCCTGTTATTATTAGGAGAAAAGAATATTGGGAAAAAATTCGTTGATGAAGAATTGGATTTTTTTGAAGCGCTCAATTCTAATGTAGCTATGGTGATTAGAAACGCCCAGCTATTTAAGCAGCTGGAGTATGAGTTGGAACGAAAGCACCAGCTTTTTGTGCGCACTACCATTGCTTTAGCCGCAGCCATTGAAGCCAAAGATCATTACACTCATGGGCATACTACCCGGGTAACTAATTTTAGCCTTGAGATCGCGCAAAAAATAAATCAGAATTCCAAAAAAACATTTGATAATAAATTCTTGGAGAATTTACATATCGCCAGCCTTTTGCATGATATCGGAAAGATTGGCGTGCCTGAGCATATTTTAAATAAGAGAAGCGGTTTAACTATTGGCGAGAGAAATCGTATTAAGGAACATCCCATGATTGGAGTGAATATCCTAAAACCCATTAAGGAGCTTGAATCTTCAATGCTTGGAGTAAGATATCATCATGAGCGGTTTGATGGTTTAGGTTATCCTGAAGGATTAAAGGGCGAACAGATTCCTTTATTAGCTTCTATAATTTCTGTCGCGGATTCATTTGATGCTATGACTACTGATAGGCCGTATCGGGCGGCTTTAGCCAGGGATGAAGCTATCAATGAAATTAAGAAATTAAGCGGACAGAAGTTTTGTCCTCGGGTAGCGGACACTTTCTTAGAACTCTGCCAAGAAGGTAAAATATAACTCTCCATGCATCCTAAGCGCATAATCTTAATGTATATCTCAGAAGTTTCTGGCCATCGCAGTGCTACTCTGGCTATTGAGAAAGCAATTAAAGTATTCCAGCCTCAGAGCGAAATTCTAAATATAAACGCTTTTAATTATACTAATCCAATATCTGAAAAGGTTATTAACCGGATCTATATGGAGGTGATTAAGTATACCCCTAAACTCTGGGATTACCTTTATGATAATCCTAAGGTAGTAAAAAGCCTTGAGAAGATAAAGTCAAATATTCACAAATCAAATTCCCCGAAATTAAAAAAACTTTTTGATAAATTCAATCCAGACCTGATAGTTTGTACCCAGGCTTATCCTTGCGGGATGGTAGCGGATTATAAGAAAACTTATAATGTAGGCCTGCCGTTAGTTGCCGTGCTCACAGATTATATACCGCATGCTTATTGGGTATATGACACGGTTAATTATTATATAACCCCAACGGAGGATGTTTCATTGCGTTTAGAAAAAAAAGGCGTTGAAAAGTGCAAAATCAAGTCTCTTGGTATACCTTTTGACCATAAATTTAATCAAAAATTAAATAGCGAGGAAATTTATCATAAATTAAAATTAAACCCGTACAAGCCAGTGGTTTTAATTATGGGTGGTGGCCAGGGTTTAGGCCCAGTTAAGACTATTGTGAAATCATTAGAAAAAAGTGAGCATGATCTACAAGAATTGATTGTTACGGGTACGAATAAAAAATTATATCGTTCTTTGAAACGCAAGATTAAGCGTTATAAAAAAGATATCCGTATTTTCGGTTTTGTGCAAAATATTCATGAGTTGATGCATATTTCTAAAGTCATTATATCTAAACCTGGAGGCGTAACTACCGCCGAAGTTTTAAGCATGAAGTTGCCCATGGTTATTGTAAAACCTATTCCCGGACAGGAGATTAATAATACAAATTTTCTGACCGCTAAAGGCGCAGCTATTAAAGTAGATGAACCAAGGCAGGTGTACAGGGTTATTGATGAATTATTAGAGGATAAAACAAAGCTAGAACTTCTTAAACAGGCTGCCGCTAGTATTGCCAAGCCTAATGCAAGTATGGATATTGCCAAACTTCTCTTAAGCTTATAGTCGTGCTAAATTATTATATTTATCGGATAGGGAAATTTATTGCTTTAGTTTTACCACTAAGGCTAGTTTATGCTCTGGCAGTTTTCTTAGCTGATTTACATTACTTATTCGCGTTTCGTGACCGCCGTTTTGTAAAAGAAAACCTAAGGCGAATTTTTCCGCAGAAATCCCTTCACGATCTTCGGAAATTAAGCAGGATGGTTTTCCGTAATTTTGCCAAATACCTGGCGGATTTCTTCCGTTTTGAGAAGCTTAACCAGCAATTCATAAAACAAAATATAAAATTAGAGAACCTGCATTATTTTGATCAAGCTTTAGCTAAAGGCAAGGGTGTAGTTGTTTTGACCGCGCATTTAGGTAACTGGGAGTTAGGTGGAGTAGTTATCGCGCAATTAGGCTATCCATTTTGGGCGGTAGCTTTGCCGCACAAAAGTAAAAAAGTTAATGCTTTTTTTGATGCGCAAAGAAATAGTAAAGGGGTTAAGGTTATTGCCATGGGTAAAGCCGTAAGAAGCTGTATCACTGAAATAAAAAATAATCATATGGTTGCTTTAGTAGGGGATCGGGATTTTACTGAAAAAGGAATTGTGATAGATTTCTTTGGGTTACCTACGCATTTTCCCGAAGGCCCGGCAGCTTTGAGCCTTTTGACCGGCGCTCCCATTGTTCCGGGGTTTATGCTCAGGAATGCGGATGATAGTTTTACTTTGCGTATTGACAAACCAATAGAATTTGTCCCAACTCAGGATAAGGCTAAAGACTTAAAGAGTTTGGTTACATTATGTAAAAATATCTTTGAAGATTATATACGTAAATACCCGGAACAATGGTATGTTTTCCGTAGGTTCTGGATTTAATAAATATGCGTACTTGTGTAATCATCCCGACTTATAATGAGTCAAAAACAATTGCCGGTTTAGTTAAGCAGGTTATTTCACTTGGGTTTAAGGTAATAGTAATTGATGACGGCTCAAATGATTTTACAGCTGATATTGCCCAAGCTTCTGGCGCTACAGTTTTACGTAACCTTAAGAATCTTGGTAAAGGCGCTGCTTTAGTTAAGGGGTATAACTTTGCTGTTGCCCAAGGATTTGACGCAGTGATTAGCATGGATGGCGATGGGCAGCATGAGCCTAATGATTTAGCAGCATTTGCGCAAAAGGCAGAATCTTCTAATTGCGGCCTTGTCATTGGTAACCGTATGACTACGATTAAGCAGATGCCTGTTTTGCGTATTTTAACTAATCGTTTTATGTCCTGGTTAATTTCACTAATTACTGGGCAGTATATACCTGATACGCAATGTGGGTTTCGTCTAGTAAGAGCCGATATATTGAGAAAGATTATTTTATCCACTACTAAATATGAAACTGAGTCTGAAATATTAATTCGTGCGGCCCGCTTGGGTGTAAAAATAGAATCTGTACCTGTTAAAACAATTTACGCGGGTCAAAAGAGCCAGATTAATCCATTTGTGGATACTTTAAGATTTATGCGTTTTATATTTTCGGAATTTTTTGGAGGTCAAAAAAATGTTTGATATTCTTCTTAGTTGGTTAAAAGATTTACCAAAGGATTATATTGTAATTATCGTTGCTGCTTTACCTATTTCAGAACTCAGAGGGGCAATCCCGCTAGCTTTATCATTTGGAATGTCTTTACCTAAAGCTTTTTGGCTGGCAATATTGGGAAATTGTATTATTGTGGCTCCCGCGCTGTTCCTTTTTGAGCCGGTTACAAAATTGTTAAGGAGATTTAAGATTTGGTCGCGGTTTTTTGATTGGGTTTTTGAACGCACCAAGAAAAATTCAGATTCTATTCAGAAATATGAAGCTTTAGGTTTAGCTATTTTTGTGGCAATTCCTTTGCCTATGACTGGGGCATGGAGTGGAGTAATTGCCGCTTCGTTATTTAAGATCCGTTTTCGTTATGCATTCTTGGCAATAGTTGCGGGAGTAATTTGTGCAGGGCTTATTGTTTCTGCTTTATGCGCGTTGGGTATTCTAAGTTGGAAGGCCTGCCTGCCGGCAGGCAGGCGGTAACTTAAATGATCCAAGTTTATACAGGTAATGGTAAAGGTAAAACTACTGCGGCTTTGGGGCTAGCTTTAAGGGCAAGCGGTGCAGGCCTAAACGTTTATATCGGTCAGTTTGCAAAGGGAAGATGTTATAGCGAAATCAAAGTTTTAAAGAAAATTAAGAATATAAAAATTGAACAGTTTGGCTGGTGTTGTTTTATAAAAAGGCCACCTGAAAAAAAAGATTTTAACCTGGCACGCGCAGGATTTAAGAAAGTAAGTGAAATTATACGTTCGAAAAAATACCGGCTAATCGTATTGGATGAGATTAATATCGCTGTTAAATTAAAATTAATACCTTTAAGTGATTTACTTAAATTAATCAAAAACACGCCTAAAAGTGTAGAGTTGGTGCTTACGGGAAGATATGCCCATCCTAAGATAATTAAACTCGCGGATTTGGTAAGTGAAGTAAAAGAGGTAAAGCATTATTACGCTAAAGGCGTGAAGGCGCGAAGAGGTATTGAATTATAACAAGGAAATTTATTGACAAATTATTATTGGGTGTTAGAGTAAATCAATAAGTTAAAAATATAGGTTAAGGGAAATCCGTGGAAGCGGATGCGGTCCCGCCGCTGTAAGGGTAGACGAAAGCTGCAAGAAGTCACTGTCCTGGTAGAAAAGGATGGGAAGACGCAGTAAGTAGGTTAAAGCCTGAGCCAGAAAACCTGCCTATATAAAGTAAGTAATGCCTCGAGGAATGGGCCAAAGTATTATTAGGGTGAAGCCCGATCCAGGTACGAAAAGTACCAGGTCGGGTATTTTTATTCCTGTCTCGCTAAACTACGCTCGATAGGATTTCGCTAGATTGCAAGCCACGGGCTTGCGATAATTGTGCTCAATTTATGAAAAAAATAATCCTTATAGGTATATTTATTAATATATTTTTTAGCTGTGCTGCCGCCCAACCGCGCTATATCAGCCTTGCGCCATCAACCACTGAGATACTTTTTGCTTTAGGTTTAGATGAGGAGATTGTAGGGGTAAGTACATATTGTAATTATCCGGCGCAAACAAAGGATAAAACTAAAGTAGGAAATTTTAGCAGCCCAAGTATAGAGAAAATAATTTCTTTGAATCCCGATTATATTTTTTGTACCGGGCTTGAGCAAGCTCCGGTTATCGCGCAGTTAAGGCAACTTAATCTCAATGTTTATGTTGCCGACCCCGTAAGTGTTGAAGAACTGTTTAAGACAATTAACGAAATAGGGGAGATTACCCATAAAGTAAGGGAAGCTTCTTTGCTGATTGAGAAGATGAAAAATGAAATTGAAGAAGTAGCTTCTGAAGTAAAGCTTATCTCTCAGAGAGAAAGAGTTAAAGTTTTTGTTGAGATCTGGCATGAACCGTTGATGACTGCGGCCAAAGGTTCTTTTGTGGATGAGCTAATTACTTTGGCAGGAGGAATTAATATTGCTCATAATCTTATCAGGCCTTATTGTAACTTTAGCGCGGAAAAAGTAATTAATCTTAATCCACAATGTATTATTCTGGCATATATGGACAAGGAGGCGCCTTTAAAATTAGTTCAGCAACGTTTTGGTTGGGATAAAATAGATGCAGTAAAGAATAAGCGGGTTTTTAACGATATTGATCCGGATACTTTGCTTAGGCCTGGCCCAAGAATAACCAAGGGCTTAAGCCAACTTTATAAAAAATTTTATCCAGGGGATGATCATGCGTTTTAAAAAAAGTTTTTTGATGTTATTCTTACTACTTTTTATCGCTATAATCTTTGGCTTGATCAAAGGCGCGGTAAATATACCATTAGTTAATCTTTTGTTTAAAGATAACCAGGTTATATTTAATTTGCGCCTGTTGCGTATAGTTGCGGCAATCCTTGTAGGCAGTGGTTTGGCAGTTTCAGGGATAGCGCTTCAGGCAATTTTAAGAAATCCGTTGGCTGAGCCGTATTTGTTGGGGACTTCCAGCGGCGCGGGCCTGGCAGCAGTAAGCGCGGTTATTCTAGGCGTTTCAAGAATTTATATGCCGTTGGCGGCATTTCTGGGCGCGGTGCTGAGCATTATTATCGTCTATAACCTGGCACGGGAAAAAGGAATAATTAAGGACCAATCATTAATTCTTTCCGGAGTAATCATCTCCGTTGCTTTTTCTTCGGTGATAGTATTCCTGGTATCTTTGTTCGGAAATGAGGCAATGCATGAGATGAACTGGTGGTTATGGGGAAGTCTGCAGATCTATGATTACAAACTTCTGCTTTTGGTTGCTTTTCCAGTTATATTGGGGATATGCGTGATATATCTATTTGCTCAGGATCTTAATGCGATTAGTATGGGAGAAGAGGAAGCTATGCATCTGGGTATAAACGTACAGAATACAAAGAAGATATTGGTTCTTATTACTGCTTTAATAACTGCTAGCTTAATCTGTATTTGCGGGATAATCGGATTTGTCGGTTTGATTGTGCCGCATATTATGCGTTTGATTGTTGGCCCGAATCACAAAGTGCTTATTCCTACGACTTGTTTGGCTGCCGCGGTGTTTATGATTCTATGTGATCTTTTATCGCGCACGCTTTTTTCACCCATTGAAATTCCCATTGGCGTGATTACGGCGATAATCGGAGCTCCGGTATTTATTATTCTATTGAAAAATGGAAAGAGAATTTCATGAGCGTTTTGTTAAAGATAAATAATTTAAGCGGCGGATATTATAAAGAAGACGTTATCAGAGGGTTATCCCTGGAGGTAAATCAGGGAGATTTTTTGGTGATTATTGGGCCTAATGGCTCAGGAAAGACCACGCTTCTGCGTCTGGCAACGCGGGTACTCCCCTTAAGAAAAGGAAAGATTTTTTTTAAGGACGAAAATATCTTTCAAATGGATTTAAAAGAATTTTGTCGAAAAGTGGCTTTTGTTTCCCAGGATATTTCAACCAGTTTTTCTTTTACGGTTATGGAGCTGGTTTTGATGGGCAGGATCCCGCATCTAAAGAGGCTGCAGTTTGAGACTAAAAGAGATATTGAGATAGCCGAGGAAAAACTTGTTTTGACTGATACTTTAAGCTTAAAAGATAAGCGCATTGATGAATTGAGCGCGGGTGAACGGCAGCGGGTAATTATTGCCCGGGCCTTAGCGCAAGAACCTGAGCTTTTATTTTTGGATGAGCCGACCTCGCATCTGGATATCGGGCATCAGGTGCAGGCTTTGGATTTATTGAAGAAGCTTAATCGGGTGAATAACCTTACGATTGTAATGATCCTGCACGATTTAAACTTAGCCAGCGCGTATTCTAATCGCGTTGTTTTGCTGGATAAAGGCATTGTTTTTAAAGAGGGTAGCCCTGAAGAAGTTTTAACTTATCAGAATATTGAAGTAGTTTATAAAACTATTGTTTTGGTGAATAATAACCCAGTCACAGGCAAGCCAAATGTAGTCTTGGTTCCGGGAGAGAAGCAATGATAACAAAACTTATTCTAATTCGCCATGGCATAACCGAATGGAATAAACAAGGGCGTTATTGTGGATATAAGGATGTGGGTTTAAGTAGCCAGGGTAAAGCTCAGGCGGTTAAATTGCGCGCGGACTTTAAAAATATCAGTTTTGATAGGATCTATTGCAGTGATAGAAGACGGGCGCTTCAAACTAAGGCTATAGTTTTTGGAAGAGCAGCTTTTACCAAAGTAAGTGATTTAAGAGAGATTCACTTTGGCGTACTTGAGGGGTTAAAACACGATGAGATAATGAAAAAATACCCGCAGGTTTATAAAAAGTGGCTAAAAGATCCTTTTAAAATCCGTATTCCTGAGGCAGAGTCAATGCAGGCTTTTAAGAAAAGGGTTCTAAGGGCCATGAAAAAGATTACCCATCTTAATCAAGGAAAAACCATTGCCGTGGTCTGTCACGGTGGGGTGATCGGCATATTTGTTAGCAGTATATTAAAAAGCAGGAATTTTTGGAGCTATGTTCCGTCTTCAGCTAGCGTAACAATTGTGGAATATAAAAA
>JBAXLM010000004.1:0-53340 GCA_037134795.1 Candidatus Omnitrophota bacterium | reverse complement strand
GTCGGCAAGATTAATGCTTCCGGTAAAGTTAAACTGGTTTCTGAAGGACCGATGAATTGGAGAATAAAGGTAGCTTCCTCCAGCCCGATTGGGTTAAAGGCTAGCCTCAGTGCGGTGGTGGTTAGATTAAGTAAGATTTGGCATAACAATAAAAGAGCATTAACTGTAGCTTTAAGTTTTTCAGCCGCTATGACTGTAACTTTAATTTCTCCTTTTATACCTATAGCAAGCATAATCAGCTTAAAGATGTTAACTTTGGCAGTTGGTCTGGCTACTTTATGGCTAGTTGTAATATTAAAACAGAATATCTTAAAAGGGGCTTATGCGCGTTTACGCTTGCTCTTCTATAATATAGAGCAGCTAAAAGAATTTATTGACCAAAATTTAGTAAATGCTGAAGACGTAAGAGCTTGGGTTAAATCAGAAGAAAGAACTAGATTAGAACTAAGGCATTTTGTCGTGTCCTATCTACGGGCAGCAAAGAAAGAGATGTCTTATGCAAAACATCCGGAAGTGAATAGTTCATTCGCGGATAAATTATTAAATTTAGCAAAAACAAGTAGGATTGATCTTGCTATAGAATTTGCCGAATCATTAAGAGTCGTATGGAATTTTGTTCAGAAATTAACCAATAATTTACCTAAAATCGCGAAGATTTTATATATCCCCGCAATAATTCTAGCGGTTCCTTATTTCTTAATACTGGTTACTTATAATTTCTTTGCCAGCCGCGCAGATAAAAATGTTAATTTTAACCGGGTGGTTTCAAACAAGAAGGCATCTCTAAATAATCCTACTGCGCATCAGAAAGCGGCAATTGAACGTATAAAAAGAGGTTTAAGTACTTATCAAGAGCTAAAAGACCTTTGGTTTGTTTTTAGTTTGTATATGCCAGTAGTATCCGGAATTATAGGGTTTATTTTTGGAAGGGTATTTTTAGCGTTAATAACCTGGTATTGGAGTTTGCCTATAACAACTATGGCAGTAGGTATTTGGCCGGTTTTAACTAACGCTTGTCCTTTGTTAGCAGGAGCTTTTAGTTTAATTGATAATGTTTTTAATTTTACGCATATTAATGGAGTCGGTAAATTTCTTATAGATAACATAAGCCCAACCTGGGAAAATCTTTTGAGGATATTCTTGTTAAACCTTGGGTTATCAATATATCCATCTGTAAAGAAGATTATTAATTCAAGAAAATATGAAGCTGGAGATATTCTAGTCAAAGCCAAAAACGATTTAGAAAAATTGAGTAATGATTCAGAAATAGCCAAAGCGTATAAATCAGGATTAATATATTCTTCAATTAATCCTGAGCTATTAGAGTTGTTTAGGGTCAAGTTTGGTAAAAAGAATAGAACTGGTGTTGCGCTAGACTTAGTTTTAATTATCCCGGCAGCAGTATTGTATATGGTAAATACGATTTTACCCATTGCTTTAATTGTAAAGCCATTTATAAAGAACAGCGGTCTTAGAGTAAAGAATTTCTTTACTTTATTAGGTGCGTTAAAGATTGGTTTCTGGTCTGGTTATATTACTCTTTCAGTAATTGGTGCGGAAATTAGGCTAGTTGTAGGAGCGGCAGATCATATAGGCGGGCCTTTAGGAACAATAGCAAATGCTTGGGAAGGACCTCATGGTATTATCGGCATAGGCCAGGATATAGTTTACGCGGGAGATGCCCTGGCTAGGACTGCTGCCGCGAAAACACAGCCTTTAGCTCCAGCTGTTGCTAAAACTGAAGTTGCATCCGGAAATGCTACTAAAGATGCGGATAGGTCAGTAGTAACAGTTCCTGTTCCTCAAGTAAGCAAGGAAACAATGAAAGATAGAGATGCTGTTTCTGAAAAGCCGGTTGAAATTACTCCTAAAACAGGTCTGGCTCCTCCTCAGGATTTGATTAAATTAACCCAGAGAATACAAGATGTACAGTCCCGCGTAGAAAAGTTTCCTTCAGACAAGGCTGCCAAAGAAAATATAACCGCGTTAAAAACGATCAATGATGAGATTAAAGATCTCAGCAAAGATATAAGCAAGCTTAAGGCGCCTTCACTAAAATCATTTGGGAAAATAAGTCAGGGTCAATATATTGAGCAGGTAATAGCTTTCCATAAGGGCGCCGCTGCCTTAAAAGAAGCTTATGATGCTTTAGCAGCTAAAATAAGCATTCGTATTATTGAAGAAGAGCAGAAGCTGAATTTAGAGAGAGCCAATACCAAGAAAACCCAGGACGAAGCAGGAGAATATCTCAAAAAGTTAGAAGAATTAAAGAAAATATTACCTATCTCTTATTCTGGCGACCCAGCAGAATATGGCAAGATTTATCTATATGATTTAGCAGTTAAGCTTGGGCTTTTGTCCTACTCTGACATAAAGAAAGCTGAAAGAATCTTAGAACTATTTACTTCTCCCGAGTTTTTTGGCGATGGCGAAGATGGTTATCCGAATGCATACAATCTATCAAATTTAATCCGCGTGCAGGATAAATCTACTGGTCCTTTGGCTCACATTATTTTAGGCGTAGCCAATTATGAAACCAGAAGAACTTCCGCAGAAGCATCTTATCTCTATGTTGCCGAGAATGTTGCCGGCAAACTAATTAATGATTCATGGGTTAAAGAAAAAGGTGTATTCAGGTTTACTGATAATAATAAAAACCCTAAGATGTATAATCTCGTTTCTACTGAACATCAGCTCTCTGCTTACGCTGCTTTTAAGGCTTTATACGCTTTAACCGGCAAAGACATTTACCGCCAGATACAAAACGAATTGCTCCCTTATATTAAATCAGCTTATGATCCGAAGGGATATTTCTATGCTGGTTATGATTTAAAAACAGGAAAATTTGATAAACGTTTCGCCTCAGACTTAGGAGCCTGGGCGATTCTTTCCTTAGCAGCGGAAGATATGAAGAAGATAGAGGTTAATCCACAAAAGATAGTGGATTTTGCTAAAGAAAAGGTGATAACAGTTAAATTTATCAATTCTGAGAAGAAAGAAATAAAGATTAAAATAATGCCTTTTGGAGATGAGTCCAGAGATGAAGAAGTGGGAAGTTTTGAATGGAGCACTTTCTGGGTTTTGGCTGCTCGTTTGACTGGAGATAAGCAATTTGCCGATGAATTAAGTAAATCTATGGAAGATGCCACTGTAAAGGGGATCTTGCCTTACGCTACAAAAGAATACGTTCCCACGGGTTTTTCCTGGAATACTGCCAAAGGTAATGCCTTAATATCTACTATGTGGAACGTCTTAGCTCAAAATAATATAAACATCTTTAATCCGGATAGCAAGAACGCGGGGATTTCTAAAGATAAGCTGGATAATATTTCCAGGGAGTTTAAGTTCTCTGAAGAAGAGTATCGCAAAAAAGGAATAGAGTATAGCGTAAGAGATTATGAGCAGGCTATTTTAGATATTGATAAGAGCATAAAATTAATGCAGAAGATTATTTCCACCACAAACGACAGGTCAGATCAGGATTTAATCAATGCTTACATTAATATAAGCGGGGTTGAGTTGTTTAATTCCATGTTATCCTTGCAGAGTGGTAATTTTAGAATTGGGCTTGGTTTTGGCGGAAAATATGGCGCCGCAGCAAATTTACTTAACACGGGTTACGGAATTGTTAAGAACGGGATGAATTGGTTCGGAGGATTTGCCATAGCTCAGACTCTTATGGATATTTATTCTATGCCTAAGATGGAAGCTTTGGAAGGTAAGGGCGGTATATTAAAGAAAGATGGTATTAATATTTGGATAGCTGAATTAGCTATTCCGCAGAGCAAGATTAATGCCGAGTATGACCCGAAAACTGGTAAGGTTATTCGTAAAGACGGGCAAAAGCACGAAACAGACAGGTTAATAAAAGTGTATATGCCTTGGGATAAAGCTTCAATTTATTTGGACAGATTGATTAAAGGCAAGCATTTGTATAAAGAAGATACATATCAGTCAATTGTATATTTCGGAGATATCGCAAGGGCTGCCTTTAAGAAAGCATTCTTTAACACCAATCCGGAATTTGCTTACCTTGTTTTAAGGCAGGGAGAATACCAGTATATAATTGAAAAGAACTTGAAGTCAAGTAAGCATGAAATTATTTCGGAATCCATTATGTTTAACGAAGAGACGAGAAAGTTCTTAAAAGATTCCGAATTATGGATGGAAGACGGAGAGATTGTTCCGCTCCCTTCCGTATTGAAATTTAATTATGCCAAGCAATACATTAGAATGATAAACGGTGAGCTGAATAACAAGTCATTCAATGTTGGCGGAGAAGTTGACCCGATAAGCGGGCAGGTTTACCTTTACGAAGACCTTGCGCAGATCTCTACCATAGTACGCAATGAATATGGCGTTCCGTTTAATCCTTATACGGGAAGAGTAGTTATTTCTTCTTTGGATATGAGCGTTACCAGATGGGCGATGGAGAAAAATATAACCGGAAACCATAAATTCACGGTATTGCAGAATTATAAGGGCAGCGTTGAGATAAAAGTTGACGAAAATATAGATATAAAAACCTTGGAAGAAGACAAGGAAATAAAAGTACTGGATAAGAAGCATACCCTTAAGAAGGGATTAAGCTATGTTGAGACAAAAGACGGAATAGCTGAAGTTGTTATGAACAAGGAGATAAATGTACCACAGGCCGTGATTTACAGCCCTACTCCTGAAATACCGACACAATTTGTCTATGATCTGAATGAACTGAAGAACGTAGAGAGAATATTAAAAGCTACTGATATAACTTTTGATAATGATAAAAAGATTACCCTGACTCCGGGCACAATGGTGCGTTGGTATTATGAAAAAGACAGAAAATCAATACCTGCGATAGTGGATTTTGCCAGGGACGATAATGCTGCTAAGAGCACGCGCTTGGTAAAGCCGGAAGGGGTTAAAATAGACAAGCCTTTTGCTGTTAAGCCAACAGAAAAAGACCCTGAAATGGGAATGCCGGCGTCCTATAAGGAAAAGGTTGTCCAGAACGCCGCGGCAGAGAAGCAGAAAATAACTCTTTACGGAGAATATTGGAAAGGGGTTCTTAAATTAAACCAGATCCGCAGAGGGATGGAAGTATTGAGCAGGATTTATGAAGAAATCGCCAAGACATCTATGACCCAGGAAGAGCTGAGAAATCATTTGGATAAGCTTTACGGCCTGGAATACTGGAAACAGCAGATTGCGTTGGAAGTACGTATGGCATTAAGCAGGATTCAGGCTGAGTTAGCCCAGGTTACAGCTGCTGTGAATGCTTATGCGAATGTGGTTAATTCCGCAGCTGCCGGAGTTACCAATCTTCAGAATACTATAACTCAACTTAACCAGGAAATTACTAACCTTGAACAGGCTAGAAGCGCGGCTCAGCAGGCTAATAATACAGAGTTGGTTTTCTTCTATAATGAGTTACTTTCAGGTACCCCAGGGATAGCAGGCGCCTATGCTTACAGAAATACTAAGCAATTGGAATTACAGAATGCCCAGCAGTATCTGGTCAAATTACAGAATAAAGACGTAACCGCAAGCGATACAGTTATAGATTACGTGGCCGCGCTTAAAAAAGAGCCAGGTTTAAAAGAAGTTGAGAAATTTATCCAGGATAATAATAGCACCTGGAATAAAGATCCTTTAAGCGTAGTTTCAAATTGGCGTAATTATCAGGAATCCGGGATAAACCCTGCTAAAGCTCAGGAAGGCCTAGATTATTTTACTCAGAAGAAAAGTTTCTTACAGAATACTTCAATTCCGGATGTTAACAACTCTATAATTAGCGCGAACAACTATCTGCAGAGTTTGCAGAATGAAGCTAAGGTATTAAACGGCCCGGCAGTCATAACTAACGGAAACTATAACGAAACTTCGATAGCCGGATTACAATCAGGCATAAACTTTCTTAATGGCAATGACCCTTATTCCCTGAATTGGACCACAGGGCAATTACAGCAGGCGCAGAACCTTAGCGACGCCGCAGGTGTTACTTATTGGCAGGGCCAGCTTACCGAAGTACAGAATCATTTACAGGTATTACAAGTTAGATTATCTTACGCTCAGTCAAGGATTCAACAAGTAACCGGTTTGATACCTTCAACCCAGACTCGTATTCAGGATCTTAACACCAGCAAGGCTAACATTCAGTCCTCAGTTACCAATTTAAATACCGAGATTGCCAACGGCACCACTTATAAAGCTTATTTAGAGCAGCATTATGCGACCGATCTAGCGTATTTGAACTGGAGAGAAGGGATGATTAAGGATATCTGGGAGGTCTTAAAGAATTCCAATGACGTTAAGGCCCGCATCGTAGAAAGATTCCAGAAGATAAACGAAGAGCAGGAGAAATACTTAAAAGAAAAGCGTGTGCTTTACGCGCAGCATAAGAGAATATTGGATTTAGGCCAGAAGATAAGAGAAGTGTCCAAGGCTAATAAATTAGATGAGCCGTATTTATTATCCGAGAAACAATTGGATGATGTTTTGAATGCCAGCTATCCTGAAGTAGATTACGCGGTGCTTGGGGGTAACGGCGCTTTCGGTAATGCAATTTGGACAAGGGACTTAGTAAAGGTAATGGGCTGGAACATAGACTTAAACATTTGGGGTTTGGGTGGAGACGACAAGAATCCTTCTTCTACTGGTTGGGGTATATTAGCACGCAAAGAAGGCGAGAAATGGACATCAATTAGCAAGGTGGAATTAATCAGAAGCATTCAGAATTTGCAGAAAGGCCCTGATCAAAGTGAAACAGATACATCTTACCGGCTTTTGCTTATGGAGAGTATTGCGATTAACCCTGTTGGGGAATTATCTATGGTTTACAGCGGTTACGCTGACTTAAGTTTAGATAATAAAGGCAACATTTATGTTAATACCATACACTTAAGGGATGAAGTGGCCAAGAACTTCTACATTGGGGCTAAGGCAAACATGGTTTCTCTCTCTAGATCAGGCACAGAGTTATTATACTGGGCTGATAACGGAGTAACCCAGAGTTTACCGGTAGATATCTCTATTGGAGAAAAATATTATTCCTTAGAGCTTAACGGCGCTTATGAAAAAGACGGTAAAGGGATAATGCTTTTTGTCCGTTGGCTTAAAGATACCTCTGATTATTTCGGATTTGAGAGAACACTTCCGGGTATTGCCGGAAAATACACCCTGGGTAGGGTCGGGGTAAAGGGAGAAGTCACTACTGAGAGTTTGGCATTTTCCACCAATGTAAAGCTTCCTAGCAATATTAAATTAGACGCTGGCTGGAAGAAGGATAATTTGTATGATAGAAAGTATTATTCAGTTGGTTTGGATCTACCTATACCTATTATGCGTCAGATGAATGTTAAATTAGAAGCCAGGATACCTGACGGTCAGGGGAGCAGTTTCTACATGGCGAAGTTTGGCCCTATCGGTGGAATTAAGGGAGACAAAAAAACAAAAGAAGCATTCCCGATACATCCGGAAAACGAAGGTTTTATAGCCCAGGAATTAAAGCAGCATGAAGCAAGCGTAACTATGCCGTTAGCCAAAAATGTTACATACCCGGTTGCCCCGACTAAATTTAAGTCTAACACAATGATCGTTGACGGTAAAGCGGTAGAAGTTATTTATCCGTCTGAGCCTCCGGCAGAAACCGATGACCTTGGCAATAAGCTTTACCGCGACGGCGTAAAGAATCCTTTAAGCGAAGAAGAATTTTATAAAACTTTCCGCCTTGGGGACTTAACTAAGAAATTCTCAATAGCTGATTTAAATAAATCCGGCATATTTGTAGAAGAGAGAGATAAAGGTAAGGATAAAGATAAAGAAGTATTTTACTATACTATCATGAATGGCCACAAGGTTTACCTGAATGCTAAATTAAATAATGCCGCGATGATTACAGATGATGATTCTTTGGATATGCTGATACTTGTGGGGAATGATAATTTTAGTATTGTGGATTTACAGAAGAAAGGCTTGATGCTCGCCAATGAATTATTAGATGGTGAGGGCTTAGTTTATGGCAACAGACAGGCTTATCGCTTAGGTAAAGGAGAATTGAAGACAATTATTGACGGCGGCCATTTCTATGGCGTGGAAACTGAAAGCAAGGATAAGAAGAAAGATGTGTTGTTAAAGGTAGGAGGCTATGAAAAAGAAGGCATTTTAAGATTAGGCAAGCAGGGCATTAAAGATTTGTCTGATTACTCGAAGAGTAAATTTGCCAAACTAATAGGCACTGATGGCCAGACAAGATTTATTGAGAATCAAGAAGGTCTTCCGCCAACCATTAAAGCTAAATTAATTCCGGACGCCATGGCTCCTCCGGAAACCAGCGCAGGCTTTAAGCTTCAGGAAGCAAGTACCAATCAAATTAAGCAAGGCGATGATATTGTTGACGCCGCGTTTACCAGATCCGGTAAGGGCTTCCTGGTAGAATATCTACCTAAATCAATTGAAGAGTTGTTAAAAGGCCCGGCAATATACTTGCATTCTAAATTAACCCGCATACCTGTATCTTTAGAAGACCTTTACAAAGGCGTAATAAGTTATTCTGATTTTTACAAAATTAAGCCAGCTAAGAAAGACGAAGTAAGCTATCAGTATAACGAAGCTTTAAAGGAAGAGATAAAGGTCAAGATTTCTGGTGAAAAAGATAACGCGACTTTATTTATGAACAAGGGTGGAGAGAGGCATGTTGTTTCTTATTCTCCCGAAGTCCAGGCGTTGTTTGATTGGACGAATGCCTTTACTTTAGCGTATCAAACTATACCTGGCAAAGGAATGAAGGTCTATTTTTCTAAGGACGCTCTTCCGACTTCTTGGTATCCTGCTAGGATAGGTGAAGTCTTAATTATAGGTAAGGATAAGTATTCCTCTGACAAAAAAGTTTATGAAGTTAGGCTGAAGAAAGTTGCTGCTGCTTTTGGTTATTCAGATACAGCGGATTTTGAGAAAGAATTTAAAGGTGCAGTATTTGATTTAAGAAGCAACGGCCTGGTTGTCTATACTGATAAGGGACGTAATGCCGTATATATGGTTCGTTATCAGGATGATCAGGAGAGGATTACTACTGAGGGCATAAAGGGAGGTCAGCCGTTATATAGGGAGAGAAATCTTAAAATTACTGAATTTATTAAATATAACAAGGTCGGAAAAGAAGTAGGTGGGGAAACTTATTACGTTAATATAAGTTTAGGAGACCTAAGATATGCTGAAAATATACCTGGTAGATTGGAAAATGCTAAGAAAGTAAGGATTTCTTATTCTGGAATTATAATGAAAGAAAATATAGGAGGTTGGCAGACAAGGATTGACGGAGTATTTAAAAATATAGGTGTTAATCTGCAAGAATTTACCAAGTGGGTTAAAATCACTAATCTTAATCCTAATGGAACATTGAGAGGGGTAGAATACCAGGCTTTCAAGGAAGATAGCTCTATCTCGTACGTAACCATAGATGAAGTAGAAAATAGGATTAAGATTTCTATTCGTGATTCTCAGAATAAAGCAATGGGCGGACTGGAGTATATTGCAGATGAAAAAGAAATAGGTAATGCCAGTATAAGTTTTGATTTGGGGGTAAATAATGGATATAGATATGTACTGGTGCATGACACTAAATCATATAACACTTGGATTGAAGTAAAAACACTCAATGGTGTAATGAAATATAAGATCGAAGGCGATTATAAGGGAGAGATAACAAAAGAAGCCTTATTGAATATAAAGGATAAAAATGGATTAAAAGCTATAGATAGTAATTTCATTAGAAAGACAACGGAAGACATTAAATATGGGGCATTTAAAGAGTATCCTCAAGAACTATTGGAAGTATTGGGTATAGGCATAGGTTCGGAAGCGAAGATATTAAAGACGGGGGAGACAAAAAATAAATCTGAGCTTCAGAAAATAGAGTTTTCAACAAACAAAGTAAAGCTGAGCTATAAGAGGGATGACTATGGCAAGGATCGTAAGGGCAATAATGACCTTAGAAAAACTACGTTGGAAACTAAGATAAATGGCCTTCTTTCTGAAATAGATTTTCTGAGTGGTAAAAAGGAAATTTTTATTTTTAACCATAAATATGGAAGGTTTAGAATTCCTGACAAAACTGTAAGAATTATTTATGACGAAATAGATAAAAAATATTATATTCAGAATATTTCAAACAATACTTTTGTTGACGGAAAAGGTAATATCTATTTTGTCAAGGTGTCGATTATGCCTAAAAAAGCAATTATGATCGATGATATGAATGAGATCAATAAGTTGTTCCATTCTGATAAAGTATACCGAAGCCAGGTAGAGATAAAAGATCACAAAGGCAATGAGATTATAGCTTTGACTAGCTATCCGACTGTCAATATAAACATCGATCCAGAGAAAAAAGAATTTGGTAATCCAATGTGGGTTACTATTCATCCTTTCTATGATGAGTTTGATTATTCTACCAAGAATTATACCTATGAATATGAAAAGGGGAAAGGTATTGATGTTAATAAATACAACATAAAATCTTATTTATTCGGACTTATAGAAACTAAGAGTAATTGGGATAATAGTGATTGGCAGGCTCGTTCTAGCGATTTAAGCTTTGGTAAGAATCTTCTGATATACAAAGTTCAGGAAACCCGGGATACCCGTAAGACAATAAGAGAGCGGACAATATCATTACCTGATGGTGGCCTGTATTCGGAGTTGCATATTGGTAAGCAATTAAGGGACACAACATTAAGAACTTACTATGATGCTTTTGGTTTCCCTGTCGAAGATAGAGAATTAACCGATAAAGGTGAAGTGCTTTATAATGAGCATTATACTGCTCTGGCCGAAGATAAACCCGGTTATATCTGGGTATGGGACCGTTATGTAAAAGGCAAATTTGAACAAAGAAGGATAAAAGATAATGATTTTATGAGTGGTAAACAGGTAGATAAGAAAGGTTTTGTTGTCACTTCTGAACAAAATGCCCAGAATATCGCTGCCCGGGGCGGTAAGTTATATTTTCAGGATGAACTGGTACGTCAAAGGCCGGATAGAAATACCTTAGCACAGGTTAAAGAAGTTGCAGAAATTCAGGGTAAGCTTACGCGCATGGATAAGCCTAAATATGGGGCATTTATAGAATTTTTACACAGGCATTTAACACATCATGTTCCTGACAATAGCACGCTGACTAATATATTCAAGCCAGAATTTTTTAATCCAATAGCAGTAGCGATATTGGCCTGGGCAGGGATATTGATCCTGGTGTTAGTTCTGCTTAGAGGTATAGCGTATGTATTTTCATTGGTAATGGAGTTAGTGGTTATGAGCCGTAAAAATGTGCATAAGGCTCAAGATGTAAGGAGTAGGATCCACCCCGGACGTATACCTGTTAAAAGTGATCGCAGGGTATGGCTGGAGAAGAAAGTTGCTGACTTTAATTATTTGACTCCTTTTATTGATTATTTGGAGAGGAAGATTGAAAACGGAAATATGACTGATACCGATGCGGAAGTTTTTATCAATAAAGAGATGATGTTCTGGAAATCCATTATTGGGTATCACAGTGGCATAAATTCAATACTGGCGTTAATGAGATCGACTCCTTTTTATATGTTTAAAGCAGGCTATATCTTCAGCCCCGGAGAATTTAAGGATCTATTTAGGTATTGCGTTGCGGAAGGCATTGATCCTAACAGTAAATTTAATCTGCAGGAACTTATTGATTCCGGAGCGTTAAAACCAAACGGACCTCCACTGTATATTTTGTTATCAGAAGAGCAAAGGATGTTAATTGAATTATTAGTGGATAGATTTAAAGCTTATCTGGATGCGCAGAGAGAGAGCAAAGGGTTAATATATTATAGGTATCCGATATCCCGTTTGTTATTTCAGCTCTGGATCTATCCTGTGAAGTTTATTTGGAAGGCTTTGAGGACGCCTTTTATTCCGGGTGATCTAACTGAAGCTGATAAGGCTCAAATCACAATAGCCAGGCGTTTTTGGAAACTTAATTTAGCTGAATGGCTCTCTTGGAATACTTTTTCCTGCGCGGCAACGATTTATTTTGCCTGGGGTTCAATGCCTTGGTTTGGTTGGCCGGTAGCAGTATTATTATTACTGTTTAATTTGAGAGTTTCTTTCAGGGCTATTGTTTATTTGAATTTTAAGGCGGCAGAAGAGCGTTTATCCAAAATTATGGGTTATCATAAAGTTAAATATATGGGAGATGTCCGTAAATACTTACCCATAATTTTACAAACAGCCGAAGGAAGAGAGTTCATAGGGGCTGCGATAGAATGGTTATATAACGGCCCTCAAGGGGCAATGATATCTAGCGTTAAATATAATGAGTTGAGGAATATCCTGAACAGCCCGGACTTGTCGAAGAATTTAAAGACATTAGGCGATTGGGAGGCTGAACAGTATTTTGTGCAGTGGTTAAATATGTATGTAATTGAGGCTTTGCCGGTAGAAAATGAAGGACAGGTCCATCCGGTTACCATGTTATTATCCGGTTTTAATGAATTTCCCAGGTTAAGATTTAAGAAGGTTAACGGCGAAGAGTTGTCTTTACAGGGGTTAGGCGAAGATTACCTGGCTAGTGAATTTGAAAAGTCCAAGAGAATTGAGGGAGCAGCTGCCTGGGAAACTTATTTAAAAGGTAAAGGGGTTAATCCTCCGGATGAGGGGATTAGGAATTTACTGCTTCATGTGGATACATCCTGGGAAGAAACAATTAGAATAATCACCGAATTGGGCAAGTCTAGAGGAGATATTATAGGTATATTAAGGACATGGATGATCGGAGCGCAGAGTAATGACTTGGATTCTTTAGTTAGTAGGGGTTCCGCGAATGCCTTACGCGGGAGTATATTGATAGAAAAGAAGTTTGAGCGTACCAAAGACGCTTATAATAAACAATGGCTATTTTTTATTGAGAAAATTATCAGAGGAATAAACGTATCAGAAGAAAATAAGGCAATTCTGCTCGCAGCTAAAACATCTGCCGCAGAGACAAGAGATATTCTAGAGGGATTAGGTATTCAAAATGCCGCGCACCAGATGGAAGAATGGATGAATTACAGGACCGAAAACTACTATAAGACCATAATGACTTATGTCTATGCTTTAAGGATTAGGTATAAAGCGTTAGCTTTAAAGTTCCATCCTGAATGGTTGGGTAACGAAGCGGAAATAGACAGATGGATAAATGAGCGTGTTCAGTTTGTGGCTTACTATATGGGGTATAACGCCGATTGGTTTGATTTTGATAAAGATATGCTTGGATTTTGGAGAGAGAAACAGGGTGTAAATGGTGTTTGGAGTATTGATAGTGATAAACCAGGTATCGCTAGGGCTACTACCGATAATCTCGGAGATTTTGTTTTAGCCAGCGGCGGATTCCCGTTGAATCCTACTAAGTTCAATGGCTGGGCCCAGAGAGTCCCGTATATAAAACATGACCTGATGTTTTGTCTGGATGTCGGCCATAGGGGGACAGTTGGAGATATTTGGGGCCTGCCTAATGAATTACGTAAATTTGAAGATCCTACGTTAGCCTGGTTATCATTTGCCTATTGGATCTATGCTGAAAACTGGGGTCCGGCAACAAAAGCAGGGGCCTTATCAGAACATGGATGGAATAATATTGTAAGGCCGGCGAAGGATCTGGTTGATTCCGATGGTAATTTTGGTAAGGGGATTGCCCGTAGGAGTTTGATTGACGGTGGTAGAGAATATGTTAGCGAAGATACAGTAATGTCTAATGCAGCTATGAAAGACGGTTTAAATAGCCAGTTTACGCATAAAATAAGGATTCTGCAGTCTTTTGAAAAAACTCAGTTTGAAGCCAACTCTTTTATAACTCGTTTTGGCGCTTCAGTGGTTGAAATTATCTTGGGTATTCCTTTCCAGGAGTTCATTCGTAGCAATATAGTCCATTGGACAAAGAAAATAGGGGCTATATTTAGTATGGATTTTTATATTAATAAGCCTTGGATCATTGCTACGAACGTTACGATGTTTATCGGCGCATTCTTCCTGCCCTGGAACGTTTACGCTCATTTATTCATGCCTTACGCTTTTGTCGTTCTGTCAATGGTCTTTGCTCAGACCATAAATGCCACTTCTATGGCGGTGCATGAATATCGTTACGGTTTCTGGAGAGGCATGGGTACATTTATACTCTACTTCCTACTTTATTTATTCTATTATACGACATTTATACCTATTCATTCATCCAAGGTAGCTGAGGGGTTGAACAGAAAAGTCATATTCAGTCTTTCACCCAGGTCCAGCGATTCTGTGCGGCATACTGCGGAAGAAGTGTATAAAGAATTCGGAGTTTCCAATCGTTTAGGTTTTGCATTGGTTATGATATTGTTGATTTCTCCGTATCATCCGGTCGCCGTAGCCGTGAACATGTTCTTTATTTTAATGGCTTTTAGCTGGTGGTTAACTCCTTATTTTCTGAACTACCATCCTAATTTAGGATTAAGGATAATATTAGGAGTAAGGGATGTTTTAAAGATGGTTATTCCCGGAATTCTATTCGATTATTTAAAGTCAGCCATGAGATGGTTTAGAGATGTTAAAAATAAGCTGGAGTATAATAAACTTGTTTCAGCTAAGGCTGATGAGTTCAGGGAAAGGATTGATCAGCAGATGCGTATTCAGGAGGCTGCTGAGCGTTTAAATCCGGAGATTGCTGTCGGAGCATTAAATATTGCTAATGAATTATGGGATGGTTTAACCGATGCGGAGAAAAAAGTAGTTTATATTAAATCGGGTGTTGCCGATATAGAGCAACTTACTCAAAAGGAACTCTACAAAGGAGTTGGCGAAGAGAAAGTGTCAAAAAGAGCATTTTATTTTGAGGTTGTGAATTGGAAATCATCATTTAGGGATAGATTGATAGATAAAGCAGATTATCTGTCAAGAGTTTTAGGAGCATCCCAAGAAAAAAGAGAGAGAATCAGAAATTTTATATCAAATACCAGGATTATTAGCTCGTCTCCTGTTTCTTCTAGCCCTATCTTCCGCAATATCCTCTCTACCGACGAGAGAAAAGCATTGGATAAATACAATAAAGGTAAAATATCCGGCCAATCCATAACAGGTAAGCATGTATATCGTGAGGCGTTAAATGTATTGCCAGATAAGGATATCTCTGTTCCTTATCTGGGGCTGATTAATCCCAGGAAAGAAGCTGAAAAGTTTGATGTCGTATTTATACCGGTAAGAAATCATTCTCCTCCCAATGCGACAATAATTGATAATAAAATAGTAATCTTTTCCAAAACCCTCAACGTTATAAAGCCATTCCTATTAGGCCGCATCATTATCCATGTGATAGTTGAAACCAGGCTTATCACAGAATCCGGATTGAATGAATTCGAAGCCCATAATATAAGCAAGAGAACCGAGCGTACCTTAGGGGTAGTAATAATTGTCGGTCCGGACAGAGTTTTATTGCCTTTCAGTAGGTATAGAAACAATTCTTTAAAAGACAGCATAGTTAAAGATAGCCTGATCAACCTTCTTGAAGCAGGTTATTTTGTGCTATTGGCCAGCAACCAGAGATGGGAAGACTTAATCGGTAGCAATATTCCTCAACTGGGATTAAAAACCAGGTTACTTAAGGATCTGCCCGCGGATGCAATTAATAACCTGACCATCGCGCCTTTATCCGGAAGCATGAGGGTAGATTTTGATGAATCCGGCGATGAGATCAGCGCCAAAGAATACAATACTATCTCCTGCGTGAATAATGATCATATTGGCCTGATCATTGAAGCCATAAAGAAAGTCATCAATAACTATTGGGAGGATTATAAGAGTAGAAAGTATGAGTATAACTCTGTTTATCCGGGATTTAAATTCATTCTTCCTATTGTTGATAAGCAAATGATCGATAATTGTGTCAGCAGGGTATCAATAGTAGGGATCCCGTCAAGGCAGATCGAACCCAATAATTTGGCAGAGCTGCCTTTAGATTATGGCTCATTAAGCATAGAAGAACAATCCAAATATTGGGATGTTCGTCAAAAGATCATATCAGAAATAATCCGGGAGGTTGAGGCTAAAAATTCCAACTTCTTCCAGGAGTATGAAATAAAGTCTACCGGCGGTACTTCCATTATTATCTTAAGAAGGAATGTCAATATCGCCAGCGTTATCACCCAGTATATGGCTGATTATGCTGTTCAGGAAGGTATCCTGTTAAGCAACTCCAGGTCTGAGGCGGCAGAGGATATCAAGAATATAGTTAATCGGATAAAGAATTTAAACTATTACGCCAATATCGCGGATGATAATGACCGCGTCCTTGAGGGGTTCCAAAATATTGGCAGGGGTTTAAGTGCTGTTAAATATTTACTGGATTTCGCCGCTGTAGGCTGTTCATTGCCTAGCCTGATAAAGTTGATCAATAGGCATATTTTAGAGTCCGCTCGCGATAATCCTTCACTGTTAGCTGCTGAAAGAAGGATAGCGGAGCTAAATATAAATGGCGATTGGCTCAAGTTAAGCAAAAAATCCAGGCTTTGGGAACTCTGCAATATCTATTTTAATTATGAATTGAATAAAGTCGATGCTCCTTCCTGGGTAAGGTTATACAGAAAAGCGTATATAGAGCAGAAGGATATTTTACATAATGCATTAGAAGAAGCGATTCAGGCATACGCTGGTTTTAATGATCTGGATGAATTTTTTAAAAAGATTGATTCTATTTATGAGAAATATCAAAATCAGGTTGATTTTTTCAGTTTCTTTAGCGCCATTGATTTGAGGAGCGCCAGGAATATTCATTTCCTGAAGAAACTATATAGAGGTGATGACCATAGTTTGAGACAGGATATCGATAAGGCAAGAACATCCAAAGGTCTGTCTTATTCCAGGGTTTTGACCGGATATTTCCAGGACAGGTTTATCAGCGAGAAAAAAGCGTCAGAACCATCGAAATCAGAGCGGGCTCCTCCTTGGGCAACTTATATAGGCGGCGGCGGCCCCGGTATTACCACTCTTCTTTTGGCTTTAATGCGCAGAATAAAGGCCCCTTTTGCCGCGGTGTGTTCTTCTTCTGACGACGGCGGTTCTTCATGGGAGGTTATGCGGGCGGTATTCGAGGCTTTTGGCGTGTTCTTCGTTCCGCCCGGAGACGTGGGCGGCGTATCCATATTTCTGAGTAATGATAATCTGAAAATATTCACCCTTTTTGAAATGGAGCTTAAGGCTTACGAACCTCCGGATCCTCGTTTTGATTCCGGCGGACGTTTAAAAGGTAAGAGCATTTTTGATTCCTGGAAAAAGAGGATCGAAGATGTATTTAGAGTAGTAAATGGAGAAGTGGCTGGGATCAAAGTTTACGGTGAACCGCTGAATGAAACATCCAAACCGGATGATTTTATCGTCTTTATAAGCAGCCTGCTTAATTTAGGTGAACTCATTGATAGGGAGCTGGTGGATACGCAGACCATAAACCTTGATATGGATAACACCGCTCAATCTACAGCTAATCTGATCTATTTCGGGGCGGGTTACGATCTGGGCTGGATAAATAAAGAAGAAGGAAGAAAGGGTATCATAAATCATAAGCCGCTGATCGCCCTGAATAAATTCTTAAGCTTAGGCGATAACCGGGCTACCGTAGTTACCGCTGAATACGACAAGGCTTGTTTAAGGGGAATATATAGAGGTAACAAGGGAGTAGTTAATTATCAGACCAAGATAACCGACAAGGCCCACGAAGAGTTTATCGAACGGATCGAATTCGTAAGAAGGATCTCTCATAATCCTGATGTTAAACCATTGCCCCTTGAAAACGGCGATTATCCTAAATTTGATAACTTTGCCGCTGAACTTATCGATGACACAAAAGGCGGATTATTTGTAGGATATGGTTCATTATTCACCTCTCTTCTTCCTAACTTCCTCTTTAAGGAGACCATTGAGGCTATTTTAAGGGCCAGAGAGCGCGGTTTGCCTGTGGTTTACATCGCCAAGATCAAGGCTGACCTGGAAACCTCCAAAGGAGTAAAGGTTGTAGATGCTCAAGGTAACTATATCAATGATGCCGCTGATGTAATCGCAGGACAGGATTATTACCTGAAGATAGAAGAAGTTTTATCATTAAGTGAACAGATGGAAGTTATCAGAGAGCATGCTCAAAGGTCATTAGGCAGAGATGTAAAAATAGGGGATTTATTTACTCATATAATCTTTGCTGAGATTGATCCTAAAAAGATCAATGAAATGAACGAAGTAAAGTTAACTGCGGATAAGGCTAAGGATTTAACCTGTGTATTAAAAGAAGGAAGAGCCCAGGCCAGTAAGTATGTTCAAGGGTCCCAGGAAGTTACTGAATCAGATAAAGCCTATTTTACTAAAGAAGGAATCAAACCTATAACTGTTAGTGAGTCAGAAGTAGTAGGGATTAATGATAAGAAACCTGTATATAATTCCAATGCTTTAGCCCAGAGATTATTAAATGTTATAGGCGTTCCTCCTCAAGGTTCCTCCCCCATCGTCGGCTCACTTGTCGCACTCTTTAGTTCCACCAAAGCCTTCCAGCCGATAACAGATTGGCATAAAGCAGTAGATAGCCTCAAAGATAATGAGAAATCATCCATAATCGTATTATTTGATAAAGATATCGTAGCCCCGTATCTGTTCAACTTAAACTATCCTTTGATAGATGGAAACACCAAAGAAGAAGAGCTCAAAGCCATTGCCCATTACCTCTCAACCCAGATCTATAACCGTATCGGTGTTATCGGAACAGTAAGAGTATTGATTAATGCACCTTATGCCCTATACCAGGCTATAGAGCAAAACTTCTCTGAAAGATTCGATTCTGAAGCCAAGAAGAAGACCAACAAAGCCTTATCCGGATACTTCACCTATGTAGTTAACAACAAGCCTTTTGAATTCAAATCCGCTACAGAAGAAGAGATGGATAACATCATCTTCCAGAAAGGTCTCTTCGACCTGGAATCTCCCAAGGTTGATTTTGACTCTAAGCAGGGTAATTTAGTAGGCGTAGACTTAGGCGGGACCGCTATCAAAGCTTCAGCTATCCATAACGGCAAGAAAGTATCAGAATATTCTCTGAAGTGGACTCCTCAAGCCATTACCGATCCTAACGAACACATCCGCTTGATCAAAGAAGCTATTCAAGAAGTAGCCAAAGCCTTAGCTAATATAGATGCAGTAGGTATCTCCTGGGCCGGAGCTACTAAACAAGGCCGGGTCATCGGTACCGGTCCTATTACCCAGGGTTTATCCAGTGACAGCTTTAAGTATCTTATAGCCAATATCAATGAAGAGATATCCAAAGATTTAAATCAAGCCTTTGTCTACATCTCTAATGATGGCGCCTCAGGAGTATTCGGAGCCGTCACTACCCTAAATGTCAACAATGCTATCGGCTTTGGCATGGGAACTGGCCTTGCCTTTGCCCATATAGATAGGCACTCAAACCTTAACAATAAGATCCTCTCTGAAGGTGGTAATGTCATTATCGATATGCATCCTAACGCCCCGGGACATACCTGGACTGAAGTACCTGGCGTGCTCCAGAGATACCTCTCCCAGTGGGGTATAGTTACCCAGGCTGAAACTAAGCAAATCCTTGAAGTAGAAACTGCTGACCGTCAGGATAAAGCCATGGTTGTAGGACAACTCCTTGAGAAGAATAATCCTCAGGCTATTGAGATCTTTACCAATATGGCTAGGTATTTAGCTACTGCTATAGCTGAATACCACAGATACTTCAATATGGAGAATGTAGTCTTATTTGGAGGAGTAACTACCGGCCTCTCCGGTGAAGCCATCAGAAACACTGCTCAAGAGATCCTAAAAGAAGAATTCCCCAATATCAAAGTCAATATCCACATTACCCCTGAATCTAAATATGGCGGCGCAATAGGAGCTGCCCAGCTGGCTAATAAGACCAAGCAGGTGTCATCGAGCCCGATATTCGGCTCTTTGGTAGTTTTGTTTAGTTCAACCAAAGCCTTTCAGCCGATCACTACTTCTTCTCCCATTGAGTTTGATCCTAAAGAGCCCGGAGCCCTGGTCTTTGATATGGATAATACTCTATTAAGGACAGTAAATGGTCAGTGGGTTGAGACTTTAGTTGATGATCTTGATTTTACTAATAATTTCGTGGGTTTACTTGAATCCGGATTTAAGATCGCTATAGTTTCAGGTAATAAATTTGAAGAGATCTGTCGGCGTATTTCTGATTTTGTGCCTGAGGCATTACGTAGAAATGTTACCCTTTATACAAACGGAGGAGCAATTAAACTTACCTTTAACGAAGAAGGCCAGCTGATTGTAGACAGTATTTATAACCAGCGTAATATTATTCCTGAGGCAGATGTAGAAGAGATCAAAGTAATTTTAGAAGAGGAGACAGAGCGATATTTTAAAGTCTTTTTGGCAGATAAAGAAGAATATAGCCGCGTTTATTCAACATTTACGTTTACGGATGAAAAGGGAGTTTATAAAAAACCGGTAATTGATATTCGTAGGTCTCTTGCGCAGATCGGCGATCAAAATGTGTATCAGGTAAGCGTGGTAGGTGTGCCTTCGCGAGTTTTTGCCGATCAAAAGCTTATCGCTTCCGATCCTGATGTCCGCAGTATTATAGTGGATAGGATAATCAGCCGCCTGCCTAAGGAGATCTCAGAAAAATATATTATTCAGGGCGGAGGCGTGTCATCTATTGATATAAATCTCGCTAGCATCAATAAATCAATATCTTTGTCTAATTTTGTCAATACATTATCTGTACCTGCGGAAAAGGTGCTTTATTTTGGAGATGAATTTATCCCCGGTGGAAATGACCTTGCAGCAATGGATGTCATAGGCCCATCTTTTGTCAGCATTAATCCCAATCAGCTTGAAATCCCGGAGGGTGTATTAAGGGGCGGCTCCGGTGTGCGTTCAACCAGAATGTGGGTACGTGAAATATTAAAAGAATACAGAGAATTAAGCCATAGCGGAGAACTTGTTGATTCTACTATACCTAATATAATTGCTGAGATCAAGAGGCGTCAGGAATCCCCGTTGGATATTTACAAAGAAGAATTATCCAAAATCTGGGCAAAGGGAGAGACCTTTAAGTATACTGGAATTAATGAGAAGAAACTCTCTTATGGTATCAGGCGCGTATATAACGCCCAAGATAAGGTTGTCCCTAATTATTCTACTTCTTTAGTATATTTGGTTAAGAATTATCCGAAGTTGCTCGAGAATCTAAAAACCCTGAAACGTAATTTAGCCAATGGTTTGCCTGGTGATTTAAGAGGAAAAATACATTTTATGTTTGATAATACCTTGCATTTTACTGTTGTGCGTTTGGTTGGTGCTTCTAAAGAGCCTTTACCGCAGAAAACACTTGATTTTGTGCAATCTATAGCCGCTCAGTATGTCTCTTCTTTTCCAAAGGTAAAGATGTCAGTTAAAAATATAAACTTTATGCGCGGCGGAACTATTGTCGCTGAAGTTTATCCTGATGATGAAAAAGATCTTTTACATCTTGCTCACTTGAGAGCAGTGTTTAAGAATAAGATGAATACAAGGGAAGATTATGATGTTTTTGCATATCGTATAGTATTAGGTTACGTGAATCAGGTGATGAGTCCTGATGACGTTAAACGTTTACTCTTAAGTTTATCTCAGTTCAAAGGTTTTATCTGGTATCCATCAATTGAGGTGGATCATTTAGAGTTGATATATCATCCTGATTATACCTTCAAGGAAATTGAAACCCTGGGCGTATATCCTTTGAGTAATTCCTCCTCCCCCATCGTCGGCTCACTTGTCGCACTCTTTAGTTCCACCAAAGCCTTCCAGCCGATAACAGATTGGCATAAAGCAGTAGATAGCCTCAAAGATAATGAGAAATCATCCATAATCGTATTATTTGATAAAGATATCGTAGCCCCGTATCTGTTCAACTTAAACTATCCTTTGATAGATGGAAACACCAAAGAAGAAGAGCTCAAAGCCATTGCCCATTACCTCTCAACCCAGATCTATAACCGTATCGGTGTTATCGGAACAGTAAGAGTATTGATTAATGCACCTTATGCCCTATACCAGGCTATAGAGCAAAACTTCTCTGAAAGATTCGATTCTGAAGCCAAGAAGAAGACCAACAAAGCCTTATCCGGATACTTCACCTATGTAGTTAACAACAAGCCTTTTGAATTCAAATCCGCTACAGAAGAAGAGATGGATAACATCATCTTCCAGAAAGGTCTCTTCGACCTGGAATCTCCCAAGGTTGATTTTGACTCTAAGCAGGGTAATTTAGTAGGCGTAGACTTAGGCGGGACCGCTATCAAAGCTTCAGCTATCCATAACGGCAAGAAAGTATCAGAATATTCTCTGAAGTGGACTCCTCAAGCCATTACCGATCCTAACGAACACATCCGCTTGATCAAAGAAGCTATTCAAGAAGTAGCCAAAGCCTTAGCTAATATAGATGCAGTAGGTATCTCCTGGGCCGGAGCTACTAAACAAGGCCGGGTCATCGGTACCGGTCCTATTACCCAGGGTTTATCCAGTGACAGCTTTAAGTATCTTATAGCCAATATCAATGAAGAGATATCCAAAGATTTAAATCAAGCCTTTGTCTACATCTCTAATGATGGCGCCTCAGGAGTATTCGGAGCCGTCACTACCCTAAATGTCAACAATGCTATCGGCTTTGGCATGGGAACTGGCCTTGCCTTTGCCCATATAGATAGGCACTCAAACCTTAACAATAAGATCCTCTCTGAAGGTGGTAATGTCATTATCGATATGCATCCTAACGCCCCGGGACATACCTGGACTGAAGTACCTGGCGTGCTCCAGAGATACCTCTCCCAGTGGGGTATAGTTACCCAGGCTGAAACTAAGCAAATCCTTGAAGTAGAAACTGCTGACCGCCAGGATAAAGCCATGGTTGTAGGACAACTCCTTGAGAAGAATAATCCCGAAGCCATCGAAATATTTACCAATATGGCCAGATACCTTACTACTGCTATAGCTGAATACCACAGATACTTCAATATGGAAAATGTAGTTCTCTTTGGCGGAGTAACTACCGGCCTCTCCGGTGAAGTCATTAGAAACACTGCTCAAAAGATCCTAAAAGAAGAATTCCCTAATATCAAAGTCAATATCCATATCACTCCCGAATCCAAATACGGCGGCGCTATTGGAGCTGCCCAGCTGGCGAATAAGGCAAAGCAGGTGTCATCGAGCCCGATATTCGGTTCTTTGGTTGACACTTTTAAAATTAATTATACTAATATTTCTCAAGAAAATTTAGTTAACTTTTGGAATAATTTACGAGTTGTATCAGACAGAGGAAATTGGGGTAAATATTTGCGTAATTACATAAGAACAAACACATCCGATGATTTTTATGTTAATGTTAAAAACGGTTTAGTTAAAAATGTGGATATTTATATAGGTAAGCATATTTCCATAGAAGATTTGCAAAGAAAAGGCTGGAATGTTTCACGAATTCAATTAAACAAGGGTTTTTCTCCTTGGTACCCTAGTTTGTACCGGTTAAAACGAAGACAAAATATTTCTTATGTATTATCTGGCATTGACAGTAACCACGATTTATATCATTGGTTGAGCGTGCTTAAATTCTCAGGCCTTTCATTTACTAAAATCAACATTATCAATAGCGGGACATTTAATCGTAGAGACATCTATCAAAAAGATTTAGCAAATAAGTTCTCCGGGATATCGCATGCTGCTATTGTGTTGGATAAAATGGTGCCATTATTAATAAATAAATTAAGAGATAGTGGATGGGTGATAAGTGAGGAAGTTTCTGGTGCAACATATAGATATTTAATTTTAGAAAGAGAAAATACTCGTGTTGTCGTTGCTTATATTGACGCAATGATTGGAGATTCTTGCCCGGCGTTTATAGATGAATTATACGTTCAACGTGTTAGGAATTTTGTTTTTTGGGGCACAGTAGGTGGGTTAAGTATAGATCAACAGTATTTTGATTCAGTTGTACCAATTAGATTATACCATATGAATAGCAAAGAAGTGCTGAGTGTGCCTAATGCGGTTCGTTTTAGCTCTGAACCTAATCAACACTACGGCGGCATTCTGAATACTTATACAATATTATTCCCGGTAACTGACTATGTAAAAGAAATTAAAGAAAACCAGGAGGATGTGTATTTTACTGGTGTTGAGATGGAATTATTTGGAGTAGTAGATTGGTTACTAAAACACAATGATGCGCACTTAGATTTGTATTTAAACGTATCCGATCATACTAAGTACAATTATGATTCTTTGCTATCCGCGGAAAATAAAGAAGCAATATTTATGCGTAGGGCCAATATAAGAATAGAAGAGATTGTTGGGAGATTAAATGAGTCTATTGGCTTAGTTAGTAGTTCTTTGTCGATAATGGGAGCTTATTCGTTAGTAACTACTAAAACAGTCCAGGGGTCGAGCCCAATTGAAAAAGAAGATGCTGATGTTCCGGATCACATAAAGATGATAATTGGACAAAATTATAAAAATGAAATAGCCAGAGAAGCTGAAGAGACAGGTAGAGATTTTGGCACTGTAGCTAACGGTATAGTTCGGCAGGAAGTAGTTGCTAAATCTGATCAGCAGAGATGTGCGCCTTATTCTGCCCGAGCCCCTCCAGTCGTAGATGTGCTTTTTATCGGCGGCGGTGGAGAAGGGGCTACGACATTTGCCCAGGCTATGGTTCAAAGCGCAAGAAAATCCTTCAAATATTTTAAAGATTTTGCGAAGGGCATGGTTAAGAAAGTGTCTGGGGCTCTTAATAACTGCGGTTGCGATGATGGAGGGCATACCGGTACTATAAGAATGGAAATCCATGATGCTGACGGCTGGCCTAAAGAAGTAACCTCGATCGGCGGAGATATCATATCAATTATAACCTACCAGGCTGATGTGGATGCCCGGATAAATGACGGGGCAAAGCTTTTCGTCTTAGGAGACGATGTCCGCATTAGTGCGAAGATCAACATAAATACTGCAGATAAAGATACCTTGATGCATATATTCGATACCGCGGATGCCGATAAGATAATTGACGCGCGCGTGGCAAAAGGCGGCAGTTTTACGGATATAAAAGAAATCGAGGAAGTAATAGATAACAAATTAAAATATGACCGTGTTGTCAAGCAGCTTATGCTAAACGGCAATCATAAGAATCTCTCTGTAAGGGATATTATAGTTTCCAGGGTCATCGAGGCCCAAAATAAAATAAATCAGGGTATATTTAAGCGGCCTGCGGATTGGGTATTCTTTATCTCTAACATGGTGAAATTAGCTGAAATAGCTGATGCGCAATTAGTTAAAACTTATACTCTTAAACTCATAGGCGCCAAATGGCAGAATATATTAGCTTTGGCAGTAATGATTGATTGCGGGCGTATCCGCGAAACAGTAGAAGCCGGTAAAATAGTTAGGATGCTTGATTACAATGTGCCCTTAGATAAGCTGTATGAGATCTTGGGAGTTGTCGCCGGTTATAGTGCCTGGACAAGCTATGATGATGCTACCCTGGTAGCAATCCTTGAGGCTGCTGCCTTGAAGATAACTGGGCCGGACGGCATTCAGGAAGGCATATTATTTGGTCCGGAATATGACCGGCAAGATAAACCTACCGGTAGATACCTTGTAAGGAAAGCCCACGTTGAAGCCTCCGGTGATATTATGGCTTATCATTTAACATATGACGGCAAGCATCAATATACGGCAAAGCCCTTAGCCGAAGCAGATAAACTTACATTAGAGATAGCCGGCAAAGAGGTTATCTTTACTAACCAGAATGGCAGGTTCATTATATCCATTGGCGGACAATTATATGAAGCTTACGAAACTGAAGAAGGCAAAACAGAGATCAACCTTGTTGACGGGAATAAAACCATAATACCTCCTTTGAATGCCAATTGGACAAAACGTCAGTACCAGAAGGATGGCAAGGCCCAATATGAAGGCGAAGGCGAAGAGATCAAGGTTGGCGAAACTGCCATCCAATTTAAAAACCGCATGGTAGAAGAGCAGACTTTTATTACCGATAAAGTTTTGCATGCCCCGGTGTTTAAGTTAATAATTAAATTAGCTGAAAGAGATGAAAAAGGCAGCTATGTCTATGAAAAAACAGAAAGCGGAGAAGACATGCTTGATGAATCAGCCAGCCGCAAAGTAAGAAGATTCAAGCTTGTTACTCCTGAACAATTGCCTAAGCCTTCAAAAGAAGCGGAAGCTTTAATAAAAACAGTATTAAAAGCTATTGCCTATGGCGAAAGCGGCATGATCACCAGCGTATTACCTAATTTTATCGTAAAAGGGGTAGTTGAGGCTATACATGAGCGTAAAGAGCAGGGTTTACCTTGTGTTTATTTTGTTAAAATCAGTGAGGATTTTGAAACCCATGGTTTAAGTATCAGCGAACAAATGCAGGTCTTAGATAGAAGTATCAGGGCAGTTACGGGCAGCCAATACGGATTCAGCGATATCGTCACCGATATCATACTACCGGATATATCCCCCGAGACAGCTGCTGATTTGAGAAAAGAATATAATAAGCGCATGGATAAATTCAATAGTTCGGAAACTCAGTATGAACTGGCTATCCGCGCAGCTAAATTAAGCAAAAAATATCCCATGCCTACTTTGACAGTTGCTAACACAGATTTGGATTATTTCCGCGCTAAAGACATACGGGTACATTACTTCAGCAATTTTGATATTAGTTCCGCCGGAAGATTAGTTTACAAAAAGATTGAGCTATATAAGGCAATTGACTATATAGCCAGAGGCAGGGCGCTTATTAATATGATTAAGAACGCAGAAAAGAGGGATTATTATGAGCAGAAAATGCTCGGGGCTCTGAATAACGGCGAATTGATCTGGCCGATAGATTTTTGGAATGCGATTTTCTCCGAAATAGCCCAAAATAATCCAGAATCCCTGGATAGCCTGACAGTTATTTTCAATCAGGATTCTACCCAGCAAAGGGTCTTTAATATAGCAATTCCCAGGCAAGAACACCTTAATGAAATACAGAAAGAGATTGTAACCGAATACGTCTCTACCTATATATATAACCGTATGTCTATATTCGGGCCAGTAAGAGTTAAAGTGATAGCTTGCAGCTGGGTACAGCAAAGGGTTAAGGAGTTTATGGCTCAAGAAAGTTACGCTCTAATGGGTTATTTTTTAAATATGTATCATATTCAACAGCCTTTTACGATTGAATTTGAAGACATGTTAGATAGCCAGAGCTTAAATATCCAAGATGCCAGTGGCCAAAAGATAAGTCAGGCTAATGCGGAATCCTATACCATGGGAATCAGTCTAAATAGTAAATATATCAGGAGCATAATCTTAAAAGATAATGAAATAGTTGCTACCAGACAATTACGCTGGTTTCCCCAGTATATAACCGATCCTGTTGTTTACCTCAATAGATTAGAAGAGTTTATAAAAGAAGAAACAGCTTTTTATCTGGGAGCCCAGAAATTAGAGATGATCGGGATAAGCTGGCCATCTGCCATTAATACTAGCAATAATCGTATTGTCGGAAGAGCCGGAAGGATAGTCGCCGGTTTATCAGGATTAGGTGAAGAAGAGTTTTATCTTAAGATGGGTCATTTAGCCGCTGAATTATCTTACAGGTTAGGCCTGCCGGTTAAGATGTGTAATGACGGCAATGCTACAGCCGCTTACTATCTATCGAACTCTAAAGAAGACAGGGCAAGGATTTTCATCAATATGGGTGAAAGTATAGCCTTTTCAGTAAGTAACAGCGAAGGGGTTTTAACGGATATCTTAGGTGAAGGCGGGAATGTAAGAGTAGATATGAATATAGATGCTCCTGTTCATAGTTTTACACTTGTAAGGGGAGCTTTGCAGCAATACTTATCCGAGACAGGAGTTTTGAGGGTATCCAAAGATCTTCTTATGGGCGGGTTATTGCCGGGTAAAGTAGCCTATGAATTAGGTTTAATATATGAAGAAGAGGTTAGCAAGGGGCAGGATAACTTAATAGAGAGAGTAAGCAGTAAATTTGTAGAAAAAGTTATAGGATTCCACAGGGACTACAAAGCCATTACTGTTATTATTCCTTCCCAGGTTATACGATTAAAGAAAGAAAAAGATAACTTAGTCCCAATGGGAGATATTCCTAATGATCCAGACGATTCAAAGTCGGAGCTTAAGGCTATTGCCCAAAGAACAACGCAATTATGCGGCCAGCTCTATGATAGCCGTATTAAGGTAGTCCGCGAGACGGATTTAAAAGTTCGTGATGTCTATTATCTCTGGGGCAAGAGAGGCGAACATGCTAAGAAGGTTATCAATAAAATTATCACCTTTTTAGTTATCGCTTCAAAAGAATTATTAAGTTATTTCCCTGATGCCAAAGAGTTAGTTTTACATGGCGAGATACTGCCTTATGAAGTAGGTTTATATATTAAGGATAGATTAAAAGATGAGTTAGCTAAAGACGGCATGCAATTAGCAGTAACTGTATTGCCTAAACAAACCGAATACGACGTTAGGTTCGCCGAAGCTATCGGCGCAGTCCGCTTAGCTCGCCAAAATGGTCCGTTGTCCTCCTCCCCCATCTTTGGCTCCCTGGTTAATACTTTCTTTAAGTCGGAAAAAGATAAGGAAACTAAACAGGTTTTATTAGTCAGGGTTGATGAGAGGCGGCGGCTTTTAAATATAGATAATGGTCAATCTGATAGCGCAAGTTCTCTCATCACCTTCTCTCTTAAAGAAATAGAAGAAAAACTTCACCAGGCCTATTCAAAGATATATTACAAACAGATTCTCATGTATCATGTTGCTATCGTTAGGAAAATTTCATCTAATAGAGAGATCGCGCAAGCGATTTTACTTAGAGCGCGCAACGATAGCGATATAAAACAATTTATTCACGATTTTGAAAAGAATATAGTTGTTAACAAAGAAACAGCCATTAGCTATTCTATTTCGGTTTATACAGGAGAACATAGTGGTGGCATGAACCTAAATTTTACCGAAGAAGAATGGAGTAAGGGGGAGGTCGGGGATTATATAAATGTGAAAAATGTTAGTTTTGGTTATGACGTTGGGGATGGCCGTTTCGATCCCGATTTGGCACTCATTTCAAACGCTTGGGTTAGGCGTAATGTTGTTCTTACGCGTATTACTCTAGGATTATCAAAAAAATATATTGAAATTTTAGGAATTGGTAAAGATGATGAAAACGCATCCTCTCCCATTATATCTGGTCCTCGAGGTTCATTAGTCCAGACGCTCTTTAAATCTGTAAGAGCAAATGAAACAAAACAAGTTTTAGCTAGAAGAAGAGAGATGATGGCTTTAGCCAAGGCAGGGGACATTTCCAGATTAGAAGAAATAATCTTAGAGCAAGATAAGAAGATTGATTCTAGCAAGGATTGGTATTTGTTAACTGAAGCTGTGGCAGCCAGGAATCAATTGGGTTTAAGCGCTAATGTATACTTTAAGAATAAATACCAGGATAATCTTTCCTGGTGCCCTGAAAACCAAGGCAGGAGAGACCTGCACTTGCATTCTACTTTATCAGATGGCGGATTGGATTTAGAAGATCTGATTAAAGAAGCAGTAAAGAACGTAGTTAAGATCATGGCTGTAACTAATCATAATGCCTTAAGCGGCGTGGAAAAAGGAATCGCATTAGGCGTAAGATATGGAGTTAAAGTAATTCCGGCTTGCGAATTTTCCTGGTATGTAGAAGTAGATCCTAAGAATAAAATAGGTATCGACGTTCATATAATGGGTTACTTCATTGATTATAATCATCTTGATTTAATCAAAATAGTTGAAGAAACTTCTATGAGATTCCAATTGGCATTTTATACGCATACCAGGGAAATGCTGGATTATCTTTATAATAGAGGCGAATTGGATAAAGCTATAACCAAATGGCCGCAGTATCAGGGTTTAACTCCGGCTCAGATTATTAATCAGTTACTTATCAGCCAGACCAAGTTCTATCTTGATGTTTATAAACACAATAACATAGAAGAAATGGCTAGGCGGGTTGAAAATGGGCTGGGTTTGTTAAACGAGCAGTTCCTTAATGAATTTAATCAACTTCTTATAAGAATATATAAAGCGGAAAAAACGTATATTTTAACAGAACAAGATAACCAATTACTCAATAATGTAATATTATTCCAGACTAGCGAGTCTGCTACTACCACCGCGCCTTTCTGGATGTATTCATTACAGGATTATATTTCACGGATAGATGAACCTTTGAAACCCAGACCATTTGTTTGGGGATGGTTTAATATAGCTAATCCCAATATACCCAAAACCATTGATGATCCTCGGGTGATAATCGATGCTATACATCGAGCCGGAGGCATTGCTGTATTTAATCATCCTCGCTGGTATCCTGATATTGTGTTGCCTGCTGGCGGTTGGCAAGGAAATGGTTATGAGTTTATTGCGGACATGGTACGTAATTTTGAAAAGGCCGGCGGCGATGCTTTAGAGGTTTATACTCATTGGCTTGATGCCGGAAAAGATAGTTATTATTTACGTTTAGCAGAAGAATTAGGGTTATTAATCAGTTATGGTACCGATTGCCATTTTATTCCAGCGGATAAAGGAAGAATGGCCTTAGGTATTGATGATACTTTTTATATGCCTTATAGCGAACTGCAGAATTTGGAAAAGAAATTAGGTGCGTTAGTGGAAAATTCAGAGAATACCAATATAGCGCGGTTTAAAGAGTTAATGCGGGAGAGAATACTTTTAGCCTACAGCAAGGACAGGCATAGCGTAAATATGGAGATGAGTAAGATTTTGAAAGAGTTTTCCGACCGTGATCTTTACGAATATATTATATTTTTATTAAACCGTAATATAGATCCAGTTTATGCCTTAGAGAATCCACTATTTTATTTGGATGCACTTATTCAAGCGATGCCGGATACTTTTAGAAAATATAAAGAGCCAATTGAGAAAATTGCTTTAGAGTTAATCAGGGTTGAGGAAGAAATCTTCGAAATATTTAAATCTTTACCTAGAGCAGGCCAAGAATATTTAAGAAGAGAGTATTCTTTGTATTTCTTAGATAATGTTTCCAGCTCGCCGGTGGGGGCTTCGTCGTCTATTGAGACAGTGAAATTAAGCGGCTTGCTTAATTCAGTTAAGGATGTCATTGGCAAATCCATGCCTAAGAGAGGCCCACCGACAGGGAAAACTAATGTTTCCTTGCCTACAGAAGTTTCCTCAAAACAATTAATTCAAGCCTTACCTATTTTAAATAAAATTTCCCAAAGACTATATTTATTCACTAATAGTTCTTTTATTGGCTTTCTTAAACCAGGGGCATTAAAAGAGCTGTGGATTTCCTTAGAGGCATCAGTAGCAGAGCTTGAGAAGATTATGAAGAATAACCCATCTTACTCCAGCTCGCCGGTAAAAAATAGAAGCGACCCCATTTCCGATGAAATAGGCCTACTGAAGATTAATCCTACAACAACTGCAGCCTGGCTAAGATTAAAAGAGCTTTATGGAGTTATGCAGAAAACATTAATGCGCGATATGTTCGCAGCTGATTCGCAGCGTTTTAATAAGTATTCCATTCGTTTTAATGATATGCTTGTGGATTTCTCAAAGAACTTGATTGACGCAGGCGTAATGAATGCACTTATTAATTTGGCTGAGGAAGTGGGACTTAAGAATGCGATTGAGGCGATGTTTACTGGTGTTAAAATCAATGAGACTGAAGATCGCGCTGTTCTTCATACTGCTTTAAGAAATCAGTCAAATATGCCTGTTTACGTAGATGGTAAAGATGTAATGCCGGATGTAAACCGCGTTTTAAAGCAAGTGGAGGATTTCTCAAGCAAGGTTATTTCCGGAGAGTGGAAGGGTTACACAGGACTTTCTATAACTGATATTGTGAATATCGGCATTGGCGGTTCAGACCTTGGGCCGATAATGATAACCGAAGCCTTAAAAGCTTATGCTGCGCGTAGAGATTTAAGAGTCCACTTTGTTTCCAATGTGGATGGGACGCATATCGCAGAGACCCTCGCTGGGTTAAACCAGGGGACTACGCTTTTCATCATTGCCTCTAAGACTTTTACCACACAGGAAACTATTACTAATGCTAAGACGGCGCGCGCGTGGTTCTTGAAAGAGGCAAAAGATAAAGAATATATCAAAAAGCATTTTGTCGCGGTTTCTACAGCGAAAAAAGAGGTTAGTGATTTTGGGATCGATATAGCTAACATGTTTGAATTCTGGGATTGGGTAGGCGGCCGTTATTCTTCCTTGTCAGCGATTGGGCTTTCAGTTGCCTGCTATATTGGTTTTGGTAATTTTAAAGAGTTGCTTTCCGGCGCGCATGCTATGGATAAGCATTTTAGGAATGTGCCATTTAACCAAAATATTCCCGTAATCCTTGCGCTTTTAGGCGTCTGGTACAATAACTTCTTTGAGGCTCAGTCGCATGCGCTCTTGCCTTATGACCAGCACTTGCACCGTTTTGCCGCTTATTTCCAGCAGGGTGATATGGAATCAAACGGTAAATATGTTGGCCGTGACGGTAAGCCGGTAAATTATCAAACAGGGTCGATTATTTGGGGTGAGCCGGGCACAAATGGCCAGCATGCTTTTTATCAATTGATTCATCAGGGTACTAAATTAATCCCCGCTGATTTTATCGCTTTTGCCCAGAGGAGCGCTCAAGAATTTGATGAAGATTTAGAGTTGAAGGGTTATTTAGATAAACATCATAAAATATTCCTTTCTAATTTCTTCGCGCAGGCTGAAGCTCTTATGCAGGGTAAAGATGCTAGAGGAGTTTTGAAGGACTTTCAAGATGATAATGCCAAGAGAAGAGAAAAAGGCCAGTCGGAATTAACCGATAAAGAGATTGCCCGGCTTACACCTTTTAAAGTCTTTAAAGGCAATCGTCCGACTAATTCTATATTAGCTAAGAAACTTAATCCTCATACACTTGGTATGCTTATCGCGATGTATGAACACAAGATTTTCGTACAGGGAGTGATTTGGAACGTTTACAGTTTTGATCAGTGGGGTGTAGAGCTTGGTAAAAAACTTGCTAGCGGTATTTTGCCTCAACTTGAGCCCGGAGTTGATGCGCCTGGGCATGATTCTTCAACAACGGGGTTAATTAATGTTTATAAAGGTATGTTATCTGGGCCAGAAGAAAAATCCAGTAGTCCGGTAATTGACCACTCCAGTTTTTTGACTCGTTATAGCTCACCGGTTTCTATTGCCGGGCCACCGATAGGGAAAACTATTACTTCTTCGCCCGCAAAATTTTCCTCCAAGCAATTAGCTCAGATCCTGCTTACTTTAGATAATATTTCCAAAATACTATATTCATTCGCTAACCCTTCATTTATTGGATTTTTTAAATCAGAGGCATTAAAAGAACTGCGGATTTCTTTAGAGGCGTCAGTAAAAGAACTTGAGAAGATTAGGAAGAATAATTCTTCTCGCTCCAGCTCTCCGGTAGAGATTACACCCGAACGGATTGCGCAGATAGAAAAGATTTTAGGCCAAGAATACAGGGGTAAAAAATTCCTTTCAGGGGAGACATATTTTACGCATACAAAAAGAGTAGCGGGGGAGGTTATGAAATTAACCTCTGATGAAGAAGTTGTTTATGCGGCTTATTTACACAAAGTTTCAACGGAAAAGGAGATAAGAAGAATACTCAAAGGGTTGGGGGTTGATAAATTTAAGACGGGTAGGATTATTGGATACGTAAGGGAATTAGTTAGCATAATTAATTTGCCATATGGATTAAATTATAAAGATGCGGTAGCCATTAATAATCGCATCAGTCTTGTTATGAAACTTTCTGAGACAATTCAGGGTTTATATTTAGTGTTAGTGGATAAGTTTATAAGTATTTCTACTTATGCGGGAAAGAAGGATTTATTGGAGGAGATAGCCGGCATATATGCTCCGTTGGCTGAAAGATTAGGTTTGGATGAATTAGCTGGGGATTTTCTGGATGAAGTATTCAGAAATTACGTCAGCCGTACTTATAATATTATAGAAAAAGAAATTGAAACGGTTATCGGTAGAAGCCGGCCGTACGCTGAGAAATATTTAAACGATTTATCCAAAGAAATAAGAGATGGGCTTGCTAAAGATGAGATGAAGGTAACTGTTTTAAGTAGAGTTAAAAAGGCTATTACCTCATGGTTAAAGATTAATAGAGATGACAAGAAATACACAGCAATAGCAGATTTACCCGATCTTTTGGGTTTAACCGTTATTGTGGAAAATGAAGTGGATGTTTATGGCGCGGTATGGCATATAGGAAAGATCTTGAAAAGTAAGTTTAATATAGATATAAGTGCAAACAATATAGACAAAAAGGATATTAAGCTTGAAGGCGGAAGTGTAATCTATGGACAAAAATGCCACATAGATTTTCAAGATGCTTTAAGCGTAAAGTACGAAATACAGATTTATTCACAGAAAACCTATAAGGAGATGCGTTTGGGTAAAATGGCGCACTGGTCTCATAAGCTACAGAAACTTGACGTGTTGAAAAATCAAAAATTTGAAGTGATACCAGGATTAGCCGAGGCGGTAAATCCCGCGGAAATATTTTCTATAATTTCAAATTATATCAATAAATATAAATATATAAATGTTATTAATTTAGGGAGTAATATAAAAATGCCCGTTGTTATAAAGGTTTTACAATGTCCGTTAGAAAGCAAAATGAATAGCATAGCAAGGTCTTTGAATATAAATGAGTCAGAGATTAGTGTTTGTTCCATAGGTAAATACTTTTCCGATAGTCAGGGTGATTTATCTATTACCTGCAGGCTTAGGCGGGGAGGAGACTATTTAATTAATGACGGTGACTTATTTATTATTTCAGATAAGAATAAAAAGCTTATCCCCCAGCTTATCCTATTGTCGCATAACAATAAGATTTTTACTAAGATCTCCTTTAACCCAAGCCCTATTAAAATCTCTAGTTCTCCGGTAACGGAGAATAAGGATAAAGATATCAGTGCCTTTTCTTTTATCCCCGATAAGAAAGCGCTTTCTAAGGGTTTAAAAAGCCTGCTTGCTAGCGCAGTAAAAATCAGTCCGGTAATCCATGTTTGCGCCAGAAAGTATTTAGATCAGTATCCTTTTGTCTGCGATAACGGTAATAGTATGTTAGCGCATGTTTTAAGGCAGCACTTCTCTAAGAAATTTGAAATTAAATTGCGTTTTGCGGATTATGTCCCGGAACACCTTCGCCTAAAAGGAGATAAGGGTGAGTATCATAATATGACTTATCATGTTTTTATACTTTTAACCGATAAAGGCTCAGGGGAAGAATTTTATCTGAGCATTTTTGATTCTGTTTTTGATATTTTAGACGGTGAATTTAAAGGCAAATTAATAGGTATTGAAGGTAAAACCAAGTTTTCGCAGGAGTTGATTGATTGGTCTTTAAAAAATACAAAAGTTACTTTTTTTAAGATAGAAGGGAAAAAGCAATTAAATGAATATTTAAGAAATCCCGGAGTAATTTTAAAAGTTGATCCTTCGATTGACATAGTTGTGCACGGAAAATTTATTGAGGAATGCACCAGTCAGATTGCTGCTACTAGCTCGCCGATAGATTTAACCGGCAAAACTATTGTCACCCTTTCCATGGAAGGGAATATCCCTGAATTTGAAGGGTATGATGCGCAGAATGCAAATACCAAAGGCGGCTTAGGTGCTTATTTCGGCGATAAATTAGAAGGTTTATTTGAAATAGGAATGAAAGCCTATGGGATTATGCCTGCGTATTCAAAAATTAAAAAAGACGGCCAGATAATAAATATTGATTATAAAGAGCTAATTAATAAAGGTATCTTGCAGAAGGTGCATGCAGTAGATGGGAAACCTTTGGTTTTAGGAGTTAATGTTTGGGATGAAGATGATTATTCTAATGCTTATAAAAATCCTTTAAGAAAGATCCATGTTTTTCTAGTTAACCGTGGTGGCACGCCGTTATTCTTATTATATTCCCCAAAAGTTTTAGATCTTCTTTATGAAGGAGATAGGGCGCATCGTTTTGCGCAGGAAGTAGTTTTTGGCAAGGCTGCGTATGGTCTTATGAAAGAGTTGAGCCTGATACCAGATATTCTGCATCTTAATGAGGCTCATACTGTAGTTGCGGCTGCTCAAGTCAGGGCTGATGACGTATTTAAGAAAACTGCTATTGTTTATACTAATCATACTATTGTCCGTGCCGGATTAGAGATGTTTTATGCGTCGGGGTTGCGCACAGACGTTAACAGGATGATGTATAGTATTGGCCTGCCAGAATATAACCACGAAAAGTTTCGTTCGATGTTTTTAAGGCCTGATGGCGTGGTTGATTTTTGTTATGCGGCTACACATTTAGCTGATGTTATTAACGCTGTTAGTGACGAACATGCCATTGCGACCAAGAAACTCTTTAAGTCAATGTACGGAGAAAATTTTGATATTCAAGTTATAGGTGTGCTCAATGGTTCGGGAAAAACCTGGAAAAATGATATTTTGAGAAAACTTGAAACAGAAGGTGCAGAAATTTCGCAGGAAGATATTTTTAACATTCATCAAAAAGGCAAGGAAGAGGTTTTTAGCGAAGTAGAAGCGCGAACTGGGATTAAGCTTGATCCGAATAAGTTTACTGCGTGGATGGTGAGAAGACTAGCAGAGTATAAAAGTCAATATCCTATGTTACGATTTTTAGTGCATATTCTTTGCGCTTCTGTCGAGCGCACATTTACTAGAGATGAGTTAAGAAACATATGGTTTAGGGATATTCCTAATTTACAAGCAGATTATAATAGAGAATTATTAGAAGAAGTATTAAATCATATGTTTGAAGAAAGAAACATTGTGAATGGCTTAGGTATGCAGGTTGTGGTGGGTGGCCCTATTGTAGATGGAGGAGCAATATTTTGGGCTAGTGAATTTGAAAGATGGACCAAGGAAACAGAAGATTTAAAAGGGAGTTTTGTGCATGTGCCAAGGTCTGATGCCAGGCTACTTAAAATGCAGGCAATAGGAGCGGATAATTGTTCTGAAACACCTAGGCCATTAGAAGAGGCTTGTGGTACATCCGGACAAAGGACTGCTTTAAACGGCGGCGTAACTTTAGGGATAAATGGAGCTGGCCCAGTAGAATTAATTAATGACTATAATGAAGAAACCGGAGCAGGAAATGGATTTTTTATCGGGGATTATACTTATGCGGGAGAAAAAGGTTTAGAAGCAGATACGCATAAATTTTATACTGAAGGCCCGGGTGATATGTTAAGGAAAATGGAGATTATGTCGCGTATTTTTTATACAAATAAAGATAAGTGGAAGAAGTTAATGTTTGCGTCCTATAAAAACGCGAATATTAAAGTTACTGCTAAAGCCATGGAAGAAAGATACGCGCAAAGAGTTTATGGCCAGGCGATTAAAATAAGAAAAGAAAAATTAGAGACTAGCTCTCCTGTATTATCGTCATACCAGGGGAAGATTAAGGCGATAATCTTTGATTTTGACGGGGTAATTGCCAAATCAATAGGCGTAATTGGAGTTGCTTATACTAGGGTATTCTTCGAGATATATAAAGACATTAATGGAAAGCTCCCAAAAGATAATGAGCTTAGAAATTTGATCAAACTAAGCAGAAGTCTTTTTAAGGCTAATATCGGTATGCCCACCAAAAATACACTGTTAAAGACCATTGCTATTCTGCAGGGAGAAAATAAGATTAGGGCGCTTAGGCTGGGGCTAGAAGTACAGATAAATAATCCAAGGCCAGTAGAAAAATATTTGGATAGTTATAATCAGGAAGCACTCCGGTTGATCGCGAGCAAAAATACTGAAGATTTATTAATTGATGGCGCCGATGAAGTTATTAAAAGATTAAATAGAGGCGGGGTTTTGCTCTATATTGCTTCGGCGGGAAATTTAGAGAGAGTAAAGTCGTTAAAAGAAAAGGTGCTGGACGCGCTATCCTTGAGTGATAATTTCAGGAAAATGGTATTTACCGGTAGTGTTGATAAGAAGGTTGAGGCAATATTCGGTTTTCTTAAAGAATTAGGAATGGAAAATATTGGCCTGGATGAGATATTATTTGTGGATGATTCCCGCAGCTTTATTAAGAAAATGCGTGGGTTCAATGAATTCGCCGCTTTGCCAGTAGTGCATTTTATTTCTGAACAGGAAGGTGTTGCGATACAGTTGCAATTTAAAAATGTAATTTCGATTCGCAAACTAAGTGATTTACTGGCTGTATTACCTACCAGCTCACCTCTTGGCTCCCTGGTCAACACCTATACTTCCAGTTCCCCCATCTCTGCCCAACTCGTCATTGACCTTGCCTCTAACCAGGTCATCCAGCGTCCTTCAGTTACCGGCAAGCGCATCCTGCGTAAAGAAGGTGTTACTGAAACTATGGTTCTTGAAGGTATTGCCAACGGAACACTCAAACTAATCTCTGAAAAAGATTTTATTGAATTATTAGACAGGTCTACTACCGGTATCGGCATCTCAGGCGGCGGCGATTGCGCAGGCATTGCCGACTTCTTCCGTTCTTTAAGGCATAACCTAAAACCCGAACTAACCATGCTCGGTGTCAGGAATGCCGGTGAAGGCTTAATGGATGAAAACTTTTTAAGCAAGCTAATTTTAGTTGATCCTCTTCTAGCCGAAGACTTCCTTGGCCAATCCTCTACTCCTTACGGCTCTTCCCGCGAAGATCCTTTAAAAAAGAATAAAGAAACTACGCAAAGAAATCTCTCAGGCTTTAAATTTTTCTATGGCACAGGCGGTAATGATCACTTAGGCCTATTAGAGCGCTTCTCAAGACTACTTCCGGAATTAGTTGTAGTCGGAACTTTTAAAAGTATTGATGGTGATGGCTGGGTTGCCGGCAGGCCTGCTCAGATGCTGGGTTTTTACACCGCAACTGGAGTCTACCAAAGGCAGCTCTGGGCGATTACTCAGAATGCCTATACTCATAAGCAGCGGCATGTGGTTGAGACTTTTGGCCGGGGTTGCGGTAAACTTGCCTATGCTTCCAGCCGTAGATATCCGGATAATTTTAATACACTATCTAAAGAAGAACAGCGTAAAATTATTGAATTCCGCGACCTGGTGATGATTATTGTTCCCGAAAAACCTACTTCTCTACGCTCTATTGCCGAAGAAGCCAAAAGGATTAAGCAAGAACAGGGTGGAGTAGTGGTGGTAGTCGCTGAAGGCTTTATGCCTCCAGAATTAAAATCAGAGATTATCAGGCTTGGTTCGGATGAATCATTAAGAGACCGTTGGTTCAGGCATGATCTTCCTGTGGAAAGCATCTCCAGTTTAATCCATAAAGAAGGAAGAGAGTCTCCCACGGATGATTTAAGCCTTATGCTTCAAGACCCGGAATTAGCTGCTCAATTTGCCAAGACCACCTGGCAGTCTAAATTTGACCCTCATGGCAACGCTACTAAGCTTGCCGGTATTACTAACTTTATCATCAAAGCTCTAGAAGTATTAGGTGGTGCTTCTAAAGTTAACAAGATCCTCTTTAACTATGAAGCCAGAGGCGCTACCCCGGATGCTTATGATATCCATATGGGGGAAAAGATCGGTGTTGTTGCAGCCAAGCTTATTAATGACAATACTATCGGCGGCAAAGCCGTAGTCTATTTTGAAGGAATGAACCCCTTAAAAGACGAGCCTGTTGTTGTTGACTTAGTAGGTGTATCCGATAAAAACAACCTGAATAATTCGGACCTTTATACTGAAGAAGAATTAATCAAGAATGGAGTGTATTGGGAGAAGAGCTCTAGCCCCATCTCTCAGGAAAAGGAAGCATCTCTTTGGAAATTTATTTCTGATTCAAAAGCTATGGTTTATTCTGGTAGGCCGGGTCAGGTAAAAGGAATAGATGGCAAGATAATGGAACTGCCAGTAGGTACAAAAGTAGTTATGAGAGTAAGTAAGGATTTAACTCCAGGTTTGGATATGTTTTTAAGGCATGTAATTTTAAGGATTATGGATGATTATTTCTTAAAAGAAAAAATTTATACTGTTAATCATATTCCTCTGCCTTTGGGTTATTTTGGGAATCAATATTATTATGTATTTGTCGAAGGCTCTGAAGGATGGCCAACGGTTTTAATAGATCTGGATTCACCTGATTATCGTAAAGCCTCGGTTATGATGGAAGAGTATCACGTTTTTAAAGGGCAACTTTATTCCTGGGGTTTTGATATTTGGGATATTGTTGAAACAGATGGTGATGCCGGGCAAAATATCATACATAGAGGCTGGGATATATCTCAGCTGTATGAAACTTTTCAACTTTCCAAAGATTGGGTATTGATAGACCTAGATGGTTTGGCATTTAATAAAGAAAAATTCTTTCAGGCCGTTAAAGAAATTAAGGGTGAATTAAAGCGGGATTTAGATTGGCAGTATGAACTGCTAATGTTGGCAGCAGGGTATATTGGCACATATCCAAGAACTTTGTTTAGGGGAAAAATCTGGAGATTAAAAGAATTAGCCCAAAGATATTTAGATGAAGTGGTTTTATCCGGCATCCTCGCAGGAGCTTTGGTTGCAATGAATTCTTCCAGTTCCCCCATCTCTGCCCAACTCGTCATTGACCTTGCCTCTAACCAGGTCATCCAGCGTCCTTCAGTTACCGGCAAGCGCATCCTGCGTAAAGAAGGTGTTACTGAAACTATGGTTCTTGAAGGTATTGCCAACGGAACACTCAAACTAATCTCTGAAAAAGATTTTATTGAATTATTAGACAGGTCTACTACCGGTATCGGCATCTCAGGCGGCGGCGATTGCGCAGGCATTGCCGACTTCTTCCGTTCTTTAAGGCATAACCTAAAACCCGAACTAACCATGCTCGGTGTCAGGAATGCCGGTGAAGGCTTAATGGATGAAAACTTTTTAAGCAAGCTAATTTTAGTTGATCCTCTTCTAGCCGAAGACTTCCTTGGCCAATCCTCTACTCCTTACGGCTCTTCCCGCGAAGATCCTTTAAAAAAGAATAAAGAAACTACGCAAAGAAATCTCTCAGGCTTTAAATTTTTCTATGGCACAGGCGGTAATGATCACTTAGGCCTATTAGAGCGCTTCTCAAGACTACTTCCGGAATTAGTTGTAGTCGGAACTTTTAAAAGTATTGATGGTGATGGCTGGGTTGCCGGCAGGCCTGCTCAGATGCTGGGTTTTTACACCGCAACTGGAGTCTACCAAAGGCAGCTCTGGGCGATTACTCAGAATGCCTATACTCATAAGCAGCGGCATGTGGTTGAGACTTTTGGCCGGGGTTGCGGTAAACTTGCCTATGCTTCCAGCCGTAGATATCCGGATAATTTTAATACACTATCTAAAGAAGAACAGCGTAAAATTATTGAATTCCGCGACCTGGTGATGATTATTGTTCCCGAAAAACCTACTTCTCTACGCTCTATTGCCGAAGAAGCCAAAAGGATTAAGCAAGAACAGGGTGGAGTAGTGGTGGTAGTCGCTGAAGGCTTTATGCCTCCAGAATTAAAATCAGAGATTATCAGGCTTGGTTCGGATGAATCATTAAGAGACCGTTGGTTCAGGCATGATCTTCCTGTGGAAAGCATCTCCAGTTTAATCCATAAAGAAGGAAGAGAGTCTCCCACGGATGATTTAAGCCTTATGCTTCAAGACCCGGAATTAGCTGCTCAATTTGCCAAGACCACCTGGCAGTCTAAATTTGACCCTCATGGCAACGCTACTAAGCTTGCCGGTATTACTAACTTTATCATCAAAGCTCTAGAAGTATTAGGTGGTGCTTCTAAAGTTAACAAGATCCTCTTTAACTATGAAGCCAGAGGCGCTACCCCGGATGCTTATGATATCCATATGGGGGAAAAGATCGGTGTTGTTGCAGCCAAGCTTATTAATGACAATACTATCGGCGGCAAAGCCGTAGTCTATTTTGAAGGAATGAACCCCTTAAAAGACGAGCCTGTTGTTGTTGACTTAGTAGGTGTATCCGATAAGAACAACCTGAATAATACAGACCTTTATACTGAAGAAGACCTGATTAAGAATGGAGTGTATTGGCAGAAGAAGGCTAGCTCGCCGGTGGGAAAAACATCTGAATTTTTGCCTGGGTATTTAAATCCAGAAGGATTAGCAAAACTTGGCGTGCGCGTTTTAGTTAAGCATTTTTTAAAAGATCATTATCAGTATCTTATAGAGTATGAGAATGAAGAGATCGGGATGCTTGAGGGGCAGATTGAGATATGCGAATTTAGCGCCCCGCAGACATTGGACAAGCAGTCTTATACGCTGCAAATAAAATCTTTTTTTCCGAACCTTACCTGGGGCGCTAAATTTGGCCGTACATTACTCTGGTATATATTGACACAGCGGCAGGATTGGCAAGGCCGCGAGTGCGTTATTCTAAGCGCCCAGAAAAAGGCAATAAGCGCATTTAATAAGATGCCTGATTTACAGCCGCGCTTTATACAGCTTGATGATGTCGACGGTTATCGAACTCACAATATTATCTTTACTGTACCTCGATTAACTCAAAAACAGCAGGAAGTAGTTGATAGTTTCTTTAATAGTATTATTTCCGGGGAAACCAGCGGGCTGCCTAAGTTACAAAATCTCATAAAGGTCAATAAAGAATTAGAATCTGGTACTAGCATAGAGGAATCTTTAAGAGTAATCTTAGGTATTTCTGAGAATATTTTGAGGGAATTGAAGTGGTTTAATGAAATTGATGATCGAGAAGCAAGAAAAGATGTATTAAATTCTCTGGATATGTTAAATAAAAGTTTAGATAGGGCTATTGAGAAACATCATCGAGTATCCCAGAAAATTAATTCGGAATTAATCCAAGTCAAACAAGATATCTTTATTTTATTTAATTCTCTTTCCGGATCAATGCAAAAAATAATGTTAAGACAATATCTAGACGCTTTACATCTGGCTTACTTTAGTTATTGGAATAGAAAATCATCACTATCTTCTTCGCCGGTTATTTACTCTTCTTTAGGGAATGAGCCTTTATTTGAGCCATATGTAATGGTGAGGAAGGGTGAATTATTAAAGTTATATGCCGGGGTAAATAAAGCAGTTGCTGCGTTTTACCTCAGCGCCAGGCCTTATCAGTCTTTGCAAGAATATATAAAATTCATTGAGGCCCATGTTAATCCTAAAGCCGGGGAAATAAGCTGGGCAGAGAGATTTAGGAATATAACCGTAAGTGTTGACCGTGAATTAGCCGGCTTAGGCGGGTTTTCGCTTAAAGAGCAGCTAGATAGAATGCATGAGATTTTGATTAAATCCGGGTTGTTAGAGGGCGCAGGATGGTGCTGCGGATTAGTTGCTGCTAGTTTAAACAGAGCGCTTAGGGAATTAGGCTATCTTGCCACAGAATTGTATATAATTAAAGGGATATATCTTATAAACGGCTACACTGTTTCGCATCTCATAGATGTTATAGAGGATCGTAACAATACGAATAATAATTTATATATTGATTTTGGAGTAGGAGAATCTGACTGGAAAGGATTTGTCCGTTCAAGCTCGCCGGTTGGTTCGCTTGTTAATACTTATACCTCTAACTTGCCAGTAAATTTATATAAAGCCGTAAAAGTTTTTCCCGGTTTAAAAGGAGCAAGGTTGCTTTTAAAATATAGAAAAGAAAGATATAAATCAGGGCAAAGCCACTTAATAAATAAATATCCCTTACATCTTGGAGCAAGTTTTCCTATTTCTTTTTGGATCCAGAGGCTTATTCGTGAGACAGTTAACCCTTATTGGCTGGATATGCAGCAACGCTTAGAAGCGCTTCGGCCTTATGTGGATCAGATTGATGCCCGGATAATCAATGAATTAAAAATACCAGCTAGTGTCTATGAGTGTTGGGATAATTTAGAACTATTTAAAAAAGATGAGTCTCTTTATCAGGGGAGTATATATAAGGTAAGGATAAGGAATAATGTGGTTTTAGGCCCGGGTAAAGGCGGGATACGCTTTACTAGCGGTTCAGACTTGGTGAATGAAAGCTCTGGTTTATTTACCAAAACCCTGGAATCTTTAAATAGGCTTAATGCTATAGAGAAGGAAGTAAGGCAATTTATTACCAAATGGATAAAAGAAGAGGCGAATGCCTTAGCTCTAGGTATGACATTGAAGAATTCGCAAGCTGGTTTAGATTTAGGTGGTGGCAAAGGTAATGTATTTATTGGTGAGTTGATTAAATCAAATGGTAAGTTTATTTTAAGGGATTGCGAAAATTGGCGTGATCCGCGTAATTTAGCTAGAATTTCCCGTTTACACAGCCGCCAGTTAATTAGGAATAAACAAGTAGGGATTGATTTAGATATTCCTGCTCCGGATATGAATACTACTGCTAAGATATTATCCTGGTATGCTGATGAATATATAAAATATTTCATGGAAGAAACCAGTGAGATAAAAGATGGATATCCTAAATTATTTGAAAAGCTAAAAAGTATTTTAGATAAAGGAGAATATGATATTACTGAAACCCCGTTACTTGAACAGGCTAATCTTTATTCAAAAATGGGTAATGCGTTTCCGTTTTTAGGGGTTTATACCGGTAAGCCGGTTATACCAATTGATTTAGGCGGTTCTTTAGGTAGGACTGAAGCCACTGGTTTTGGCGGAGTGGATGTTATGCGCTCCATGATTGATAATTTAAAAGGGAAAACCATAGCTATTCAGGGGTTCGGCAATGTTGGTTCATACGCAGCCTTGAATTTAGTTAGAGAAGGCGCGGTTATCAAGTATATCAGCGATCACACCGCAGTCCTTTATAAAGAAGAAGGTTTTAGCTTAGAAGAATTAACTTCTATGGTTGCATGGTCAAATAACCGGCCACGCACAGAAGCGTTGATAAATTATGCTTTAGCAGGGAAGATTAAGACGGAATTGTTAGGCAAATATGATATTAGCGATTGGAAGATAGGCTTAGTTGGGCGGGCTAACCTAATAATCGGCGCGCCAGTAGATATTTTAATTCTGGCAGCATTGGAAAATCAACTTAGAAAAGATAATGTGGATATAGTAAAAGCTAATATGTTGGTAGAATTGGCTAATGGCCCTACAACTCGGGAGGCAGAACTTAAGTTACAACAAAGAGGTATCGTGGTAATTCATGATACTTTGACTAATGCCGGCGGAGTTATCGTATCTAGCCTTGAAACTAAACAGGCAGTAACCGGAGAATGGTTCTCTGTTGAGCGGGTAAACCAGGAGAAAAGGCGAATTTTGGAAAAAGCAGCCCAAGAAGTCAGAGAGACCAAAGATAGATTTCATACGCCATCATACCGTATTGCCGGAGACGTAAACGCGGTTTTAAGAATAGCCAATAAAAAGTTAATGCGGATACTTCAGGTTAGAATAGAAGAATTATGGCGCAAGGCCTTAGTTAAAACTGCTCGTAGGTTGCATCTGGATACCATAAAAGAACTCGTTTTAGTTTTAAACCTTTTAGAAGATAAGAACCATTATCAAATTGCCCATAGCATACTTAGGTATGCGCTGGCTATATTAATTACCGAAGAATTAGTAAATTCTAATAAGGGTATTATAAATGTCTGGCTTTTTGGTAATTCGGCAGGGAATCCAGAGGATATTAAGTTAAATTCTGATATTGATTTTATTATTGAGGTTAAAACAGAGCAGTCCAGAAGAGATTTGTACAGGTATATGCAGCTGATTAATCCTATTCTATCGAATAAATTTAATATTTTAATGCAGCCTTGTGATCTTGATATCGACAATTTAATTGATATTAAAGACAAAATCTTTTTGTCCGAAGAGCTGATTAAGGGCGTAGGTTTTTCTCGTGTTGTTGGCTCTTCTAGCTATCCTTGCTTAAGGTTATATCCAGGAGATAATAATAGCTGGGTTTTTGCCTCTTCACCTTTATTTGGGCCGCTGTGGGATAAAAGTACTTCTCGTTTACCTTCCGTGGCTGGTGGGAACGAAAGTTTTTCGCAGCGGCCTTATTTTAATGCGGGTAATAAAAATAGTTCTTCCAGCTCGCCGGTGGAAAATAAATTACCTGCCAAAGAGCTTTATGAACAAGCTATGTTTTTTCTTAAAAAGAAAGATATCGCTAGAGCTGGTAGAATAGGCTTGGAATTAGCGTATAAAGATCCAAAATTAACTTTTGATCTTTTCCTGCGGCTTATAGAATCAGGGGATCCAAAGATCCTGGAAGAGGTTCATAAAGGGGCAATAAGATTGTTTATTGCTGATGATGTTTTAGGGACTGAGCTTTTCAAGGCATTAAATGAAGCTCGGAATAAAAACACCCCAGCGTCCACATCCTTAAATACCAAACAATCCTCATCACCGATTACAAAACTTAAATTAACCGGCCAGGAAATTTTAATACTTGAGGAAGTAATTAAAGAAGCAATAGTAGGAGAATTCAGCGGGCTTTTTGACCGAGTGGTTAAGAATATTGCCGATAAATTTATGATTACGCTTAGCCGCGAAAGAGTGAGAAATGCCTTAAGCGATGTTAGGCGTAAGTTTGGGATTAAAATAGATAAAACAAGCGTTAAGGGGACCAGAAGCACGATTTCGAAGTTACCCGAATTAATCCTTAAGGCTAAAGAGGCAAGGCTAAGAGAATTTGAAAACGTTACTGAAGCTGATATCGAAAATATAAGAGCCAAGGAATCCAATCCGCTTAATGCTGAAGCTAGAAAAATACTTGTTCTTATCCTACAAGGTAAATCTTTAAAAGAGATCGCCGGGGATATGAATTATCGCGATAGGTGGCCTATATACAGAAAGGTATTTTATAGTGTTTACGGAAAGATACCCGAGGAGGTAAAAGGCAATCCGGACAATTGGAGGCATAGTCAGCTTATTAATGCGGCCAAATACGCGCTTGCGCAGGGCTGGATTATGGCAGGTAATACTGCTGGCGCGGACAAAATCATTTCTAATCCATTAACGAGTAGGGAAAAGTCAATATTAGAGATAGCAGTCAGTGAGCTAAGAGATACTAACACGGCGATAGCAGGCATATTAAATTTAAAACCACATACTGTTCAAGTTTTTGTTGATGAGATGGCTGATAAACTGGCAATAGAAAAAGCCGGTAGAAACACTCTTATAGAATGTGTTAAAGCAGGATATGAGAAAGGCTATATAAGTTGTGATAAAGACCGTTATGATGCATTTGTCTTACGCTTTTATAATAGCGTGAGATTAAACAATGTCGAAACAGGGGTTTTAGCCTATAGCGCGCTGGGATTTGATCCGGATAAAATAGCGTTAAAACTAGGAATAAACCGCAGGCATATCACAACGAATATTTATATGGCTATCCGCCAAAAATTAGGCATAAAATTAGAGCTTGGCCAAAAAATGGCTAAGATAATGGATGAGGTTATAAGAATTGCGCTTAAAGAGAAGGCAATATCTGAAGGCGACATTTTATCAGCGATGTGGGAGGAAGAAAAAAGTTCGCGCCTTGCCATTATAGGGCATATATTGGCTAAGGATTATTTTATAATATTAAACGGTGTGTTGAAGAAGCTATCTAAAAAACTTGCGGCCCAGCAGCTTGGGGCAAAAGAAGAATCTTTAGTTACGCCTAAAGTAATCGTGCCTGGCACTCTTTTAAAGGAAGAAAAAGTTAGCCTGGCGGATACCGAAGATTTGGAGAATGTTCAATATGAAGAGCTTCCTGATATTACAAATTCAGAATTTAACAAAACTGAAGATGAGGATGCGGAAATAGAGATGCTGCGTTCTTATCTTGCCTTTAAATATCCCACAAGAGAAGAGCAGAAGATATTAGCTGAGGCGATTAAAAACGGAAAAATTCCTGGAGCAGATGCCAGGGCTAAAGCCAGGGCAAAACAGGCGCAGGATAAATTAATTACAGGCAGTATGCAGCGAATAATAAAAAGAGCCCGGCATTACAAGAGTCGTTTTACTACCGGTATATCTTTATTTGATCTCTCCCATGAAGTTATAGGGTATATGATCAGTCGTTTAGATACATTTGATCCTGATAAGGGTGATTTTATGGCATTCGTTATAGGCAGAACATTTCCTGATCTGGGCATGGATACATTAGAGGTGCAATTTACCAGAACAATTATTTCCAAGGGCTATATTAACGGAACTAAGTTGCCGGCAGATATATATTCTCGTGTTAAAAAAGTAAATGTAACCATAGATTTATTAAAAGAAGAGTCCGGCGGCAATGATCCTACAATAAGCCAGATTGCTGATAGGCTACAAGTTGAAAAAAGTACCGTAGATGGAGTTATCAAATTAAAGAATGGTTTGGCAAGGGTTATTTCTATAAATGAGCCGGTTAATCATGATGATGAACGCGGGCTAGAGGAGGTATTAGGCGAAGAAACAGATATTTTGGATAAAATTAATTTAAAAGGCATAGAGATAGATGTTAAGGCTTTAATTAGAAAAGCGATTGGAAGATACAACAGGTATGAGCTAAGGCATCATAGGAAGGCAGGTAGGATAACGCCTTTAAAGGAGCTCTTGCTTATCCAATTCTTAATTGAGGATAAGTCTTTTGAAGAAGTAAGGGTTATGGCGGAAAAGCAATTTGGCTATAAATTTAATACTAAGCAAAATATGAGCGCTGCTGCCTGGAGCGTAGTTAAAAAATTAGAAACTAAAATAAAATATAATTCGCTGAAGCCTATTTTTGATTTTAAGAAAGTAGAAGAAAAAATGGGCGTGCCGGGATTATTCGGAAAGATATCGTTAAAATACAACATTAAAAAGCAAGGTAAAGTTGTTTCTTCTAGCCCTGTTTATAGCGCTGATAAAACTCCGTTGATTCTTAATCCTATTGGAAAGCTGATTTACGGAAGAGTGGAAGAGTTAAACGATGGGCATTTAGATTTATTCAGAGACTGGGATAATCATTTCTGGAAGTCTTTTGGGAAGCTTAAGCATTTTGATATGGATCATGTGGAGATTCTCTTAAGGTTTCAGTCAAATACCTTTAAGACATTTGTGGTCATTACAGAATTGCCCGATTTTACTTATATGCTAAACTCTCGGCTACAGCGAGAAATAAAACTCGTCTCAAGGGCTAGGCAGATCCAAGGTGCACTGAATATAGCGATTACTCCTAAATATATAGGTTTTAATTTATTAGAGGCTGCTCCTTGGAATCAATTCTCTGGAAATAAGTTTTTCTCTCTTTCGGCTAGCGGCTTAATCCGTTTTGTTTATTCTAATTACGTAAAAAATTACAAAAAATACCTTGTTTTAAGAGCGCCCATTTCTCTAGAAGCGATGAATCTCTACGAGAAAATATTTAATAAGTATAATTTTAAATCTACCCGCCCGGTAAATGATCTAACCGGAAAATTTGACCTTGTCATTGACAAAGAAGATGTTGTTAAATTTGCTGCTATTTTTGACAGAAAATACCCTGTTTTACCAGCGTTAACTGCCAGTTCGCCCGTAAGGAGTATAATTTTATCTGGAGCTAAAACCCGCAGCAAAATAAATTCCATTTTAAGTTTTGTAGTTAAGGGAAAAGACTCACGGCAAAGAATAAAGGCTTTAGTAGGCATGTTATCTGCTAATTTGTCGGTGGATCATTTTGTAACCTGGCCTTTAAAATTTTATTTGAGCAGTGCGGTTTACTGGTATGGCAGTATTGAAGCCTGCATTCTTTTAACTCCTGTAATTTTTTTCTCTCTTGGAGGAATTGTCCGGTTATTTTTATTCGCGGCTTATAAGTTAATTTGGCGCAACAGCGTACATATGACTAAGTTTGGACTGGCAGTAACATTTATCCCTGAAATCGGGAATTTAGCGCCTATCGCTTATGTTTTAAGCAACTTAGCGAAGGAGCAGTTAGCGGAGATAATATATTTTACTAAGGATGTGAAGAAAATTTCAGCGCTTATTGAAACAAGCGTCTCAAAATACACTAACGCATCCAGTAAAGAGATTAAAATATTAAAAGCCTATTCTCTCTCCTTAGCTGAGAAAATTTACTATCACCAGGATAAAAAACTAAAAGAATATAACTACCGTAGGTTTAAAATCAGAGGGACAAAAGATTATAGCTTAGAGAGGGTATTTAACTTGATTAAGCGCCAGGATTTATCAGATGTGTTTCCGGCCGCTTTAAGGTTAAGAAGCTGGCTATTCAAAAAAGCATTTAATATCAATCTACCGGGTTATAAAAAAGGGACCCGTCCGATTTTAATCATTGAGGTAGATAAGGAGCGCAGGGCGTTTAGGGATAAGCTGATTAAAACTAATACTCCTGCAGAGTTTTTATCCAGGATTTATTATTTTGATATTAGTAAATTTGCTGTTGAATTGTCAAAAATAAAGAAGAGCGGCTTAAGTGCTGATTTTAATTTAGATACTTTTATTAAGCCGATGTTTATTCTTAGTAGTTCTCCAATAACATATAATAGAGTTCTCATCCCTCAGCTGCCCCGCTTGGATAGAAGGATACTTCATATATACGAAAATATTATTATTTCTCAGGAAAGAATCAGCCGGGCTATAAAAATTTTAAGATTATTGAAGGGTGAGTTTTATCGTCAATCTGTGTTATCTGAGTATAAGAAAACAGAGTATTCGGCAGTATTAACAGAGGTAAAAACAATTTTAGGCAAGATGAGGGGAACTAAAAATAAGGTTGCTGAGGCTTGCGAAATAATTCTTGCACGCCAGGAGGTAGATTTAATATTAGCGGGCTTAAAAGATGGCACAACAAAAGCTTTTTTTGATAGTACAAGCCAGGCAATTGATTTGCTTGAGGCAAGAAATGAGCGCCTTAGTGTTAAAATTAAATCCATAGAAGAGCGGGTAAAGAAAGTAATCCCGCAGCTTATTTTATTAGAGCCACAAGTTTCTTATGACCCCAAGCTTGATAAAAATAAAACAAGTATCGTTATTTCGCAAGTTTCACCGTTAAAAGTTGATACTCAGGGAGAAATTGTTTATAAATTCTATGGTGTAGCTAAAAAATTCAAAAATAAGATTAAAGAAGAATTAACCGAATTAGTAAAAAATTACGCGCATATAGCCATAGTAAAAATATATTATGGAGACCATAAGCTCGCATGGTTTCCTCAGGGGCGTGAGGATTTAATTCAATGGTTATCTAAATATTATCCTAGAGATAATACTTTTAATACAAAAGAAGATCAGCAATTGAAGGCAATTTATTATAGTGTGATAAGGCGTACTCGTTTTGATGTTTTTGTAAATGACAGTATTACTTCTAAATTCTGTAGTTTAAAAGTAATAGAAGGCCGTGATAGAAAAATTAAAATAGAAATAGAGAATCTTGCTTCCAGCCCCGTTAATAAAATAATAGACCTTGAATTAGCGCGTATGAAACTTAATGAATTGTCTGATAACTGGGATAAGATTGCTTTGGGGAACAAAAACGTGCTTCGTGATTGCAGAAGGCCGGATGAAAAAGTAATTGAGGGATTTATTTCTGGGTGTAAGTTTATTAATGAAAATATCGGGATTAAATTTAGGAACGTAGATGAATTTAGCGCGTTTTTGATTCAGCTGAATGTTATAATTACAAAACCCACCAAAGAATATGATTGCGCAAGAATTTCCAGGCGTAATCAAGATTTGGGGTTGCTAAGGGAAAAGGCTGCCAGGGCCAGAAAATACGCTAGATGGTTTGTCAGGAATTACAAAGATAGTTTGGGATGTGATTCTGCATATTCACTTGCCGCCGAATGTTTTGTTAAATTAACCCACCTTCAACCGTATGATGAAGCGCATAAACGTACTGCCTACCTGCTATTAAACTTCGTCCTTTTAAATTTAGTAAATCATTATTGTGTTCTGAATATAAATATCGCGCACAAATACTTTATGATAAGTGATGATATAGCATTTTTGCTAGGAGGAGATCCGATCCCTCCCTTAAATATTATCCGGGAAAAAAGATTAACTAAACTATTCGCCGCATTTTTAAGTCAAAATTCTCAAGCAGCTCGCACTATTTCATCTTCTGCTATTGTAAGTAAAAGTTCAAGCCCAATAATTTTTCCTACTGAAAAGCAAACTGAGTTTGGCCAGATTACAGGCCAGGTGAATTTTATGGGGCCAATTGAGAAGCCGTTTAAACTTACTTATAGAAAGAGTGTCGTAGTAGTATTTTATGCTCAAAATGGGAAAATTTACTTAGCGAAAATAAATCCTGAAACATACCGTAAAGATATTCTCGGACAGTGGGGAAATAGCGCGTGTTTTGATGTTGAAAAGATTTTTAATAGAGAAACCAAAGCGCTTGTTTCCCATATAATGAAAAACAGCATGCCCGCAGAATTTGTTAAAGAATTTTTAATTTTTCAAGGCCTGCTTAAGGATAATATACAGATTGATTCAGCACCTCAAGGGGAAAATGAATATGTCGAAGATATAACTTTATATGTTTGGCCAGGCAAGGCTGTAAAGACTACTTACAATATCCCGCAAGTCTTTCCTTATAACATTTTTAAGCGCCCGGTTAGAATAGTTAACCGTTATTGGCTGGACAAGGGATTTATCCGCTTAAGAGCTTCTTCCGCGATAAAAATGTTACCAGATGATTATTATACGGAAAGAATAAAAGAGATAATTGCTTTAAGAGATTTTGCTTCGGTTCGAATTAGCAGGCAAGTAAGGTTTGTTCAAGATAGCTTAATTTACACCAAGATTACTTTTATGCTTTCAGGTAAAGATTTTATTGGTACTGAGCCTGAAAGTATCCCGGTTACAGAGCAACGCCTTAAAATTAACTCCGCGCAGTTAAGCTCACTTAATGAGATTATAGAAAAGAATGGTATTAAGGCAAGGTTAGAGGATTTCGTTTTAATATTTATTAAAGGGCAAGAATCGTATTATGGAGTTTACAATAAATATTTTTTCCTGGATTTCGGTTTACTTAATGAATCCAGAAAAGAAGAGTTGGGCCGCGTTCTTGAGCAATTACTTAGTCAACGAGAGCACGTGCTTGCTGGTTTGGGAGAAGATTTAGTTTTTGAATTGCATGATATCAGGGCTTTGCATCCATCTATGCGTTCTGATGCGTTGCGTGAAGCTATGGACAGACTGGCAGGGGAAGCTGGTACCGTTGTTAGCTCGCCGGTAGCAAGAGATCAGGGGCAGCTACATCAGGAGTCGTTGTTGGGCAGCAGGCTTCGTAAAAACGGTCTTACAGGTATAGATTATTCTCTGGCATTTATTAAGGAAGAGTATAGAACGGTTTTAACTACCGGGCCTCCTTTTATTTCAGAAATA
>JBAXLM010000003.1:0-55795 GCA_037134795.1 Candidatus Omnitrophota bacterium | reverse complement strand
AACCAATCATTAAAACCTTCTTGATATCTTTTCTTCTTGGCATATTTATCTCCCTTTCCTGCCGCCTGCCTGACGGCAGTCAGGGCAGGCAGGCTTTAACATTTTGTTGAATTTATTTAGTACCTGATTAATTTGGTTGAAACCAGCAGTTACAGGGTTATACTGAACACCGATAAATTTTAATTTCTTACTTTCCACCTCCTCAACTGTATGGTCATTTAAATTATAAGCAGTAACTTTTATCTCTTTAATTTTACGTAATGTATCATACTCAATGACGTACCCATGATTCTGAGAAGTAATCTCTCCCTTAAAAGTACCTGCCCTGGCCAATGGATAATTTACTCCACGATGGCCAAGTTTTAAACGGGTTAATTTTGCGCCTAACGCAGTGGCTATTACCTGCCACCCCGTAACAACTCCTAATATGGGTAATTTACCAATGAGCGGTTTTAAATTTTGCGCTACCTCTGCTAACCCCGGGTCATTTTCCGGCCCGTTTGATATAATTAGCCCCTTTGGTTTAAGCGATAAAATTTGTTTTGCAGTAGTATTATAAGGAAGTATGTTTATAGAAAAACCCAATGACTCTAACTGTTTAAGCAAGCTAGCAGTTACTCCCAGATCTAAAACTACTATTTTCTTACCCAACCCTAAAACCTTCTGCTTTTTTACCGATACATCTGGCAAATAAGTTTGCGCGGGTTGTTTTTTAATTTTATTTAATTTCTCCAGGAGTTTCTTTGGGTCAAGTTCATTAGTTGAGATCATTCCATACAAAGGCCCTTTTTCCCTTAAGTGCACAGCTAGAGTACGCGTATCTAAATTGTAAATCCCTAAAGCATTCTGGATTTTGAGAAAATCATCTAAACTACCCTTGGCTTGCCAATTAGAGTAGATCCGGCTTTTTTCTTTCATCACTAATCCACTTACCCAAACTTTACCAGATTCATTAAACTTTGGAGCAACCCCATAATTTCCAATAAGAGGATAGGTAAATACGAGAATTTTTCCGGCATTGGCCGGATCAGTAAGCATCTCCTGATAACCTACTACTGCGGTGTTTAAAATCAATTCCCCAAAGCGCTCTCCCGCTAAAACACTTTCTCCTTGAAAATTCTTTCCATCTTCGGTAACCAAAATTGCTTTCATTATTTACCTCTCCTTTTAAATTTGTTGATTTGTTTTATTGGTATTTATACTCCATTATTACCCTAATAATCAGCTATTTCTTCCACTTTGCCCCAAATACTTGCTAAATTTAAGTATTTTTACTCCACTTTAGCTTTTTAGGCTATTTACTTGCCCCTGACAGGAGTCGAACCTGTACCACTAGCTTCGGAGGCTAATGCGCTATCCATTGCGCTACAGGGGCGTATCTAAAATAAACTTAACTGTTGCTCAGTTTGCTCCGGCTTATCTTTTCCGAATATAGAAATTGTACCATACTCACCATCATAACCTGGACGAATATCAACTTTTCCCTGGCGCACGCGCAAAACCCCTTCCGCCACCTTTGCCGGTAAACCTTTAAGCAGTTCCTCCTTCGAGGCTTTAAGCAATATATCAAACTCTGTTCCAAATTTTGCCAGATAACTGCGATACTCCCTTACTACGCTTAACGAAGCCTTACCTACGCCTTTTACTTCAGCAACTATTTCATCAAAAGGAATTAAATTCTTGAAGGGGATGGAGTTTTCCGGCTCAAACCCTTCCTCGCGATCAGCAAGTTTTTCTACCCTGTTTACAACGCCTATAGTTACAGGCTTACCACACTTAGGGCACTTACCATTATTTTCCCTTGTCTCTTTGGGTGCCCAACGCACCTGGCAAAGGCGATGGCCATCATAATGATATTTGCCTTCTTCAGGAAAAAACTCTAATGTGTATAAAAATCTTTTTTTATCTTTGGTTTTTAATACTTCACGAATAGTTTTATAATTTAATTCACACTCAAAAACATTGCCTTCACGGCCAATTTTTTGTGGTGAATGCGCGTCACTATTGGAAATTAAAGTAAATTTGTCTAAAGCGCTCAAGCGCCAGTTCATTGCCGGATCACTTGAAAGCCCGGTTTCCAAAGCGAATATTTTTGACGTCTGCTCCTCAAAACAATCTTCAATTTTATCAAACCCAGACATCGACCCAAACAGGCTAAACCAAGGTGTCCAAATATGCCCCGGAACAATCATGCAATTCTCATCAATATCAAATACAATCCGCGCAAGCTCCGCGGCTGCCAGGCCAATGATCGGCCGGCCATCGCTGGATAAATTTGCACCCCGGCGAGAAAGAGCATTATTAATCTTGTCTACAACGGCAAAAGAAGGAGCAAAAATAAGATTGTGGATACGATGTCCCTTGCCCCCCTTAGAATAAATACTGCTGATTTCCGCGGTAAGCATAAAATAAACATCCGCGTGTTTAAATAAGCCATTTCCGCAATCTTCCAGTGTATGTTTCAATTCCTCAAGCCACAAATGATGCGTAAAATCACCCGTACCCATCAGCGTAATTCCTTTTAATTTAGCCCAAAGAGCTAAATTCTTAATATCCATATCACGGCTGGTGGCGCGCGAGTATTTAGAGTGAATATGCAGATCTGCGATAAATTCCATATTTATCTTTTATAGACTATCTTACCGTTATAAATTGTATATTCCACTGATCCTTTTACCTTTTTCCCGATAAACGGAGAGTTTTTTGATTTCGAAACAATGCTCTTTTTCTCAAGAATAAATTCCTTGTCAGCATCTACAATAATTATATCCGCGACAGCGCCAACACTTAATCCGCCTTTACTAATACCTAAAATCCTTGCTGGATTGACCGCTAGCTTATCAAACAATTCCAACCAGCTTAAAATCTTTTTATCAATTAATTCCATAATGCTTACGGCTAATCCAGACTCCAGCCCGATCTTTCCGAATTCGGCGCGATCAAACTCAATATCTTTTTCGTTTTCCGTGTGAGGAGCATGATCTGAAGCAATTACATCTATGGTCATATCTTTAAGTCCTGCTTTTATCGCGGCTGCATCTTCTTTAGTTCTTAAAGGTGGGTTTATTTTCATGTTAGTGTCATAATCAACAATATCCTCTTCTGTTAAAGCAAAATAATGTGGAGCGGTTTCGCAGGTGACTTTAACTCCTCTTCTCTTAGCCGCGGCAATTATTTCTACTGACTCCTTACAGCTTACGTGGGCAATGTGTACGCAAGCGCCTGAGTTTTCTGCTAATTCAATATCACGTGCTACTCTTTTATACTCTGACTCATTAGATATGCCGCGTAACCCCAGCCGCGTAGAATTAAAACCTAAATTAATTACTCCTTTTCCGGAAAGCTTTTTATCTTCACTGTGGCAGATAGTTAAAAGGCCCGCCTGTTTTGCTTTTTTAAATGCCTCACGCATCAACTCATTGTTGTCTACGGACGATCCATCATCGGAAATAGCATATACGCCAGATTTTTTTAAAGCTTCAATCTCACTTAATTCTTGGCCTAGGCGGCCCATAGTAATTGTTCCACAAATAAGCACATCGACTTTTGCGTCTTTTTGGATTATTTTCTTTAATAACTCAACGTTCTGCGGGCAGTCCATTGGCGGTTGAGTATTCGACATGGCTAAAACAGTAGTCACTCCACCCTTAGCCGCTGCTGCTGTTGCGGTAGCCACTGTTTCTTTATCTTCCCTGCCAGGCTGGCGTAGATGCACATGCATATCCACAATACCCGGAGCAACAATTTTATCAGTTGCATCAATTATAGTTTCGGCCGAGGCCTGGATATTCTGAGCAACCTTAGATATTTTATTGTTCTGGATAAAAATATCCAAAATAGCGTCAATTTTATTCGCTGGATCAATCACTCTGCCACCCTTAATCAATATGCTCATTTTTTTACTTCCCCTGCTTGCGCCACTAAAAATAAAACTGCCATTCTTACGGCAATACCGTTAGTTACTTGCTCTAAGATTACTGAATTTGCACCATCAGCCACTTCACTAGACATCTCAACTCCGCGATTAATCGGGCCGGGATGCATAACCACTATATCTTTCTTAGCCTTAGCTAATCTTTCCTCGGTAATGCCAAATCTTTGATAATAATCCAGTTGTTCAGGAAATGCCGCGCCTTCATCGCGCTCAAATTGCATTCTTAAAACATTTACTGCATCAGCATTCCTCAGGGCTTCATCAATATTGCTTGTTACCTTTACTCCGGTTTTTTCTATTCCCACCGGAAGCAAAATCTCTGGCGCGCATACCGTAACATTAGCCCCCAATTTAGTCAAACCCCAAATGTTAGAGCGGGCAACCCGAGAATGCGCGATATCACCTACAATGGCAATATTTAAACCTTTTATTTTGCCTAGTTTTTCTTTTAAAGTAAAAATATCTAGAAGTGCCTGAGTTGGGTGTTCATGCCAACCGTCTCCGGCATTAACTACGCTGATCTCTAACGTGCGCGCCAACATATTGGCAGCACCTGAACAGTTATGCCGCACAATAATTATATCGGCCTTAAGCGCCTGAATGTTTTTACCGGTATCAATAAGAGTTTCTCCTTTACGTACGCTTGAGGTTTCTGTGGCGATATTAATTACGTCGGCAGAAAGCCTTTTGGCTGCTACTTCAAAAGATACACGGGTACGCGTGGATGGTTCATAAAATAGGTTAACTGCGGTTTTCCCGCGTAAAGCAGGAACTTTTTTAATCTCACGCGTAGAAACCTCTTTAAAAGATTCTGTGGTGTCTAAAATTAGCTCTATCTCTTCTTGCGTTAAATACTCCAGGCCCAAAAGATCCTTCTTTGTCCAAGGCATTATTCTTTCTCCGCGATTAATACTTCATCAGATCCATCAGATTCTTGCAAATGCACTTCCACGGATTCTTTTTTAGAAGTAGGAATATTCTTTCCTACAAAATCCGCGCGAATGGGTAATTCACGATGGCCGCGATCAACTAAAACTGCCAATTGTATGGACTTAGGCCGGCCAAAATCAATTAAAGCGTCTAAAGCAGCTCTGATTGTGCGGCCCGTATAAAGTACATCATCAACCAACACTACGTTTTTATTATTAATATCAAAATCTATCTCCGTCTTCCGCACCAATGGCTGGCCGCTGGCTAAAGCCAGATCATCGCGGTAAAGCGTAATATCCAATGCCCCGGTTGCAATCTCCGAACCTTCGATCTTTTTAATGCATTCTGCCAGGCGTGAAGCAATATGTACTCCGCGATTCCTGATGCCGATAACGCATAGCTCTGTAGTCCCCTTATTTTTTTCAATAATTTCATGGGCAATACGCGTGATCGCGCGGTTGATACCTTCCTGATCTAGTATTTTAACTTTTTCTTTCATTTATGCCCTCAAAAAAAATACCCCTGGCTGTTTATGCCAAGGGTTCATGATTTTTACCGCTATATTTTTCATTTTGTTTACCTTGCCAGCTTCACAGAGCTAGGCTTAAAGGTTCATATTATTAAAAGAAGTATACCATAAGCTCATTCTTTGTCAAGCTTAAATTATTACTACAAATTCACCGCGGGGCTTGTTTTTAGCCAGCTTTTCTTGAACAACTTTAGGGCTGCCGCGAAGAATTTCTTCAAATTTTTTGGTTAATTCCCTGGCTACTACAATTTCTCTCTCCTTGAAAACTGCATCTATATCCTCCAGAGTAGCTAAAATTCTGTGGCAGGATTCATAAAAAACCAGGGTGCAGCTGAGTTTTTTTAATTTCTCCAATTGATTCTTACGCGCGCCTGTGCGATTAGGGAAAAACCCGGCAAAATAAAATTCATGAGCCGGTTTTCCAGAAAGCACCAGCGCATTTACAAATGCGGTTGCCCCCGGGATAAAAGTCATTTCCAGGTTATTTTTGATCGCCAGATTAATCAAGTTATACCCGGGATCTAAAATTCCAGGAGAGCCGGCATCAGAAACAAGCGCGATATTTTTACCTTCTTTTAATAAGCCAATTAAATACTCGCCCTTGGTAAATCTGTTATGCTGAAAAAAACTTGTGGTCGGTGTATTAATTGCGTAGTGGGTAAGCAGGATTTTAGTATGCCGCGTATCTTCACAGGCAATTAAATCCACGCTTTTTAAAACCTCAATTGCCCTATGCGTGCAGTCTTTTAAATTCCCGATTGGAGTAGCTACGATATATAGCATATTAATGACAAATTATGATAAAACTAAAAAGTAAAAACGCAAAAGTTAAAACCACAATTTAAAAGTCAAAACCATATCTTTTTTAGCCTATAATCCTATACAATATTTTTACTTTTAACTTTTGGTTTTACCTTTTCCTGCCTGCCGGCAGGCAGGTACTTTTGAATTTTGACTTCTGCAATTGTAATTTATTCTACGGTTACGCTTTTGGCAAGATTTCTCGGTTGGTCTACGTCGCAACCGCGTTTTACGGAAATATGATATGCCATAAGCTGCAAAGGTAAAATAACCAAGAAAGGTGAAAATATTTCGCTACACTTGGGGATATAGATCACTTCACTGGTAAGCTCTTTAATATTTTCATCGCCTGTGGTAGCAATTGAAATAATTCTCCCTTTGCGTGAGTGAATCTCTTGAATATTGGAGATCATTTTCTCATATATCTTTGACTCAGGGGCAATGCAAACTACCGCGCGATATTCATCGATTAAAGCAATCGGGCCATGTTTCATTTCCCCAGCCGCATAACCTTCTGCGGGAATATAAGATACTTCTTTTAACTTTAACGCGCCCTCTAAAGCAGAAGGGTAATTAACATTCCTACCGAGATACAAAAATGAACCAAAATGTGAGTGCCTGCGCGCTACCCTAGCAATATTATCCTGATGTTTAAGAATCTCTGTTTGTTTCTGCGGAATCATTTTTAACTCTTCGATAAGCCTGCTAACTTTTTGCTGTGGTAAAATACCCCTTATTTGAGCCAGGTAAAAAGCAAAAAGATAAATTGCCGCTAACTGCGCGGTATACGCCTTGGTTGAGGCAACGCCTATCTCGGGCCCGGCATGCGTATAAATTACTCCCTCTGACTCGCGAGTTAAGGTAGAGCCTAAAACATTGCATATAGAAAGAACTGTCGACCCGTGTTTTTTTGCTTCTCGGGCACAAGCTAAGGTATCAGCTGTTTCTCCTGACTGGCTAACAGCCATAACCAATGTATTTGCGTCAATAAGTAGGTCTCGATAGCGAAATTCACTAGAGACATCAATGGAAACAGGTATTCCGCAGAGTGATTCAATAATATACTTACCCACTAACCCGGCATGGTAAGCAGTGCCACAAGCAACAATAAAAATTTTATTTATCTTTTTTAATTTAACTTCAGGAATATTTTGCTCTTTAAAAAATACCTTATTGGCTTTGGTAATTCTCAAAGCAAGCAGATTTTGAATTATTTCCGGTTGCTCATTAATTTCCTTAAGCATAAAATGTTTATATCCTTGTTTTTGCGCCTGGGTAATATCCCAATTAATGCGTACAGATTTCCTTTTCAAAATCTGGCCATTCATATTTTCCAAACGCACTTCGTTTTTCCCTAAGATGGCAATTTCGTTTTCTTCGAGAAAAATAATGTCTTTAGTATATTCGAGAATGGCAGGTGCGTCTGAGGCAAGAAAATTTTCTTGTTTTCCTAATCCCACAATAAGCGGGCTTCCGCAACGCGCCGCGACAATTTTATTCGGCTCATGCTTAGCAATTACCCCAACCGCAAAAGATCCCTTAAGAAGCTTAAGCGTTTTTCTTACCGCTTCCTCTAAGCTAACCTGCTTATAAAATTTTTCAATTAAGTGAACAATTACCTCCGTATCAGTTTGACTACGGAAAAAATGCCCTTCTTTGATCAACTGAGTTTTGAGTTGTTCATAATTCTCAATAATACCGTTATGCACCAGCATAATTTCATTCTTACAATCAGCATGGGGATGAGAATTCACATAAGTAGGCGCGCCATGGGTTGCCCAACGCGTATGCGCAATGCCCACGTTTCCAGCAAGGGGTTTTATTTTTAATAGTTTCTCTAAAACACTAATTTTTCCGGGAGATTTTCTGATAGAGGGGGTCTTTTTGTTTTCTAAAATAATAGCGATGCCGCTAGAGTCGTATCCACGGTACTCCAAGCGTTTAAGGCCAGCCAAAAGAATTTCTTGAGCTGGCCTTTCACCAATGTATCCAACTATTCCACACATTGCGCACCTTAAATTTAGTGACCCCAACGGGATTTGAACCCGTGTCGAGAGCTTGAAAAGCTCTTGTCCTAGACCAGGCTAGACGATGGGGTCAAGTCTTTATTCTTCTTCTTCGGCAATTACCGGGGCAACACAAGCAACCCGATCTTTAGCTTGCAGCTTAATTAAACGTACACCTTGAGCAGAACGGCCGGTTTCACGTATATCTTTTATAGCACAACGCAAAAATATACCATTCTGAGTAATTACCATAAGTTCATCATTATCATTTACACTTTTTAAATTTACTGCCTCGCCATTTTTATCAGTAACCTTAATATTAATCACGCCTTTCCCGCCACGGCTAGTTAAACGATATTCATCTATAGTTGTACGTTTGGCAAAACCTAAACTAGTAACTGTAAGAATGGTGGATTTTTTTTGCGGGACAACCATATCAATAACTTCATCCTTTTTAGCCAGAGATATCGCGCGTACCCCATGTGCGCCTCTACCCATGTCGCGCACATTCTCTTCGGAAAACCTAATAGCTTTACCCTGCCTGGTTCCAATCAACAGCTCCTGCTTGCCATCGGTCATTTCTACGCCGATCAAAGCATCGTCCTTATCTAAAGCGATCCCGATAATCCCGCCTTTACGCGGATTACCATAAGCTTCTAACTTAGTTTTCTTAATTTGCCCGAGTTTAGTCACCATGACTAAATATTTATCCGGTGAAAATTCTTTAACCGGAATAGTAGAACTAATTTTCGCAACCTGTTCCATCTGCACTAAATTCACAATAGCCTTGCCCTTAGAAATACGGCTAGCTTGAGGTATCTCATAAACCTTTAACCAGTGCACCTGCCCTTTATCTGTAAAGATCAAAAGGAAATCTTTGGTAGAAGCTACAAAAAGATGCTCGCTAAAATCTTCCTCTTTTAAATCCGCGCCGGTTGCCCCTGTGCCCCCGCGTTTTTGTTTACGGTAGGCGCTTACTGGCAAACGTTTAATGTAACCGCCATGGCTAATTGTCACCACTACATCCTCTTCGGCAATAAAATCCTCAACCTCCAACTCTTCTGCTTCGCCTACTATATCTGTGCGCCTTTGGTCCCCGTATTTTTTCTTTAAATTCTCCAGTTCTTCCTTAATGATCCCTTCAATTTTTTTCTCCGAACCTAAAATCGCCCGGCAGATTTCAATTTTCTTTAAAAGCTCAGCATACTCCGCGTCAAGTTTATCGCGCTCAAGAGCAGTTAAGCGCTGCAGCTGCATTTCAAGAATTGCCTGCGATTGCAACTCCGAAAGCTCGAACTCCTTCATTAAGTTTATCTTAGCCAACTCAACGGATTTGGAAGTTTTGATTACTTTAATAATACGATCGATAAACTTAAGCGCTATCTTTAATCCTTCTAAAATATGCGCGCGCCTTAAAGCCTTATCTAATTCAAACTGGGTACGCCGGCGGATAACAATCTTGCGGTGTTCAATATAGCAATCTAAAACCTGGCGTAAATTTAATACCTTGGGCCGGTTATCCACCAAAGCCAGCATAATAATGCCAAATGTAGTTTCCAGTTGGGTATGTTTAAAAAGTTGATTTAAAACAATCTGAGATTCAATATCCCGCTTGAGTTCAACCACAATGCGCATGCCATCTTTATCAGATTCATCGCGGATATCAGATATGCCTTCAATTTTTTTATCATCAACCAAAGCTGCGATAGCTTCAATAACTCCGGATTTCTGCACCTGATAAGGAATTTCAGTAATAATAATCAAATCTTTACCGTTCTTTTGATGCTCTACGGTTGCCCGGGAACGTATGAGCAACTTACCTCTTCCGGTAGTATACGCATCTTTAATCCCCGCCTTGCCGCAAATTAATCCTCCGGTAGGAAAATCCGGCCCCTTGATATAACGCATCAAATCCTTAATTTCAGCCTCGGGGTGATCAAGCAGGTAAATAATGGCATCGCATACTTCATTTAAATTATGCGGCGGTATATTGGTAGCCATGCCCACGGCAATACCGCTTGAGCCATTCACTAATAGATTCGGCAAACTCGCGGGTAACAGTAACGGCTCTTTTAAAGAAGAATCAAAGTTCGGGCCGAAATTGACGGTTTCTTTTTCAATATCACTGAGCATCTCTTCAGAAATCGCAGCCAGGCGCGCTTCGGTATAACGCATAGCCGCTGCTGCGTCCCCGTCGACTGATCCGAAATTTCCTTGGCCATCAACGAGCGGATAGCGCAAGGAAAAATCCTGCGCCATTCTTACTAAGGTATCATAAATAGCTACATCGCCATGCGGGTGATACTTACCCATAGTCTCACCGACAATACGCGCACATTTCTTATAGGGTTTAGAATGCTCAAGATTAAGCTCCTGCATGGCGTAAAGAATTCTGCGATGCACAGGCTTTAATCCGTCGCGCACATCAGGCAGGGCGCGGCCCACAATTACGCTCATCGCGTAATTCAAATAAGAATCCTTAACCTCATCTTCAATATAAACCGGAATTATTTTTTCGTTGCGAGTATACATGTTTTATTCCCGTATTAGAGCCCAAACTTAAAACTAAAAATGCAAAAGGTAAAACCACAAGTCAAAAGTTAAAACTTTTGAATTTTGAGTTGTAGTTTTAACTTTTTACTTTTAACTTTTTACTTTTGTTAGATATCCAAATTCTTCACCTGGTGCGCGTAGTCTTCTATAAATTGACGGCGCGGCTCAACCTGGTCACCCATTAAAACCGTAAACATCTTATCCGCCGCAACCGCATCCTCTAACTTCACCTGTAAAATCGTCCGCTTTTCCGGATCCATAGTAGTATCCCAAAGCTGACGTGGATTCATTTCACCTAAACCCTTATACCTTTGTATATGCATTCCCTTAGCAGCCACTTCTTTAATATATGCCAACAGCTCTCTCAAACTAAAAACCTCTTTAGCATCATCGTCATTAGTAATACGGTAAACTGCTTTTATTTTTTTATCCACTTCCTTAATCACGCCACTTTTCGCAATAATAACGTTACTAAAATAGCTTTCAATCTCAAACCCGAGCTTTTCAATCTTAGCTACTACCTCTTCAACCTCTTGAGATTCAAAGAGTTGCAAAACATCATGCTCTAGCTCTTTACCTTCTTTTTCAGTAAGGGCAGCAAGCTCTTTGTCAGAATACAAAAAAAGGTCTTTTCCATCCACTTTTACCCTATAAACTGGCATTTTTTTGGTCTTTGCATGCCTAAAACTAAGATATTCTTTAAAATTTACTCCCTTTTTATCTAAATACCTACCTAGCTTATCCAATTCAACCAATAATTTTAATAGTTCCTTAAACTGATTATCGGTAAAGATTTGCTTATCTTTTATTCTTAATAATTTATGGCCTTCGCGGCCTAAATCTAAAAGCAACTCATCCATCTGTTGCTCAGTTTGAATATATTCTTCGCGCTGGCCTCTTTTAATTTTATAAAGTGGGGGCTGAGTAATATAGACATGTCCTGCTTCCACGAGCTTGGGCATTTGACGATAGAGTAAAGTTAAAAGTAAAGTACGGATGTGCGAACCATCAATATCCGCATCTGCCATAAGCATTAATTTATGGTATCTTAATTTGCTCAAATCAAACTCCTCGCCGATACCAGTACCTAGCGCAGTAATGATCGTGCGGATCTCTTCATTAGATAAAATTTTATCCAAACGGGATTTTTCAACGTTCAAAATCTTCCCCTTAATCGGAAGTATCGCCTGGAATCTTCTATCGCGGCCTTGTTTTGCCGAACCGCCGGCGGAATCGCCCTCGACAATATACAATTCGCATAATGCCGCATCTCTCTCTGAACAATCCGCTAATTTTCCGGGCAGGCCCGCTCCTTCAAGCGCGCCTTTTCTACGGGTTAGTTCGCGCGCCTTACGCGCAGCTTCACGCGCACGGGAAGCTACAATTACTTTATCAATAATTTTATTGGCAACAGAAGGATTCTCTTCAAAATAACTTGCAAGCGCATCCAAACTCGCTGATGCAACCAGGCCTTCTACTTCAGAATTACCCAGCTTAGTTTTGGTTTGCCCTTCAAATTGCGGGTTAGGAACCTTTACGCTAATTACCGCGGTCAGCCCTTCGCGCGCATCATCTCCGGTAATCGCGATATCATCTTTTAATAAGTTTTTAGATTTAGCATACTGATTAATCGCCCGGGTAAGCGCTGATTTAAAGCCGGATAAATGCGTGCCACCTTCAATGGTATTAATATTGTTAGCAAAAGAGAACATCGTCTCCGCATAACCATCATTATATTGCAGCGCGACTTCCACATTTATATCATCTTGATTTTTTTCAAAATAAACCACTTTGTTATGCAGTGGGTTTTTATTTTTGTTCAAATACTCCACAAACGAAACAATCCCGCCGGAAAATTCAAAGATCGATTCTTTATCTGAACGCTCATCAGCCAATTTAATTTTTAACCCTTTATTTAAAAAGGCAAGCTCTCGCAAGCGCTGGCTTAATAGATCATAGGAATACTCCGTTTTAGTAAAAATGCTCTTGTCCGGCTTAAAGGTAATTTTCGTCCCGGTGGAATTACTTTTGCCAATAACTGTAAGTTTAGAAACAGTTTTACCCCGCTCATAACGCTGGTGGTAGATCTTGCCATCACGCTTTACCTCTACTTCCAACCAATCCGAAAGCGCATTAACGCAGCTAACCCCTACGCCATGCAAACCACCAGAAACCTTATAAGAACGGTGATCAAATTTACCTCCGGCGTGAAGAGTAGTTAAAGCAACTTCTACCGCGGGCTTTTTTTCCGTTTTGTGCATATCCACCGGAATGCCGCGCCCGTTATCAATTACCTCTACGCTATTATCAGCATGCACCCCAACCGCAATAGAGTTGCAAAATCCTGCTAAGCTTTCATCTACGCTATTATCAACAACCTCATAAACTAAATGGTGCAGCCCGCGCGTTGAAGTATCCCCGATATACATCGCCGGCCTAAGCCTCACTGCTTCAATGCCTTCTAAAACCTGGATACTCGTAGCATCGTAAACCCTGGCTTTTTCTATCGATTTTGAATTATTTTTTATCTCTTTTTGCGCTTTTTTCATTTACATTTCCCCAATGCGTAAATTAATATTTCTGACCGCAGGAGCTTCTTTTTGTAATATCTTCAGTAGCTCTTCTTTCTTCAGGCTTAAAATATATAACCACACGGAAGAATCTACGTTTAAACTAAGCACGCCCTTACTGAAATATTTAACTTTTATATGCTGCAACTCTTTCTTTGTCAAGGCTTTTTTTAACCACTGCTCAGGGCCAGCGCCTGGACAACCTGTTTTTTTATGCGAGAGGCCGAGCATAAGCGCATCTAATGTATTTTTCAAAGGCTCCATGTTAGCTAATTAAGCCGCATAGGTAAAACTATATACACATACCCGCTAATACGGATCACCCCGGGTTTCTCGCTATCCGTTAATTCCAAGTTAATTGTTTCCTCGCTGAGGTTTTTCAAAATATCAATTAGATAAACGGGGTTAAACCCAATTGCCAACTCGCGCCCCTGATATTCCACAACCAACTCTTCCCGCGACTCGCCTACATCAGGCGTTGACTTTGACACAACTAGTTTATTTTTAAAAACCTCTAACTTTACTCCCTGATAATCCGGGGTTGCTAAAAGTGCCGCTCTTTTTACCGCCAATAAAAACTGGCTGCGTGCCACCTTCATCTTATTTTCCGATGCTACTGGAATCACCTGTTTATAGTCGGGAAATTCCCCCTCTATCAAACGCGAAATTACCACAACAGCCCCCAAATCAAACAATGCCTGATTACTGCCTACAATTAAAGATAATTCTCCCTCGTCTTTAAGATTGCGGTTTAACTCATGAATGGTTTTAATCGGGATAATTATTTGTAAGTCCACGTCTTCTTCGGCCCCCAACTTTTTCTCTGCGATAGCCAGCCTTTTGCCGTCGGTAGACACAAGAGTTAAAACTCCTTTGTTAATTTTAAAAAGTGTTCCATTTAACACATAGCGGGTTTCATCACCAGAAACCGCAAAAGAAGTCAAGGATAACATTTGCTTTAAAAGGGCTTGCTCAATTTTAATCACTTTTTTATCTTTAAACTCGGGCAATTTAGGAAACTCTTCGCGGCCCAACCCCATAATTTTAAACTGACATGCCTCCGAATCAATAATTACCAGGTTGTTTTTTTTCGTAGTAATACTCACAGACTCTAAAGGGAATTCTTTAATAATATCGCTAAATCTTTTAGCAGGAATAGTAATCGCCCCTTGTTCCTGGATATCCACAGGGATTACACAGGTTATTCCTATATCTAAGTCAGTAGCAGTTAAAGCTACCCCGTCTACTTGAGCCTCTATTAATATATTAGAAAGAATAGGCAAAGCTGCTTTTGTGCTTATAACGTTTTGTACGATCTGAATGGCGTTAATTAAAATACTTTTTTGTACTTTAAACTTCATTTTTTATCTCCTTCTATTAATATATATATAGAAACTTAATATCGTAATAGTAGTAAAGGGGTTAGATTTCTGTTAAAAACTCTTTAACTATATATTTTTACCACAATTAGAGCAAAACTATCCTTTGAATATCCAGTGGATTACTGCCGAATCCCTTGTATAATTTTTTCTAAACGCTCTTTGAGTTCCGCGTTCCGCAATAACTCTTCTTTAATTTTATTATAGGAATGTAAAACAGTAGTATGGTCTTTCCCGCCAAAAAGCTCTCCAATTTCAGGCAGAGACAACTCCGTTAACTCCCTGCTTAAATACATGGCGATCTGCCGGGGGAAAACTACTTGTTTGTTGCGGCGCTTAGATTTAATATCCTGTAACGTCATACCAAACTCTTCTGCTATCGAACGTTGAATAAAATCGACAGTAACTAGTTTTTTTGGTTCTTTGAGTAAATCTTTCAGCACCTCTTTAGCTAATTGTAAGGTTACGGGTGCTTCTTCTAATAAAGAATAGGCAATAGTACGAATTAAAGCCCCTTCTAATTCACGTACATTAGTTTTAATAAGTTGGGCAATAAAGAAAATTACTTCATCGGGGACGCTTACGGGCTCGCGCTCAATTTTCTTCTTTAAAATCGCCACGCGTGTTTCTAAATCCGGAGGTTGAATATCAGTAGTCAGCCCCCAGCCAAAACGCGATACCAGTCTTTCCTGTAAATTAGCGATCTCTTTAGGCGGCCTATCTGAGGAGAACACTATCTGCTTATGCGCGTCATAAAGAGTATTAAAAGTGTGAAAAAACTCTTCCTGGGTTGACTCTTTACCGGCGATAAAATGGATATCATCAATAACCAGGACATCAACATTGCGGTATTTTTGCCGGAACGCCGCGGTGGAATGATGCTGGATGGCGTCAATCAATTCATTAGTGAATTTTTCACTTGAGATGTAGCAAATTTTAATTCCGCCAGGCGCAGAGTTTTTGATTTGATGACAGATCGCCTGGATGAGGTGTGTTTTACCTAAACCCACCCCTCCGTAAATAAATAACGGGTTATATGTTTTGGCCGGGGAGTTTGCTACTGCTAAAGAATAAGCATGCGCGTGGCGGTTGCCCGAGCCTACAACGAAATTTTCAAAAGTATAACGTAAATTAAGATTAACAAGCCCGGTGCCTTGCGTTGCTTTAACAGTATGTTCCGGTGTTCTATCGGTCAGAGCGGGATAGTCTAGCTTATTCCCCACAACCAAATTTACTAACAGATTATCCACGCCCTTGCTTTGCGCTGCCTCTCGGATCAGCGTGAAGTAATGTTTCTCCACCCATTCTTTGAAAAACTGATCTGGCGCTTCAAGATCAATGGTGTTGTTATCCTTGGGTATAAACTTGAGCGGCGCGATCCAGGTAGAAAAAATCGTATCACCGAGCTTGCGCTTTAACTCTTTTTGCGACTCTTCCCAGCACTGATTAAGCTCTAACATATTTACAGTATTAACAGTTTATGCACACCTTGTATAAATCTGTGGATAAAAATGCAGCTCAAAATATTTATTAATAAAGCCATTATAACAGAGACCAAAATCCTTGCAAGTAAAAAAGTTAAACGCTAGCTATTATACAATAATAAATATTTACGTCAACAAAAAACTTGACCGCTATAAAAATTTGTGTTACAATTCACAAATTCACGGAGAAAATTTCAAATCATTTTTTAAGTAAACTACATAAACAGTGGATGCATTACTAGGGAGATAAAAAATGAAGAAGAACTTGAAGACCCCGACAAATATTGTGGGCAAAAAGCAGCATGGTTTCCGCAGTAGAATGGCCACCAAGTCTGGGCGTAAACTTTTGGCACGCCGACGACAGAAAGGCAGAAAGAAGCTTTGCGTTTAATATTGGTAAATTTAACACAAGCTTTAATTACTGCGTATCAAAAGTATATCAGGCCGGTAATACCTGCAACCTGCCGCTTTGAACCCAGCTGTTCAGAGTATGCAAAGCAGGCTATTTTAAAATATGGAATTATTAAAGGAGTATTTAAGGGAATAACAAGAATATGCCGGTGCCATCCTTTTTGTAGACGGCCAAGTTATGACCCCTTAGTATAAAATTTATGGAAAAACGCTTAGTACTGGCTATTGCATTGTCGCTTTTAATTCTTTTAGCTTGGTCAGCTTTGGTTACCAAGCCACAAACCGCTGGTAATCAACAAGTTACACAATTGCAGCCATCTATTGTGCAATCTTCCCCTTCTGTTATAGCTGCAGATTTATCTCAAGAAAAAGCAGAAGTTGTAAAAGAGCTTGTAACTTTCAAACAAGATACCAGGGAAATTATTTTTGATGTCGCCAAGGCTGCTATTGTTGAGGTGGTGTTTAAAAACAATAAAGAGCATCGATTGCCGCTTACTGTTGGTTTTTACAGTAATGACAAAAGTTTGTTTAAAGTTGAGACAATCAATAAAGATTCAATTTCTTTTGTTTATCAAGATCAAAATAAACGGATTATTAAGAAGTTTACTATTCCTAACAATAGCTATGCCATAGGGTTAGATATACAAACGATCAATTTATCTACCTCCCCTCTTTCTTTCTCTTCCCAATTAGTTTTAGGAAAGCTAGATTTATCCGCAAAAAATGTGCAGTCGCGTTATCAGGGGGTTTTTGTTGGAGGTAATGCAAAAACTTTGCATCTTGGCCCGGGTAAAGATTTTAATAGTCAGGATGTAAAATTCATGGGATTACGTGATCAATATTTTTGTCTGATTGCTGAGCCGGCAACTGGAGAAGGCAGTGGTTATATCAAGAAGATTAACTCTCAAGAATCTGAAGTAGGTGTGTTAGCAAAGGAGATTAGTCTAAAACCTGGCGCTCAGATTGGACAATCATATCGTATCTATTTGGGGCCACAAGATTTAAAGACAATAAGTAGTATTAAACCAGAATGGACATCAAGTATTTACTATGGTACTTTTGATTTTATCGCACAACTTCTTTTGCAGTTATTAGGATTCTTTTATACTTTAGTGCATAATTGGGGTTGGGCGATAATTTTACTTAGCGTTGTAGTGTATCTTGCATTATTTCCACTTACATTAAAACAAATGCGCTCTATGAAGGAGATGCAACTTCTACAACCAAAGATTGAAGGTTTACGTAAAGAGCTAAAGGACAACCCACAGAAGCTGAATAAGGAGATTATGGAGCTCTACAAAGAGCATAAGGTTAATCCGCTAAGTGGTTGTTTGCCATTATTGCTGCAAATGCCTATTTTCTTTGCGCTTTATCAAGCATTAATCCGCTCAGTAGCTTTAAGAGGCGCCAAATTCCTCTGGATTAAAGATCTGTCTGCTCCAGATCAGCTTTTTGTCTTTAAAAATACAATACCGTTTTTAGGTAACCAGGTTAATATATTACCTATTCTAATGGCTATTGGCATGTTTGTGCAGCAAAAGATATCTATGGCTAAAGCTACGGGTGAAGCAGCCCAACAGCAAAAGATCATGTCTATAATTATGCCAATTATGTTTGGGGTTATTTTTTACCAAATGCCATCAGGATTAGTGCTTTATTGGTTTGTGAATAGCGCATTAATGCTTGCATACCAGTTTCGTATTAATAGTCAGAAATGAAGAACGAGAGATACATAGAAGCTGAAGGCAAAACAGTAGAAGAAGCCATAGAAAAGGCGTTACAGATATTGAAGTTGCCACGTAAGCGCGTGCGAGTTGAAATGCTCTCTGAGGAGAAAAAGGGCCTTTTTGGTATGCCAGGAGCCAAACCAGCTAAGGTGCGGGTTAGTGTGGTTGAAAGCAAATAACTGCTTGACAAAACAGCATATTTTAGGATAATAACTTTAAGAAGCTTAAGTGTTCCACACGGAACATTTTTAACAAGACATTTTAGATGTAAGCAGACGGGAAGTTTCCCGGGGAACAATTTGTAACTGAAACAATATCAATGGGTAAAATAATTGCAATTTGTAATCAGAAGGGTGGAGTAGGTAAAACTACCACTTCGATTAACCTGGCAGCTTATCTAGCTTTGGCGGGTAAAAAAGTTATGCTTGTTGATTTAGATCCTCAGGCTAACGCTACAAGTGGTATTGGAATCAATAAGCATGACATTAAGAAAAGCACCTATCATGTTTTATTAGAAGAATTAAGCGTTGGTGATATCTTACAAAAGACTTTGGTTGATAATCTTCTACTCGCTCCTTCTAATCTAGATTTAACAGGTGCAGAGGTAGAATTAGTAGGAATGTTAGGAAGAGAGTATAGATTAAAAAGAGGTTTGCAGAAAGAAAAAGAAAACTACGATTTTATTATTATAGACTCGCCACCATCATTGGGGTTATTAACAATTAATGTTTTATGTGCCGCTGATTCAGTAATCATTCCAGTACAATGTGAATATTATGCATTGGAAGGATTGACGCAACTCCATAACACTGTTAGACTTGTGAAAGAAAATCTCAATCCTTCCTTAGCCATTGAAGGGGTGCTTTTGACCATGGCGGATTTTCGTACTAATCTGACTAAAGAAGTTATCCAGGAAGCGCGTAATCATTTTAAAGATAAAGTTTATAATACTGTTATCCCGCGCAATATTCGGTTGACTGAAGCGCCGAGTTTTGGTAAGCCTATTGCTTTATATGATGCCAATTCCCTTGGAGCACAAAAATATGCAGAGTTAAGTAAAGAGATTTTAGGTTTAAGTAGACAAGGAGAGGTATAATGGAAAGAAAAGCATTAGGAAAAGGCCTTAGCGCATTGATTCCGGAAAAGGTTTTAGAGAGCAAAGAGCGCAAAGAAGAGATTGTTTATGTCCAATCTGGAGAAATCAAGCCTAATCCCTTTCAGCCACGCGAAGATTTTGATCAACAAAGTATTGAAGAATTAGCGCAGTCTATAAAGGAAAAAGGGGTTATCCAGCCACTTTTAGTTAGGCGCAAAGGGGATAATTACGAGCTTATTGCAGGAGAGCGGAGGCTTCGCGCTGCTAACTCTTTGGGGCTCAAAGAGATACCGATTATTGTACGCGATGTTTCGGATCAAGATTCTTTAGAATTAGCTTTAATTGAAAATATTCAAAGGGAAGATTTAAATCCTATTGAAGAAGCCCATGCTTATCAACACTTGATGGATAAGTTTCAAGTTACTCAAGAAAAAATAAGTGAAGTTTTAGGAAAAGCTAGGTCTACAATTACAAATACTTTGCGCCTACTCAAACTCCCGCATGAAATTCAACAGGAGATGAAAAAAGGCCGCATCAGTTTTGCGCATGGGCGCACCTTACTTGAAATTGACGATGCGAACCAACAGCGTAGATTGGCTCAGGATATTATCAGCAAAGGCCTTTCTGTACGAGAATTGGAAAATTTAATTAAAACTAGCCGGCCAAAAGGACTAAGACGAAAAATTGGCCAAGGACAGAGTGAACCATTAGTTGCTATTCTTGAGGAGCAAATGCAACACGCTTTAGCCACTAAAGTGCGCATAATTAAAAGAAAAAAGCGGGGGCATATTAATATTGAATTTTATTCGCAAGAAGACTTAGAGCGCATTGCAAAAGTTATCAAGGGAGGGAATAAATAATGAGCCAGGCAGTCTTAATATTGATTAAACCCGACGGGTTGATAAAATCACTTACGGGCAATATTCTTACGCGCCTATCTGAAACCAAACTTGAAATTGTCGCGGCAAAGATGGTACGCGTGTCAAAGGAATTAGCTGAGGAACATTATCAACATTTAAAAGATAAACCATTTTTTAGTGATATTATTATGTATTTGCAGGGCCAGTTGCATGATCGCAAGAAAGTTATGGCTTTGGTTTATTGGGGTGAGGATGCTATTAAAAAATGCCGTGATTTAGCTGGGGCCACCAATCCCGAAGAAGCGGATCCAACTTCTATCCGCGGCTCTTACGGTAGGATTACCACGACCGGTGTATATGAAAATGCAATTCATGTTTCATCTAACGAGCCTGAGGCAGAAAGAGAGATTAAGCTTTGGTTTGCTCCGGCTGAGGTTATCGTTGATCTTTATCCCGTAAAAGAAATATTGCAAAAAGAAGTTAGAAGCAAAATTTGGGCTAAGCGTGAGGAAAAAAATGATTAGTAGCATGACTGGATTTGGTAGTTTTGAAGCCGAGATTAATTCTATCGGTAGGATTTCTGTAGAATTAAGATGCACGAATCATAAATTTTTAGAGTGTGTTTTTCGCCTGCCTGATGGATTGCTTTCTTTGGAGGATAAATTAAAAAAAGAAATTGAATCTGTAATAAAGCGGGGTAAGGTTTTTTGTGCTATCAATATTAAAGGAGAAGAGGCGCAGGGCATATTTATCAACCGTAAACTGTTAAAAAATTATCTACGCGAGTTCAATAGTATTAGCGCCGAGTTTAAAATTAAAGACGGATTAACTTTAGACTCTTTGATTCGCTTGCCTGGTATTTTATCACTTAAGGAAAATAAACCGGCAGGAGTGCATATCCGTGAGCATCTTTTGCCTTTGCTTAAGCGCGCCCTGTTAGAACTGTTAAAAACACGTCTGAAAGAAGGCAAGGCGCTGGCAGGTTTATTAAGAAATAGAAGCGAGCTATTGAAGAAGGACCTGGTTTTAATAAAACAACGTTTTGCATTTGAAATAAAAAATCGGCTGAAAAAGATTTGTTTAGAGGAACGCGCGGCCTTTTTAAAAAGCGCGGATATTGCCGAGGAGATAGACCGTTTAAATTTTCACATTAAGAATTTTCAGCAAAAGATTGCCAAGGGCGGGCCGGTGGGTAAAGAATTAGATTTTATTACTCAAGAGATGCAACGGGAAGCTAACACCTTGGCAGCGAAATCATTTGATCTGATCATTTCAGGCAGAGCTCTACAAATGAAAAGCCAGATTGAAAAGATTCGTGAACAAGTACAGAATATTGAGTAGTGAAAATCGCTAATAAGCAAAAGAAGATAGGCAAGATTTTTGTTATCTCCGGGCCTTCGGGCTCAGGCAAGACCACCCTTCTGGGTAAGTTAATTCAAGATAGAGAAATCAGCAAACTACTTATAAAATCCCGCTCTCTTACCACGCGGCCTAAGCGCTCGCAAGAAAGGCAAGGGGAGGACTATTTCTTTGTAACGCGGCTTGAGTTTAAGCGCCTGATAAAACAGAAGAAAATTCTTGAATGGACCAGATATTTAGGTTATTATTACGGAACGCCTAAACAGTTTGTAGATGTCCAGCTTAAAAAAGGCAAAAATCTTGGTTTTTGTTTAGACCTTAAGGGCGCGGCAATTCTGAAAAAAATCTATCCGAAAAATACAGTAACGATTTTTGTTCTACCGCCTTCCTTAAAGACACTAAAGACTAGGATCAAAAAGCGGTGTAAATGTACTGCAAAACAAGAGATAGCGCAGCGTTTAAGTCTTGCCCGCCGGGAGATTAAGGCTTGCTCGCGTTTTGATCACTGTATTTTGAACAAAAATTTGCAAGTAGCGTTAGGAAAGCTCAAGGAAATTATTAAAAAGGCGATTTTTTCCACGGGAGGAACAAATGGGATATGAAGGCAGAGAGAAACTATTAAACAAAAGTTTAGGTTCAGTTTATAAACTGGTGATATTAGCTTCTAAGCGGGCATTAGAAATTGCTGAAGGCCAGCCTAGGCTGGTAGAAGATGCTCTTACGGCTAAGCCATCCACCGTGGCTTTACACGAAATTGCTGAAGGAAAAATAGAAGCTAAGAAAATAAAGGGAAAGGAATAACGGTGAAGGTAGAAAGAAATATTCTCTTAGGCGTCACCGCGAGCATTGCTATTTATAAATCCTGTGAGCTTATTCGTAAACTTAAAGAATGCGGTTTTATGGTTTCAGTAGTAATGACGAAAGAAGCAGAAGAGTTGATTAAGCCAATTGTTTTCCAGAGCCTAAGTGGCAGGCGAGTTTATCGGGGAGGAATATTTGATGAACCCGATACATGGGAGATTGAACATATAGCTTTAGCAGAGAAAGCGGATTTGATTTTGGTTGCTCCGGCCACGGCTAATTTTATTGCTAAACTTGCTTGCGGAATTTGCGATGATTTGCTTACTTGCACGATTTGCGCGAGTAAAAAAAGAGTTTTGATTGCTCCGGCGATGAACGAGAATATGTATCAAAATAAGATAACGCAGAGTAATATTGCAAAATTAAAATCCTGCGGTTATAAGTTTATTGCACCTCAAAAAGGCTTACTTGCTTGTGGTAAGGTGGGGGTAGGTTGTTTAGCAGAGGTTGAAACGATTGTAAAAGAGGTAAAAAATAGTTTTTGATATTTTGGCGCGGTAGCCAAGTGGTAAGGCAGCGGTCTGCAAAACCGCTATTCAGCGGTTCGAATCCGCTCCGCGCCTTGAATTGATTTGCCGGGGTGTCGGAATGGCAGACGATGTGGACTTAAAATCCACTGTCCGTAAGGACGTGAGGGTTCAACTCCCTCCCCTGGCATAAATTCGGGCGGTTAGCTCAGCTGGTTAGAGCATCACATTGACATTGTGAGGGTCGCAGGTTCGAGTCCTGTACTGCCCATTTAACAAGATGGTTAATAAAAAGAAACTTCGTAATTTGTATAATAATAAAAAACTCTCAATGATGGAAATTGCAGAGAGATTGAGGGTTACCCATGCCACAATTTATTATTGGCTTAAGAAATATAAAATAAAAAGAAGGTCGTGGCGAGATAGTTCGTACATTAAACAGAATCCTAACGGAGATCCTTTTACAATAAAGAAGAAGCTTAATGAGAATGAAAAAGGATTATTAATGTGCGGCTTGATGTTGTATTGTGGAGAAGGTAACAGAAGTAATAGGCATTCAACTCAACTTGCAAATTTAGATCATCGGATCCTAAAAGTTTTTATAGGGTTTTTAAGAAAGATTTGTGGAATAAATAAGAATAAAATTAGTTTATATGTTCAGTTGTATAAAAAGTTCAATAGAGACGAAGCTTTGGAATATTGGTCAAAAACTTTACTGATTCCCAAGGTGCAGATCGGTATTTATCCTCATACAGATAAAAGAAGTAAACTTGAAGAGCAAAGGTCAAAATTTGGCATAGCGAGGATTCAGTTTAACAATTATAAATTAAAAAATTGGATAGAAAAACAAGCTGATTATTATTTAGATAAATTTAGTTAAAGAAGTTACTAAAAATGGACATATCTACTTTAAGACATTCTTGTTCGCATGTTTTAGCAGAAGCTGTTAAAAAGCTTTGGCCGGAGGTTAAGCTAGCTATTGGCCCGGCGATTGAAGATGGTTTTTATTATGACTTTGACACTTCGACTGCGCTCAGTGCAGGCAAAAAAGAGGCTTTTACTGACGAGGATTTAGCCAGGATTGAAAAAAAGATGGCCGAAATTATCTCTAAAAACGAACCATTTATAAGGGAAGAGCTGGACAAAAAATCAGCTTTAGATTTGTTTAAGAAGCTGGATGAACCATATAAAATAGAGCTGATCAATTCATTAGTTGACTCAAAGATCTCAATTTATAGTACGGGTAAGAGTTTTCTGGATTTATGCCGCGGCCCGCATATAAAATCTACCGGAGAAATTAAGGCTTTTAAGTTATTATCAGTTGCTGGAGCGTATTGGCATGGAATTGAAACTAACCCTATGTTGCAAAGGATTTATGGTACTTGCTTTAATTCCCAAAAAGAATTAGAAGAGCATTTAAAAAATTTAGAAGAAGCCAAATTGCGCGATCATCGTAAACTAGGGCCAAGCTTAGGGCTCTTTGATATATATCATGAAGAGGCAGGAGCGGGATTAGTTTTTTATCATCCTAAAGGAGCCCTCTTACGTACTATTATTGAAGATTATGAAAGAAAAGAGCATCTTAAACGCGGCTATGAAATCGTGATTACTCCGCATATTATGAAGTCGGATTTATGGAAAACAAGCGGCCACTATGATTATTACAAAGATAATATGTTTATCCTTAATGCAGATGAACAGGAGTATGTTTTAAAGCCGATGAATTGCCCGGGGCATATTTTAATTTATAAATCCAAAACCAGAAGTTATAAAGATTTGCCTATTCGGTATTTTGAGTTGGGTACAGTTTACCGCCGTGAAAAGGCTGGCGTTTTACATGGGCTCTTACGCGTGCGCGGATTTACTCAGGATGATGCGCATATATTTTGTTTACCGGAGCAGGTAGGTGAAGAGATTAAAAAGATTATTGATTTTGTTTTTGATACGATGAAGGTTTTTGGCTTTGAAAAGATGAGCATAGAATTAAGTACGCGCCCAGAAAAATATATTGGTTCAGATGATGATTGGAAGCTTGCTACTAGCGCGTTAGAAGATGTGTTAAAAGAAAAAAAATTAGCTTACGAGGTTAACGTGGGTGATGGCGCGTTTTATGGCCCTAAAATTGATATAAAATTAAAAGATGCGCTTAAAAGAACATGGCAGTGCGCGACTATCCAGTGTGATTTCGCGCTTCCTAAAAGATTTAATCTTGCTTATATTGATGCCCAAGGAAAAGAAAAACAGCCGATTATGTTGCACCGGGTTTTATTGGGAAGCCTTGAGCGTTTTATTGGTGCTCTTGTCGAGCAGTATAAAGGCCAGCTTCCTTTATGGCTAGCTCCAACGCAGGTTTTGTTGATTCCGATTAAAGATACAGTTCATACTTATGCTAGAGAAGTAAAAGAAAAGCTAGAAGAAAACAACATACGCGTAGATATAGATTTGCGTAATGAAACCCTGGATAAACGCATTCGTAATGCCGAGCTTGAAAAAATTCCTTATTGTTTGATTCTAGGCGAGCGTGAAGCAAAGCAAGGCCAGGTAAGTGTGCGTAAAAAAGGAAGCGGAGACCAGGGCGCGGTTGCTTTGGATAAATTTATTGAGCAGTTAAACAGCCAGATAGATGAACATAAATAGAAAGAGAGGTGGTTGCTATAAAAAAGTTTATTCGTATTAACGACAGAATTACTGCATCACAGGTGCGAGTTATCGGCCACGATGGTAGCCAGTTGGGGGTTATGTCTGTGCAAAGAGCATTAGAGATCGCTAACCAGCATGATTTAGATTTAGTAGAGGTTGCCCAAACAGCCACACCGCCAGTTTGCCGGATCATTGAATTCAGCAAGTTTAAATATGACCTTGAGAAAAAAGAACGTGAAGCTAAGAAACACCAAAAGCAGGGCCGTTTTAAAGAAATTCGCCTTAAGCCGAATATTGATGAGCATGACTTCGCAACCAAAGTTAAACAGGTGCAAAGTTTCTTGAAGAAGAAAGATAAAGTTAAGGTTAATCTTTTCTTCCGCGGTAGACAGATGGAGCATTTGGATTTAGGAAGAAAGGTTTTAGATAAATTTATTGTGGATACGCAAGGGGATGGCCAAGTAGAGAAGCTCCCGGCATTAGAGGGGAGAATAATGTCCTTTGTGATTGCTCCAAAATAGGATATAATGGGGAGATAAAATGGCAAAATTAAAAACGAAAAGAGGAGTAGCTAAGCGTTTCAAACTTACCAAAAAAGGTAAAGTTAAATATTCAGGCGGCGGGAAAAGTCATCTGGCATCATCGAAGAATGCCAAGAGGATGCGTTCTTTGCGCAAGCGCAAAACCATCGCTGGAAAGAAAGAAGCAAGGTTCATCAAATCCATGTTACCTTATGGATAGAAAAGTCATAAGTTAATCTTAAAGGAGCAGAACAATGGCAAAGGCTAAACATAGTGTTGCAACGCGAAAAAGAAAAAAGAGGGTTTTAAAACAGGCTAAGGGATTCTGGGGGGATCGCTCCAAGCAATATCAGCAAGCTAAAAGGGTATTGATGCATGCGCTCAGGTACGCGTATCGCGACCGTAGGAATAAAAAGCGTGCATTGCGTAGCCTCTGGATTGTGCGTATTAACGCGGCTTGCCGACAAGCTGGGATTACCTATAGTACTTTTATAAACGGTTTAAAGAAATCCAAAATTAATTTGGACCGTAAAATTTTAGCAGATTTGGCGGTAAAAGATGCTAATGCTTTTAAGAAGATAGTTGAGATGATCAAGAAATAGCGGCAGAATTTGGAGGTTTGCAACGGGATGTATGTAATTATTGTAGGCTGTGGAAGAGTAGGCGCGGAGTTGGCTAAGCTTTTATCCGGCGAGGACCATGATGTGGTTGTTATTGATAAATCACAGGATGCCTTTAACCGGCTTGGCGATACTTTTAATGGTTTGACCATGGTGGGCAATGGTTTTGATTTAACGCTTTTAAAACAGGTGGGTATTGAAAAAGCCGATGCCTTTTGCGCGGTAACTAACGGAGATAATACTAATCTGATTAGCGCTCAGGTGGCGAAAAAGATTTTTCGTGTCCCTAAAGTATTTGCCCGAGTATATGATCCGCAGCGCGCGCATATTTATGCTGCCTTGGGTTTGGATATCATCAGCGGGACAATGCTTTTTTCAGCAATGTTACGTGATAAAATTATTGAAAGCAGATTCTCCAGTTATTTAATTGAATCTAAGGATTTAGGGGTTATTGAAATTGAAGTAAAAAATAGTTTAATAGGTAAAACTATTCAGGATATAAATATCCCGGGAGATTTTATTGTAGTAGCTATCAGAAGAATGCAAGGAGTTATTATTCCAGAGCCAAAGACAATATTAAAAAATCAGGATATATTGATGGGCGTAGTTAAGGTTTCTAGCCTTCAACAGGTAAGGGAAAGATTCCATCTAGGGGAGAAATAATTATGTATATTATAATTATTGGAGCAGGCAAGGTGGGGTATTTTTTAGCCAAAAGGCTTTGCCAGGGTAAGCATACGGTTAGTATTGTGGATAAAGACCGTGTAATTTGTGAAGAGACGGCAAAGGAATTGGAGATCCTTGTAATTAACGGAGATGGTTGTGACCCAAAAATCCTGGAAGAGGCAGGGATTAAGCGTGCTGATGTTTTAGCCGCGGTTACCGGAGATGATGAAGACAATTTGATCATTTGCCAATTAGCCAAAGAAACATTTCATTTACAACGTACAGTTGGCCGGGTGAATAATCCGGATAACGAACATACTTTTAGTGAATTAGGTATTGATGTGCCAGTGGATTCAACAAAAATTATTGCTAAAATTATTGAAGAGGAAGTTTCTTTTTCTGATTTTGTAAATTTGATGAGTTTTAAGCGCGGGAAACTTGCGATAGTGCGCGTAGATTTACCCGATGATTCTCCGGTAATTAATAAAGAAGTAAAGGATATCACTTTACCGCAGGATGCGGTTTTGGTGTCTATTGTCCGCGGGGAAGAAGTTATCCTGCCTAAAGGCAACACAGTACTTAAGCCCGGGGACGATGTTATCGCTCTTACGTTGATCGGCAATGAACCGCAATTATTAAGTCTTTTAGCCGGTAAGCTTTAAAAAAATGAAATTTAAACCCACCTTAAATATTGCCTTCGGCATAATCACGGAAATCCTATACGTTTTTTCTATAATAGGGGTAGCTTTCTTAATTTGCCTGGTAATATATTTTAAGTTATGATTCTTAAACCACACTTAGAAGATTTTAAAATTATTGGTTTTTACCTCGGGAAAATCATCCTCGGGTTGGCCCTTACTATGGTTATTCCTATTATAATAGGAATAACTTTTAAAGAAATAAATCCTGCCTTAGATTTTCTTATTAGCATCCAAATAGCTATTTTTTTAGGGGCTCTCTTGGTTAAGATCTGCCATACCGAGAAAGACCTAAACTGGATGCAGGGGATGATTGTGGTTAGCCTGTCTTGGTTGGTAGCGATGGTGCTAGGTGCAATACCTTTGTATTTAAGCGGCCATTGGGTGTCTTTTCTCGACGCTTGTTTTGATTCTATGTCTGGATTTGCTACTACCGGCCTTTCTCTGGTACAAGACCTTGATCACTTGTCTTATGCCCATAATTTTTGGCGGCATCTTATTATGTTTCTTGGTGGCCAGGGGATTGTAGTGATTGCGTTATCATTTTTTGTCCGTGGTTTTTCTGGGGCATTTAAAATGTACGTGGGTGAGGGCCGCGACGAAAAAATCATGCCTAATATAATTCATACTTCCAGGTTTATCTGGTTGGTAAGCATTGTTTATCTTATCCTGGGTACAGTGGCTTTAGGCGTAACTGGAATATTTAATGGAATGCAGCCAGTGAATGCGTTTTTTCACGGGGCCTGTATATTTATGGCTGCTTTTGATACTGGAGGGTTTAGTCCGCAGTCACAAAACATGCTTTATTATCATTCTGTGATTTACGAGATTATTACTATAGTAATAATGGTTTTAGGTGCGCTTAATTTTAAGTTGCACTACCATTTATGGATGGGTAATCGTAAAGAGATTATCAGAAATATTGAAACCAACGCTCTTTTTATAACGATTACCGCTACCTTTTTAATTGTTGCTGTAGGCTTAGCGCAGACAGCCAGCTACCATACAGCGGTAATGCTTTTCCGTAAAGGGTTCTATCAGCTTATCTCCGGGCATACTGGAACAGGCTTTCAGACTATTTATCCCCAGCAGTTTTTTACGGATTGGAACCAACTTGCAATGGTCGGGGTAATCATAGCTATGGCTTTAGGCGGGGCAGTGTGCTCAACTACCGGGGCGATTAAGATGTTACGCATCGGAATTATTTTTAAGGCTTTTAAAGAAGACTTGAAGAGAATCATTATGCCAGAGAAAGCAATTATTATTGAGAAGTTTCATCATATAAAGGAAGTATTTTTAGAGGACAGGCAGGTTAGAAGCGCATTAATTATTACTTTAGCTTATTTAATTTTGTATGGCCTTGGCACATTAGTGGGGATGTTTTATGGTTATTCTTTTTTGGGTTCGCTTTTTGAATCTACTTCTGCGGCAGCTAACGTGGGGTTGTCCTGCGGAATTACTAATATTGCTATGCCCATACCGCTAAAAGTAACTTATATAATACAGATGTGGGCAGGCCGATTAGAGTTTATGTCGGTATTTACAATTCTTGGGTTTTTAGTCGCCATCATTAAAGGCAAATGAAAATTAATTTAAAATTAAATTTAATAATTATATTTTTTGTTGCATTAATTCCTGCGCGTATTTCTTTTGCCCAAGAATTGAGTAGCAATGAATTGATTAAAAATGCTAAGCAATATAGCGGCTTAACCGTTACTTATTCCGGTGAAGTTATTGGAGATGTAATGTTACGCGGCAACTTTGCCTGGGTTAATATTAATGACGGAGATAACGCGCTTGGCGTATGGATGAATGCATCTTTAGCCAGCCAGATAAAATTTACCGGTAATTATAAATCTCGAGGGGATAACTTAGAGATAGTTGGCATATTTAATAGAGCTTGTCTTGAGCATGGCGGAGATTTGGATATTCATGCGCAAGGAATACGTAAAATTGCTAATGGTAGAGTAGTTTCCGAAGGGGTTAATTTAGATAAAAGGAATTTAGCGCTTATTTTATTAGTGGCATTATTTTTAATATGGATATTAACCTTATTCAAGAAAAAATAGAAGATGATTTAACTGCTGTTGTTTCTATCCAGGGTTTAGAAGATGTGCGTATTAAATACCTGGGCAGGAAAGGCCTAGTCGCAGAGTTGACTAGCGTTATTCCCACGCTTGCTATCCAAGAGCGAGGCGTATTTGGTAAAAAAGTCAATGCTCTAAAGAATAAAATAACTACTCTTATCCAAGAGAAAGAGAAAAGTTTAAAAGTACAAGTAGATTCTTCTCAAGCCAATGATTTAGATATAGGAATGCCTGGAATTGCCCGGGGCTTAGGAACGCGGCATCCGATTACCCAGATTATTGATGAAGTCTGCACCATATTTACCCGCATGGGTTTTTCCGTAGTCCAGGGGCCTGAAATTGAAACAGAATATAATAATTTTACTGGCCTGAATATCCCTTTGGATCATCCCTCACGCGATGCTTTTGATACATTCTACCTGAAAGATTATGCCTTGATGCTCCTGCGTAGCCATACTTCACCTGTGCAGGTACGCGTGATGAAAGCGCACAAGCCCCCCTTGGCAATAGTCGTTCCAGGCCGGGTTTATCGTCCGGATGCTGTAGATGCCAGCCATCTTTTTATGTTTCACCAGATTGAGGGGTTTTTAGTTGATGAATTTATCAGGTTCTCAGATTTAAAAGGGATACTGGAACTTTTTGCTAAAAACATATTTGGCCGTGATATTAAAATGCGTTTTCGGCCGCATTTTTTTCCTTTTACTGAACCATCGGTAGAAGTGGATATCTCTTGTATTATCTGTAAGAGCCAAGGTTGTTCTGTGTGCGGCAGAAAAGGTTGGCTTGAGATTTTAGGCGCGGGGATGATTCATCCTAATGTTTTTAAGCAGGTGGGTTATAATCCTAATAAATATACTGGTTTTGCGTTTGGCATGGGGATAGAGAGAATCGCCATGCTTAAATATGGAATTAATGATATCAGGTTATTCTTTGAGAATGATTTAAGGTTTTTGAGACAATTTTAGACGATGGCTCCAGTCCTTCCTAAGGGGGCTGGGGTTAAGAACAGAGAGGTAAGCGCTGGGTGAAAGTCACTTATAATTGGCTAAAAGATTTTTTAAATATTAAGATCCCGCCTAAGGCTTTGGCAGAAAAATTAACCAATATTGGGCTAGAAGTAGTTTCTTTAGAAGCTGCGCAAGGTGATTTTATTTTTGAGATAGAAATTACTTCAAACCGTCCAGACTGGTTAAGCGTTTTGGGGGTTGCCCGGGAAGTTGCGGCTATAACAAACTCAAAACTCAAAATTAAAAACTCAAAACTCAAAATTAAAAACTCAAAACTCAAAATTCAAAACTTAGAACCAAAAGTTAAAACCCTTAAAGGTAATTTTAGAATTGAAATTGAGGATAAAAAAGATTGTCCGCTTTATACCGCCAGAATAATTAAAAATGTAAAGGTTGGTGCTTCTCCGGAGTGGCTAAGAAAGCGATTGGAACTAGTAGGATGCCGCAGTGTAAATAATATTGTGGATATTACTAACTATTGCTTATTTGCATTAGGCCATCCTTTGCATGCTTTTGACCTGGATAAATTAAATCAGGCTACGGTTATTGTGCGCCGGGCTAAAGCAGGCGAAAAGATCACCACCATTGATAATCAGCAAAAGTTATTAACTCCTGAGATTTTAGTTATTGCAGATATTGATAAGCCAGTAGCCGTAGCCGGGGTTATGGGCGGAAAAGATACTGAGGTTACTTTTAACACGCGCAATATTTTACTTGAATCAGCAATCTTTAATCCTATATTGGTGCGCCGAGGCCGGCAAAAGTTAGGGTTGCAATCTGAGTCGGCTTATAGATTTGAAAGAGGAGTAGATTTAGAAAGCGCAAAAAATACTTCTTTATCGGCTCAGAAATTAATCTGTGAATTGGCTCATGGCCTGCCAAGTGGTAGTATAAGCTTAGGTGTGTTTAAACCCACCTGCGTATCAATTAAGTTAGATGTTGCTTATGTTAATAGAATACTGGGAACAAAAATAACTACGCTTAAGATAAGGGAGATCTTAAGTAGTTTAGGTTTTAGTTTAAAGACACAAGCAAAAAATACTTTGTTAGTAAAGGTGCCCAGTTTCAGGCAGGATATCAAATCTGGAATAGATTTAGTGGAAGAGGTTGCACGTATCTATGGTTATGATGCAATTGCTCAAACCTTACCTGCAATAAAGCCTGGCCCAAACATCTTCGGTAAGACAGAGATTGTTTCTTATATTAAGAATATTTTATTGGGGCTAGGTTTACAAGAGGCGATTACTTATAGTTTGGTGGATCGGCAGTTATTGACAAAATCAGGAATTAAACTTGATGTTAATCTAGTCGAAATTTCCAATCCTTTAAGTTGCGAACAAGAGGTTTTACGTCCTACGCTTTTGCCTAGCCTTATGCGCTGTTTGGCTTATAATTTAAACCAGCAGCAGGAGTATGTAAATATTTTTGAAGTAGCTAATATTTTTTCAGGTAGCAATAATGTTCCGGAGGAAGAGTTATCCCTAGGTATTGCTTTATGTGGGACCAGCTCCTTCTTGATTAAACAGGGTTTAATCAAAGATGAAATTACCCTCCTGCATTTAAAAGGTATTTTAGAAGAGCTATTTAATAAACTTGGGATACAGGGGTATGGTTTTAAGAGTAAAGGCGGTAAACAGGTTAGTATTGTTGTGGGCGAGCAGGAAGTAGGAGTTATGCTTGATTTAAATAAACAAGTTTTAGATGCTTTTGATATCAAAAACAAGCAAGTTGTTTTGGCGGAAATAAATTTAGAGAAGATATTTACATATATCAATTTAAAGAAGAAATTTTCAAACATTCCCAGATATCCGGCGATAACCAGGGATATAAGTTTTATAGTTAAAGATGATATATCTGCGAAGGATTTGATTCGGGCAATAGAAGAAAAGGGGTTAACACTATTGAGTTTGGCAAAAGTTGTGGATTATTATCAAGGTAAGCAAATCCCTGCTGGATTTAGGGGCTTGACCATATCTTGTGTTTATCGCGCGTCTGATCGGACGCTTACCGAAGAAGAACTCTCGCCAATACATAATTCTATTTGTGCTTTTTTAGTTGAGCGATTTGGTATAAAATTACGCTAGGATTGATTATCTAATAAATATGTGTTATGCTTTTTTTAGAATCAAAGCGTTCTTTTAGATATCCCTGCGGTGCACGTTGGAGATCTTGATAATTATTGAACCAACACTATTTTCAAGGGAGCCTAAACTCACTTAACGCTAAGGCGTTAAGTGGAGGGCACCCACCTGAAACCAAATCGGTTCAGACTATCTATCCAACGGCACTTTTGCGGGGATTTTTTATTGAGGCTGATAGGGCTTAGCCCGCTTACCTCAGCTTTGTTTGATTGTTTGTGAATTAAAAACGCTTCAAATAACAGATTTATCAAGTATAATAGATAATGGCTTGGAGGATAAATTAAGATGATGACGATAATGCTTATACTAGTGGTTTTAGGAATAGGCATGATTATCTATGCTGTTTTTGGAGTACTGAGTAAGCCTGGTGAGGCGCAGCCTGAAAAAAGTGATAAGAAGCCAATTTTACCAGACGAACCTAGCAAAGAGCAAAAAATACAACAGCTGCAAAAACGGGTTTCTGAGTTAGAGAATGAATTAAGCCAGATTAAGATTGCACATGGGAAAGAAAAATCTGAATTTAAAGCAACTGGGGAGCAAGAAGTTAGATTTTTAGACGGGTTGAAACGCAGAGAGGATTTGGTGGCCAGGGCGGAAGCAGAATTAAATAAGATTCGGCCGGAGAACTTGGATCTAAAGAATAAATTTATTGCCAAAGAAAATGAGGTACAGGAGGAGTTTACTAAAAACGTAAATTTGTCACGAGAGATTCGCGAAACCAAAGCTTCTTTAGAAGCTAAAGAAGCAGAGGCTAAGCTTAAAGAAGAACAGCTGCAAATACAAAAACATCAGATTGAAAAACAGCTTAAAGATATAGGTGAATATTCAGCTACCATTGCGGAGTTTAATCGTAAGGAAAAAATCAGTGAATGGGTACCAAAGGCGGAGTTTAATCAATTGAATGAGAAATATGGAGAGCTAGAAAAAGATTTAGAGGAAAAAGAAAAGAGATTAAAAAGTTTTGCGGAAGAGATTGCGCATTTAAGAACGGCTTTATCTCTAAGAAACGAAGAAGGAGAAAAGAAGATATGAAAAAGTTAGCTGTTTTATTATTAACTATTTGTTTAGTTTATTGTTACGGAGGAAGTTTTGCTATGGATGAGAAAATTGTAGTTTTAGAGACTAACCAGGGAAATATCGAAATTAAATTAAAAGTTGACCTAGCTCCTAAGGCATGCGAAAACTTTATTAAATTAGCAGAAAAAGGTTATTATAATGGCCTAATTTTTCACCGTGTAATCAAGGGTTTTATGATTCAGGGCGGGGATCCCACAGGGACAGGTTCGGGAGGAGAGTCAATTTGGGGCAAGGCTTTTGAAGATGAGGTTACTCCAGTAGCTAAATTTGATTCCGCGGGAATTTTAGCTATGGCTAATTCCGGCCCAAACACAAACGGGAGCCAATTTTTTATCACCTGCGCTAAAACCCCTTGGTTAAATATGCGCCATACTATTTTTGGCGAGGTTGTTTCTGGTTTAGAGGTAGTACAAAAAATTGAAAATACACCGGTTAATACCGAAGACCGGCCGATTGTCGAGCAAAAAATCATTCGGGCATATGTAAAGTAGAGCCCCCTCCAACTTTAAATATTTTCATAAAAAAAGGCCCTATCTATTAGGGCTTTTTTTATTTCCAATTCCTGTAGCGGATGTTTAAACGTCCGCTACACTTAAGAAAGCGCTTTCCTAAAACTCCTGTTTTACTCTTGAAATCACTTACCTATATAGCATACTTCTCTTAAAGGCCGATGAGCCGATAAAAACATTAAAACAGGTTAAAAATGAAACGTAAATTTCCCAAAATATTATATTTTTTAGTTTGTTTTTTGCTGATTTTTGAGCAATCCCTGCCTGCCGGCAGGCAGGCGGCTTTTGCCCAGGTTGCCGGAGAACTGGATTTGTCCGGCCACTTTAGCCGCCTCTCAAGTTTTTTCACTGCGAATAAGTTTAGGCCCGCGCACCTGAGGTATATTTCCTATGATAATTTAAATAACAACTTTAATCTTCTTTTGGATAAGGGAGACCCTAGCGATCTAGCAACTTCAGAAATCGAGAACTCAACCAAGACTTTACTAAATTATTTTTTTATTGGCATCTCTTTGCCTAATGATAGTTTTTGGGTTAATCTTCGGCCTGATTCTCCGCAAGATATCATTGACCCATATTTAGGGCAAACAGATATAGGCAAGATTCTTCTTGAAGCTGATCTGCAGTTAAAAAAAGATACCGCAGGTTTTACTTCTCCGCAAACCAGCGAAGGCAAAGAATATTGGAGTAAGCTTTATAAAAAAGCAGGGGAGCTCTTTGCAGGCGAGAACGTGAGCATTCCTACTTTGACACGGCCCTGGATAGTTCCGAATGAGATAATTATCAGGGAATCCACGGATAATGCCTATATCTACAAAGCAACCTTAAAGGTAATGTTGGAGCAAGACTACTTAAAAGATTCATCTGCCTACAGTTTTAAAGATGACCGGCAAAAAGCTCTGAATGAATACTCTTCTCAGCTTATGCGGGAATTAATTATTCCCAAACTAACCAAAGATGTAAACACCGCCAAAAGATATGCCCCTTTAAGACAGGTTTATTACTCACTTATCCTTGCTCAGTGGTTCAAGCAAAAGTTTTATGGCAAAGGTGGCCTCTACTCTTGGTTAATCGACAAAAGGAATCTTACTAACCTTACTTCAAAGGTAGCTTGGGATAAGCAGGATTATTTTCAGCAATACAAAAGTTCCTTCCAGCAGGGAGAGTATGATACCAAAGAATCAGTACGTACCCCTCAGGGCCAGAGTATGAGAAGCTATATGAGCGGAGGGATAAATTTTGGGCCGCAGATTACAGGGATGATTGCTAGTTCAGCTATTGTTTCAAAAAGAGATATGTTTAGAGGAGTAAAGAATTTGGTGGAGTTTGTTGTTTCGGGTAGTCAAGCGGCAAGTGATCCTTCTAATGTTGGAATTAGCCGCAGGGAATTCTTGAAAGTTGCAGGAGTAGCTGTTGCTGCATTAGCATTAGATAATACAGGAGTAGCTGAAGCTTTGGAAAAAGTCAGCGCGGATATAAACCAGTATTATGTGCCTACTGATAAAGCCTATCGCTTGAGCCTCCAGAAAGGCTTATTCGACAAGTTAGGAATAGAAATAGTAGATAACTTTTTAAAAGAATGCATTAGTTATTCAAATAGCGATAATAGCATAAAGTATGTTAAGCGAGCCTACGAATTGCTTGCCAATAATGGAGTAAGATTTTCTTCCAGCAACCGATTTAAAGTACTTTTTCTCACTGGTCTAAAAACCACAGGCCAGGCTATAGTTTTAGAGAATTTAAACTTAATTGTGATAAACCGGGATTTATTCCAATGGCTAAAAGAAGGAGTTTTAGAGAAGTGGCTGGCGATTAGAATTTTGCAGGAGAAAATCCGCATAGAAAATAAAGGAAAAACAGTTTTAGAGCGCGAGGAGATGGTGCGTAAGGCTACGCTTGAAATAATGGAAAAAATGGGGAGTATGCCTAAAAATTGCCTGATTATTGAACAGATGCTCTTGGACGCATTCAAAATAATTAAAGGGAAATTAGGCAATTCTAAAGGCATAGATTATGATATTAACAGGCAGGTTATGTTTAACAAAAAAACAGGGGTTCTTTCAGTGCCTTTTGAATTAAAAGCAGAAGGAAAGCAATATGTATTTCCTATTGGCACTGGCAAAGTATTAGTGGGCGATACCAATCTAAATGACGAGATAGATATTTTTGAACTACAAGAAGGGTTTCTTCTGGCTTCCACTTCAGGGGCATTCTCCGTGGCAACATTGGATACCAATAATCAAGCTTCTTCACCGATAAATAATCAATCTTCTTCTCCGGCGGGTCGTTTTATAGATAGAGTAAATAAAGAATTATTAGAGAATCCTCAATATCCCATGCGTTTAGTTGAGATTGTTGATTTTAAAGACGGCTTACGCGACCCCAATGAAGAAGGCCTGGGTTTGCATGGTACAGATCTAGCTAAACTAAGAAGCATCCTGGAAAATGGATTAGGGGTTGGTCAAGAGGCCAATGCTGTTTTTCTTGGGATTAATCAAAAAGGAGAGCCTTTTACCCAAAATGAAGCTTATTTATCTTTTGGCGATGTTAATTCTTCAGGAAGTATAATTTTGCTTTTTGATGCTTCCAAGCTGCTCGCTTTAAGTAAATGGGATTCGGGAAAAAGAATAGCTGTAGATATAGAACGCATGAAGAATGAATCCGCAATTGGAATAATAGCAAATATAAAGGATAAAGAAGAAGTTAAAAATATAGTCGGCAACAGGAATATACCGATGTATTTCTTTGAACCAAAAATCCCCAGCTTAAAGAGTTTATCTAACATTGAATTGCGTAATATTATTGGGAAAATAGCTGATATTGAACAGGAAAATTATGATTTGTCACTTAAGATAGGTTCTGTGGAAGAACAAAAACGCATAGAGAAAGTTCGTAGTGATAAGATGCGCGAACTGTCGGAGCAAATGAGCCCGGAACAATTAAATGAATTTGGTAAAGATTATCTTATAAAAGAAAAAATAGCTTCTAGCGAGGATATTGGGAGATTAGGTTTCTATGAGATACCGCTTGCCGTTGCGATAACTAATAAAACGGCCAGCTCATCGGTAGTAGATACCCAAATGATCAAGGCTTTAAAGAGGATAGAAGGCTTAGAGATAAAGAAAGATGGGAAAATTTATAGATTTAAGGTTCAGCGCAGGGATAATGATAATTGGGATAGAGTTGTTGTGCTTAAAGATGAACGCTTAGAAGAGGTTGGGTTTTTCGAATTAAGTACGAAATCTATGGGTTTTTCTAATGCCAGATATATTAAGATAACTAATGAATCCTATCTTAACCAAGGATTTGCAAAATTAATTTTGGAAGAAGTAAGAAAGGTATTCCCCGATGGTAAAACTATTACAACAGAGATTGCCAGCGAGGAGTCACTTAAAGAGCTTGTAGAAGGCAAGTCACTTTTTTCAACTGGGATAGTCAGATTATTTGAGTCAGCGGGTTGGGTCTTTACAGAAGGCGGATATTATGATGGTAATGGGGAATATCACTGGGATCCGTTTGACGAGATTATGGCTAATGATATACGAAAGAAAGAGCAAGGGATTGTAGTGGCTACATTTAAAGCAAAAGGTGTCCAGCCGTATTTACTTGGGTTTTCGCCTGAAGAAACAAACGAAAGATCCTCTTCGGCGATTAAGCAGCCGAGAGTGGAGCCAAAAGAAGATATAGGGGTTATTTCTATAAATAATGGTGATAAGCTATCTATGCGCAAAGGGCAGGAAGAAAATATAGTTTCAGTAGCATTTTATAATAAGGATGGCGAACAGATTGGTTTTGTTGATATCCTGCTTAGAGAGAGCCTCTTGAATTACATATATATAAATCCGGATTTCCGCAGTGAAAATTATGCCAAGGTAATTTTAGATGCCATCTTGGATAAATTGCAGGATCAATCTTTTACGAGTAGGCAGTTTACTTTTGTTACCATATATGTGCAGAATCTCCTAATAGTAAATTATTTATTGGGGAAAGGATTTATACTAAATCCTTATCCTCTGCCAACTGAGCAAAGCTTAATGACTAAAGCTATTCTTTCAAAAAGCGGGCAAATTGAAGGTAAAATCTCTTTATATATAGAGGATGAAACTAAAAGAGATGCTTTCAAGAATACTTTAGGTAACGAAGGGTTTGAGATAGTGGATAAGCCTATTGAAGGCGAAACATATACTGTAATGATAAACGCAAAGTATACGCTTTATTTTGAGGAGAAGAGCGGCGAAATGCAAGCCAACAGTGCTTCACCTGTTTATAACGAAGAACAGAAAACAGGCGGGATTGATTTTCGCGCGTTACCTATAGCCAGTCAACCGGTATTGATTAATCAAAAGGTTAATGTGAGCATTATTCCTCCGATTCCCTTAGCTGAATTAAATAGCGAATGGCTGCGGATAGAGAATATGCTCGCTTCAGGCATTACGCCGTCAAGTGAAAGAATTAAGGAATACCTGCAATCCTGTTCTCAGCAACAAGATTTTAATCAAGATATTGATAAAGTACTGTCCTGTATTGCCGATATATTTAGGTTTGAGGAAGAAAGGGTGGCTGATACAGATGCGTCTTTAAAAGCAATGTTAATGCTATTGGAATCAGATAAACCGGTTGCCCAAATACAATTAGCATTAGCGCAAATTACGGTGCAGGAAAAAGAACCGAAGTTATTAGAGCAATAAAGTTCCTTTAGTTTTAACTTTTCCTGCCTGTCGGCAGGCAGGTACTTTTAATTTTTGACTTTTCAAAGGGGCGTCCTGCCTTTTAAGAGCTCATCGGCTTTAAAAGGTCCCTAAACGAGCGCCCCTTTTTCTTTCCTCTTGTTATGCCAATATTTATCTTGCAATAAACTCATCAGGGGATAGAATGATATACATAAAAATTATCCCGATGAATAAAAAAATCTTTAGCTATAAAAACGAACTAAATCCTGCGCAGCTTGAAGCTGTTGAATCAATTGATGGCCCGTTCCTTGTGATTGCCGGAGCAGGCAGCGGAAAGACGCGTGTATTAGTGCACCGGGTAGCGCATTTGGTTGAAAAAGGGGTTAAACCGGAGGAGATCTTGCTCCTTACCTTTACCCGCCGCGCAGCCGAAGAGATGCTCCGTCGGGCAAGCTTGCTTTTGGATGAGCGTTGTAAAAAGATCTCCGGGGGAACCTTTCATTCTTTTGCCAATATGATTTTAAGAAAATACGCTAAGCTTTTGGAGATTAGCAATAATTTTACTATTCTTGACCGCTCAGATGCCGAGGATGCTGTAAATTTAGTGCGTACACAGCTCGGGTTTCATAAATCCGAAAAACGTTTTCCACGTAAACACGCTATTTTAGAAGTAATTTCTAAAAGCGTGAATAAATCTGAAGATATTAAGGATGTGCTTTATGATGAATACCCGCAGTTTATTGAGTTTACCGATTCTATTAAGAAAATACGCGATGAATATCGGAAATACAAGCTGCAAAAATCACTTCTAGATTATGATGACTTGCTGGTTTTTTTAAAGAATTTACTAAGCAAGTATGAAGATGTGCGCTTAGCTTTAGCTGCTAAATATAAATATATTATGGTGGATGAGTATCAGGATACCAACAAGCTTCAGGCGCATATTGCCTGCCTTCTGGCAGCAGACCACGCTAATATCATGGTGGTGGGTGATGATGCTCAAAGCATATACTCATTCCGAGGGGCTAATTTCAAAAATATAATGGATTTCCCCAAAATTTTTAAAGGCACTAAAATTATTACTCTCGAAGAGAACTACCGTTCGACGCAACCGATTTTAAATTTGACTAACGCAGTTATCGCTCAAGCAAAAGAAAAATTCGAGAAACATCTTTTTACCAAAAAAAAGGAAGGTAATGTTCCGATTTTTATTGATTGTCCGGATGAAAACTCCCAATCAACTTTTGTCGCGGATAAAATCCTGGAATTAAGAGAAGAGGGTGTAGCCTTAAAAAATATAGCTGTTCTTTTCCGCTCAGGCTGGCATTCTAATGATTTAGAGATCGAACTGGCCAGCCGCAATATCCCTTTTGCAAAATATGGCGGCCAGAAGTTTGCGGAAGCTGCGCACATAAAAGACATTTTAAGCTATTTACGTATTGCCTATAACGGGCAAGATCAAGTTAGCTGGTTGCGCGCTCTTTTACTGATTCCTAAAATAGGCCCTAAAACCGCGCAGAAGATCATGGAAATAGTTCCCAAGCGAACCAAAATTATTGAGGCAGTTATAGGCGATACTAAAGATAATGAGCTATTGCTTAAAAATGAGGAATTAGTTAAATTGCTTGAGCTGTTAAAAAGCGTGGATTGCCAGCGCGATGCGCCGGCTAAGACAATCGAAAAATTTCTTAGTTATTATCAGCCGTTGTTAAAAATTAAATACGATGATTTTAATAAGCGCTTAAATGACCTTGATTCGTTATTAAGAATTGCTGACCGTTATAAAACAACGGAACAATTTTTAGTGGATATGGCTTTGGAGCCTCCGGAGAGAAGCCTGGTTGAGGCAGGCAAAAGAGACAAGCCTGATGCGGCGCTTACTCTGTCGACCATACATTCAGCAAAAGGCCTGGAATGGCATACGGTATTTTTAATCTATGTTGCTGAGGGGCACCTTCCTTCCTACCTGTCTTTAGAAACAGATGACGAGATCGAAGAGGAGCGCCGGTTGTTTTATGTTGCGGCTACGCGGGCCAAAATAAATTTATTTTTATTAAAACCGCACATTGACAGGTCTCCTAGGAGTTTTATGGATGGCGGCGGCTCAGTGTTCACCCAGGTTTCCCGTTTCTTGGAGCAGGGTGGCCTGCTTAATAAGTTTGTAGATGTGCAAGGCGCCGGAGATGCGAATGAATGGGATGACGTAGAGCTAGAAGATATTATTGGCGAGAAAAGGCAGAGGAATAAAGAATTTTTCGAGAGTATGGAGGAGCATTTTAGGGAATAGTTGCGCGGAGAAGTTTCCTATTTTCACTTGAGATAGGCACGAAATTGTGTTAAAATTTTATTATGATTATTAGCCAACAAAAGCCATTAGATGAGTTATTTGCTAGCCTAAAAGAATATAATAAAATATTTTTGGTGGGATGCGGTGAGTGCGCCACTACTTGTAAGAGCGGTGGCCAGCCGGAGTTATTAAAAATGCAGGCTGAGCTTGAGGCTCAAGGCAAAATTGTTACTGGGTTTTGTATACCAAGTGCTCCTTGTATTGCTGCACAGATCAAGACGGAGTTAGCCAAGAATATGTTAGCTTTGCGCCAATCAGAGGCAATTTTAGTTTTGGCCTGTGGGTTGGGGGTACAATCAGTAAAAGATAACAACCGCCTCACTCAGGCAACTATACCCGCGAATAATACTATTTTTGGCGCGGTGATGGACGCGCAGGGGAATTTTTATGAAAAATGTTCTATGTGCGGAGAATGTGTTTTAGATATTACTGCTGGAATTTGCCCAATAACCCTTTGCCCCAAAGGACTTTTAAATGGCCCTTGCGGAGGAATGAATAAAGGAAAATGCGAAGTTGATAATGAAAAAGATTGCACTTGGGTTTTAATCTATAAAGAATTAGAAAAAAATAAAAAACTAGAATCTTTAAAAGAAATCCGTTTACCCCGGGATCATAAAAAATCTAGTAAGCCGCATAAATTGATAATGAAATAATATGGCAGAACAACTTCCTTATAGCGAAAAAGTCATGGATCATTTTACCAATCCGCGTAATGTTGGCGAGATTACCAATCCTAGCGGGGTTGGTACTGTGGGGAATCCTGTTTGTGGCGATGTAATGAAAATGTATTTGCGCATTAAAAACGAAATTATTGTCGATATAAAATTTAAGACTTTTGGCTGCGGGGCAGCAGTAGCCACTAGCTCCATGGTAACTGAGATGGTCAAGGGCAAAAGTATTACTGAAGCCTTAACGATCACTAACAATGCAGTTGCAGAGGCTTTAGGCGGCTTGCCTCCTAAGAAAATGCACTGTTCGGTTTTGGCGGAGGAAGCTTTACGCTCAGCTTTAAAAGATTATTATAAAAAACAGGGTTTACCTGTTCCGTTTGAAGATAAAGGGCATGCCCATGAAGGTGAAACCTGCTAATTCAAAATTTGTAACGGAGTTGACTCTTCGGCTTCGCTCAGGTTCAATGGTGAGCGCAGTCGAACCATTGACAAAAGCTCAAATACGTAGTAAAATTCTTTTGAGATTAAAAATACAGGAGGATGAAGAGCGAAACCGAAAAAGCAAGTTTATTTTGAATAAACTTTTAAAGAATAAGGCTTTTAGGAAGGCGAAGATAGTGATGTTTTACATCGCTTTTGGTGGTGAAGTAAATACAACAGAGATGATTAGGGAAGCCCAAAAAATAGGCAAGGTTATTTGTGTGCCAATGTGTAGAAAAGATAAAGAAATTATGCAGCCAGCCATATTAGAAAATCATGCGAAATTAAAGCTTGGCCCTTACGGGGTTTGGGAGCCTGCAACTGAAAATTTGATTAAACCGAAGGATTTGAATCTTGTTATTGTCCCAGGTTTAGCATTTGATAAAAAAGGCAACCGTTTAGGCCGAGGCAAGGGTTATTACGACCGTTTTTTAAGCACGCTTTCTAATAAAACATATTCTATCGGCCTGGCTTTTGATTTCCAAATCTTACCCCTAGTCCCCACCACCACACACGATGTAAGCGTCAAGGAAATTATCTTCTCTTAAACTCCTACAAACAAACTTAATATTTTTGGTTAAAAGGGAGGAAAAGAAATGATTCTTAACATAGTTATTCTCATTATTATTGCAGCTGCCGCTACATATGTAGGTTATTTCTTAAGGAAACATATTGCTGAAAAAAAGTTAAAAAGCGCTGAAGCTGAAGCTGAGCATATCTTAGAAGTTGCTAAAAAAGATGTGCTTGATAAGCGCCGGGAAGCAGAGCTAGAAGCCAAAGATCTCCTGCACCGTATGCGTCAAGATTTTGAGCGGGAGACTAAGGATCGTAGGCAAGAGATTGTAAATCTTGAGCGTAGGTTAACTCAGAAAGAGGAAAATATTGACCGTAGGCTGGATCTCTCGGAAAAAAAGGAAAAAGAGATTGATCTACGTAAAGACGGGCTAAAGCAGCAAGAAGAAGGATTAAAAACAAAAGATAATCAACTGCATGCTTTGATAGCTGAAGAAAAAGAAAGGTTGCAAAAGATTTCTTCTCTTTCTACTGAAGAAGCAAAGCAAATTTTGCTTAGCCGCCTTAATGAAGAATTAAGTAATGAAAAGGCTATATTTATTAAGCGTCAGGAAGAAGAAGTGCGTAGTATCGCTGATAAAAAAGCCCGTGAGATTATAAGCCTCGCAATTCAACGCTGTGCAGCAGAGCATACTGTAGAGTCAACTGTAAGCGTAGTAAATTTACCTAATGATGAAATGAAGGGCAGAGTTATCGGCCGTGAAGGAAGAAATATCCGTGCTTTAGAGATGGCAACTGGAGTTGATGTAATTATTGATGATACTCCAGAGGCAGTTACCTTATCAGGTTTTGATGCCGTGCGCCGTGAGATCGCCCGTCTTAGCCTTGAGAAGCTTATCAGCGACGGCAGAATTCATCCTGGGCGTATTGAAGAGATAGTTGAAAAGACTAAAAAAGAAATGGATGAGAAGATTCGCGAAGAAGGTGAGCGCGCGGCTTTTGATACCCAGGTTAATGGTTTACATCCGGAGATAATTAAACTTCTTGGCCGGCTTAAGTACCGTACTAGTTATGGGCAGAATGCTTTGCAACACTCCAAAGAGGTTTCGTTTTTACTGGGAGTAATGGCTTCTGAGCTGGGGTTGGATTTTAAGTTAGGCCGCAGGATTGGATTGTTGCATGATATTGGTAAGGCAGTAGACCATCAAGTTGAAGGAACGCACGCTAAGTTGGGAGCGGACCTGGCGAGAAAATATAATGAATCTATTGAAGTGGTTGGGTCAATTGAATCGCATCATGAAGAAGCTCAGCCGCAGAGCCTATATGCAGTTTTAGCTGTCGCAGCTGATGCTATTAGCGCGGCGCGTCCCGGGGCTAGAAGAGAGACATTAGAGACGTATATTAAACGTTTGGATAAGTTAGAGTCCATTGCCAATTTATTTAAAGGGGTTGAGAAATCTTTTGCTATTCAGGCTGGCCGTGAAATTCGCGTAATTGTTCAGCCAGAAAAAATAAATGATAATGAAGCAACGGCAATGGCTAGGGATATACGCAAGAAGATTGAAGAGGGGATGGAGTATCCAGGCCAGATCAAAGTAACAGTTATTCGCGAGATGCGCGCTATCGAGTACGCCAAATAATATGAAGATACTTTTTATCGGGGATATAGTTGGCGCGCCAGGAAGAAAAGCGATTGCAAAATTACTTCCTTTGCTAAAAGAGGAATATAAAATAGATTTTGCGATCGCTAACGCCGAGAATGCATCCGGTGGTTCAGGAATTACTTCCAGGGTTTCTGAGGAACTATTTGGTTCCGGCTTAGATGTGATTACTTCTGGGGACCATATTTGGAAAAAAAGCGAAATTTTTGAACTGATTAATAGCGAGGAAAGGATCTTGCGGCCATTAAATTTTCCTAGTGGCGCTCCTGGACGCGGGGCGGCAGTGTTTAAATCTAAAAAAGGGATTAAGGTCGGGGTAATTAATGTTAATGGCCGGGTTTTTATGGATGCCCTGGAGTGCCCTTTTAGGGCTACGCTTAAGGCTGCTGAAGAGTTGATTAAAGAAACTAAAATTATCATTGTGGATATCCATGCAGAGGCTACTTCAGAAAAAGTTGCTTTAGGTTGGTATCTAGACGGTAAAGTTTCTGCTCTTTGTGGCACGCACACTCATATCCAAACTGCTGATGAGAAAATTCTTCCGAAAGGCACGGCTTATATAACAGATGTAGGTATGACCGGCCCGTATGATTCTGTAATTGGCAGAAGAGTAGAGGATGTATTGACGCGTTTTTTAAGTGCTATCCCGATAAAATTTAATGTTGCCGAAGAAAATATACAGTTGCATGGTGTTCTTATTGAAGTAGATGAAAATACGGGTAGGGCGTGTTCGATTTTAAGAATACAGAAAAAACTTTTAGATGAATAAAGTCAAAAGTCAAAAGTCAAAATTAAAAACTACAACTAAAAAGTTTAAATTTTACATTTTGGCTTGTGGTTTTGCGTTTTGCATTTTAAATTTTGCGTTAAATTGTTTTGCTCAAACTAGCGATGATTTGGAATTTAATATAGATCTTAATTCCCCCACAGTACCCACCCCTAAAATATATAAACCCAATATAGATTTAAGTGGTAGGGGTGCGCACCGCGATATAACTTGGCCACAAACATTAGCTGCTAAAGATGCCTTAGAGAAATTGCAAGCGGATTTAGGTTTTGCTGGATTTTACCGCATACAATATAATCTTTGGGAGATTGAACAATTAGCCCATGATAAGGCCGCGCAAGCCAGCCTAATAGATAACTACGAAACAATTATAAAAAAAATCAGCGATAGCGGTGGAACAGTTATTCTTAATTTATTTGGTACGCCTTCAGGTTTAGGAAGAGTGCTTGATAAAAATAGCCCTCCGCATAATCTAAAGGCATATAAAGAACTGGTTAAAAATACGATTCGTAAGCTAAGCTGTAATAAGAAATATAATATTTGGTATGAGGTTTGGAATGCTCCAGACCTGGAAGATTTCTTTTTAGGGGAAAGGTCAGAGTATCTTAATCTTTATCGTATTGTTGGCGAAGCAGTAAAAGAATTGCGCCTTGAGGCTAAGATACATATCCCCTTAGGCGGCCCTTCAGTAAGTTCCTGGTTTGCAAATATTGAAGCCAATAATATTTTATATCCGGAGCGTAGTTTAATTTATGAATTGATAAAATATTGCTATAGCTATCGGTTGCCTCTTGATTTTATATCTTGGCATGCTTATTCATCCGATCCTAAACTTGAAAAGCAGGAAACTATTTATCAAAAATCTTTTATTAAACTTATTCGCGAGTGGTTAAAATATTTTAATTTTTCTAGTTCTTTGCCGTTAGTTATCGATGAATGGAATTTTGATGGGCCGGCAAATATTTTATCAGAAAGAGGCAAGGATTCTTCTGTAACAGCAAGTTTTATACCTGCGCACTTGAAGAATATGTATGAAGCTGGCGTAGATTACCAAACTTATTTCTCACTCGAGGATTTTGCAGATAACAAGGAAGGGGTAAATAGGAATCTGGGTATTTTTGGGTTTAGCGTTGAGCGTATTGATTCTAAAGGGCATGCTAAGGCAAGTTATAACACCTTGCGCATGCTCAATCTTTTGGGAAATGAACTATTACCGAGTCCTTCAGGGGATGATTTTGTAGGCCTAATTACTACAAAGTCTGCGGATTATTTAGCTGTGCTTATTTATAATTATATTGATCCGCAAGTGGCCTTGAACTATCTATCACGCAATATAGTTTATTTAAATAGCGCTGAGAAAAAGTCAGTTCTTGATATTATTAAATCTGACCGCATAGAAAAAATTCTTTCCGGAGAGTTAAGTTTATTAACTTTGCGCCTGACGCCTAAAGTAAAAAATATGTTTAGCCAGGCAGTCGAGTTAAATAATTTATCCAAGAAATTCTCTGCCGAAAATCGTAAAATAAAAATTTCTTTTAAAGGGACAAAAGATTTATACATGTTAAGCCAATATACGGTAGATAGTAAATGTAGCCGTGATTGCGAATTTAGTGCAGGTGAGCAAAAGGAAGTTGATCTTAATCAAGGTTATCTAGCGACATTAGAGTTAAGCCCTTATTCAGTGCAGTTGTTAGTTTTTAAGAAAAAGCCTCCGGAGCCGGTAGTTGAGGTAGTTGAAGTAAATCCGGATACTGTTAAAGAAGTGGTGAAAGATGCAGAAAAACCATAAACATATTTATACTGTTTCCGAAATCACCCAGGTGATTAAGGGTGTACTTGAGGAGAAAGTAGGAGAAGTTTGGATCGAAGGAGAAATATCCAATTTTAGCGTAGGCCCTAACGGGCATTTTTATTTTTCACTTAAAGATCAAAATGCGATTATCAGTGGGGCAATGTTTGCTTATGCGAATAAGGGATTAAAGTTTAAACTTGAAAGCGGCCTTAAGGTTATTTGTTTTGGGAAAATTAATGTTTATGGGCCTCATGGGAAATATCAAGTTATTGTTGAGCGAGTCGAGCCTAAAGGCGTCGGCGCGCAGCAGTTGGCATTCGAGCAGTTAAAGAAAAAATTAGAGCAGGAAGGTTTATTCGATTTAAGTCATAAAAAAACGCTGCCATTAATGCCTTTTTCTGTCGGCCTTGTTACATCCAGTAAGGGCGCAGCTGTGCGCGATATTTTGCAAATTCTTAAAAAAGGCGCCTCATGCGTAGATGTAGTTATCCGCTCTGTACGCGTGCAAGGAGAACATGCGGCTAATGAGATTGCGCAAGCAGTAGAGGAGTTTAATTCTTTTGGTGGAATAGATTTGATTATTGTCAGCCGCGGCGGTGGCAGCGCAGAGGACCTTTGGAGTTTTAATGAAGAGAGTGTCGCCCGCGCAATTTACAATTCCAGGCTTCCGGTTGTTTCAGCAGTGGGGCATCAGATTAACACCACTTTATCGGATTTAGTTGCAGATATTTTTGTAGAGACGCCATCTGCGGCAGCTAAGATTATTGTAGATAAGAAAAATAGTTTACTTGCGCAACTTGATAGTTTAAAGCATGGATTAGAGTTTGCGGCAACTAATACCGTCAACGAATTAAAAAACAGGCTTACCGGACTTACGCATATGCTGAAAAGTCCGGCAGATCGCCTTTTGGAAAAACAACAGTTCTTGGATGAACTTTTTTCCGGGTTAAATTATAATATGCGGCATACTTTTGAATTAGCAAGCGAGCGGAGCAGTTCTCTAATCCAAAGGTTGGAGTCATTAAGTCCGTTAGCTATATTATCGCGCGGTTATAGTTTAAGCATGCTTATGGCCCAAGGCGCGATTGTTAAAGATACCGCTCAGGTTAAACCGGGAGATAAACTAAAAACAATTTTACATAAAGGCGCATTTATCAGTTTAGTCCAGGAGGTAATTAATGACGAAAGAAAAACCGATATTTGAGGAAGATTTAAAGAAACTGCAGAAGATTGTTGAAGAGCTTTCTAGTGGTAAGATTACGTTGGGTGAATCACTGAAGAAATACGAAGAGGGGGTGCGATTAGCACAGTCTTGTTCCCAAACATTAGCCGGGGCACAGCGTAAAGTAGAATTACTCATGAAAAAAGACGGTAAATTCAGTTTGGATAAATTTGATGATACAGGGATAGAAGAAAAATAATATGTTATTAGAGAAAATAAATTCTCCTCGAGATATAAAACAATTAAGTTTAGAGCAGCTTAATTGTTTATCTAAGGAGATCAGGCAAAGATTAATCGAGGTAGTTTCGCAAACCGGCGGGCATCTTGCTTCAAGCCTTGGAGCGGTAGAATTAATCGTTGCTTTGCACTATTGTTTAGATACCCCTAGAGATAAGATTATTTTTGATGTGGGGCACCAGGCATACGCGCACAAGTTATTAACCGGCCGTAATACTAAATTTTCTACACTTAGGCAATATCAGGGATTAAGCGGGTTTCCTTCCAAAGATGAGTCAGATTATGATCCATTTACTACCGGGCATAGTTCGAATGCAGTTTCTTTGGGTTTAGGGTTAGCTTGCGCCAGGGATTTAATGCCTGAAGAAGGAAAGTTTCGAGTTGTTTGTGTTATCGGTGATGGTTCCTTAAGTGGCGGCCTTTGTTTTGAGGGATTGAATAATACCGGCCACTTAAAAAAAGATATATTAGTGGTTTTAAATACTAATGAACTAAGTATTGCCCCTAATGTCGGAGCAATTAGCAATTATTTGAATAAAATTATTTCTTTGCCAGTATATAATCGTTTTCATGATAACGTGGAGAATTTTCTAAAATCTCGAGTACCTCGGGGAAGCCGTTTGATAAAACTTATGAGTAAATTCGAAGAAGGTTTAAAAGGGCTTTTTGTTCCTGGGGTACTTTTTGAAGAGTTGGGATTTCGCTATTTTGGGCCTATTGATGGCCATGATTTAGGCATATTAACGACTACACTAAAAAATATTATGAGTATTAAGGGGCCGCGACTTTTACATGTAGTTACTAAAAAAGGAAAAGGATGTTCGTTTGCTGAAAAGGATCCGGTAAGATTTCATGGGATCAGCTGTTTTGATATCAATACAGGTGAGGTTTTAGTTAAGAAAGATCAAACTGAGGAGAAAAGTTTTACTGAAATTTTTGGTATAAAGTTAGCAAAACTGGGCGCAATGGATAAACGTATTGTTGCCATAACCGCGGCTATGCCGGAGGGAACAGGTTTAGATAAGTTCCGTGATATTTTTCCAGAAAGATTTTTTGATTGCGGCATTGCCGAGCCGCATGCTGTTTGTTTTGCCGCCGGGCTTGCTAAGCAAGGTTTAAAGCCGGTGGTGGCGATTTACTCGACATTTTTACAGCGCGCATACGATCAGATTATCCAAGAGGTTTCTTTACAAGGGCTGCCGGTAATATTTGCTGTTGACCGGGCAGGAATTGTAGGAGAAGATGGTGTTACGCATCAGGGGATATTTGATATTGCTTATCTAAGGAGTATTCCAAACCTAGTGATTATGGCGCCTAAAGACGCAGGCGAATTAGAGAAAATGTTAGAGTTTGCTGTGGGGTTAGGCAAACCAGTAGCTATAAGATACCCGCGTGCCAGCGCCATTGTTTCTGAGAATACATGTGCGCCTTTAAAATTAGGTAAAGCTGAATTAATTAAAGAGGCTAGAGATTTTACTATTATAGCCTTAGGAACTATGGTTTCGGTAGCTAGCGAAGCTATTGACATATTAAGTAAAGAGAATCTTTCGGGTGGCCTAATTAATGCTAGATTTGTGTATCCATTGGATATGGATTTAATTAAAAGTGTTTGCGCAAAAACAAATTTTGTTTTTACCTTGGAAGAAGGAGTTGTGGATGCTGGTTTTGGCACTGCTATTGCTCAAGAGCTTGATAAACAGGTCTTGCGCATTGGCTTGCCAGCTGAATTTATTCCGCATGGTGCAAGAGATTTACTTTTAGAGAAATATGGATTAACTGCGCAGGGAGTTGCAGCAAGTATACGAAAGGTTTTAAAGGGAAATGGCTAAAATTATAATTAATTCTGATAAATGCAAAGGTTGCCTTCTTTGTGTAAGTTTTTGTCCCAAGGGTTTGATTAAGAAAAGCTCAACTTTAAATAAAAGAGGATTGAATTTTGTAGAGTTTGATTCAAACTCTGATTGTATTGGTTGTATGCAATGCGCAGTGATTTGCCCGGATTGTTGTATTGAGGTGTATAAGTAAAGTTAAAAGTTAAAAGTAAAAAGGCAAAACCACAAGTCAGAATTAAAAAGTTTTAACTTTTAAATTGTGGTTTTAACTTTTGAGTTTTTACTTTTGAGTTAAAATTATGGCTAAAAATAAAATATTAATGAGCGGGAATGAGGCTATTGCGCAAGGCGCGCTTCAGGCAGGGTGCTCTTTTTACGCGGGTTATCCCATTACTCCGCAAAATGAACTCATTGCTTATATGGCTAAATATATGCCTAAAGTCAATGGTGTGTTTATTCAGGCAGAATCAGAGTTAGCAGCGATCAGTATGGTTTATGGCGCTTCCGCGGCAGGGGCAAGGTCAATGACTTCATCGTCAAGCCCGGGAATAAGCTTAAAGCAGGAGGGGATATCTTATATTGCCGGAGCACAACTTCCGGCGGTAATTGTTAATATTATGCGCGGTGGCCCTGGTTTAGGCAATATCGCTCCTGCGCAATCAGATTATTTTCAGGCTACCCGTGGCGGAGGCCACGGTGATTATCATCTGATAGTCTTGGCTCCCGGTTCTGTACAGGAGGCGTATGATCTGACGCAAACAAGTTTTGATTTAGCGGATAAGTATCGTATCCCAGTAATGATTTTAGGTGATGGGATCCTAGGCCAGATGATGGAACCGGTGCAATTATCAAGCGCAAAAATTAAGGCTACTATAGCAAAACCTTGGGCGCTTTGCGGATGCGTTGAAAGAAAGCCGAATATTGTTAAATCATTTTTCTTACGCGAAGGTGCTTTAGAAGAAGCTAACCTTAGATTACAGAAACAGTATGAAATGATTAAAAAGAAAGAAGCTCTTTTTGAGGGTTTATTTTTGGATGATGCTAAAGTTGTTATTGTGGCCTATGGCACAATGGCGCGTATTGTCAAAAGCGTAATTAACCAATTAAGGCCGTCGGGCAAGAAAATAGGACTGATCCGGCCAGTTACTCTTTGGCCGTTTCCCGAAGCAGCTTTTAAATTTGGAAATAAAAAAAGAAAATACCTGGTAGTTGAAATGTCCTACGGCCAGATGCTTGAAGATGTAAAGTTAGCAGTTAACGGCAGGCAGGAAATAGAGTTTCTGGGCCGCTCAGGCGGCGGCGTGCCTGGCGTGAAAGAGATTATTAACAGAATTAATAAAATACTATAATGGAAAAAATATTTAAGCGTCCGGAAGCGCTGTATGATTTACCTACGCACTATTGTCCGGGTTGTGGACATGGGATTGTGCATCGCTTGATTGCTGAAGTAGTTGATGAGTTAGGCATAAGAGAGAAGGTTATTGGTGTAGCTCCAGTAGGTTGTGCTGTAGTTGCTTATGATTATTGGAATTTTGATTGTTCAGAGGCAGCGCATGGCAGGGCATTGGCTGTTGCCACCGCTATAAAAAGAGTGCATCCGCAAAATATTGTTTTTACTTATCAGGGAGATGGGGATCTCGCGGCTATCGGCACGAATGAAACTATTCATGCGGCAAATCGCGGAGAGAATCTAACGGTAATCTTTATTAACAATGCAGTTTATGGAATGACCGGGGGCCAGATGGCTCCTACTACGCTTTTAGGCCAGAAGACTTCTACTTCTATCGAAGGCAGAGAAAAAGAAAAACATGGTTATCCTTTAAAAATTTCTGAGATGCTAGCGCTGCTACCTGGTGTCTGTTTTATCCAGCGGGTATCAATGCATAACCCGCAAGAGGTATTAAAAACTAAACAAGCTATAAAACAGGCATTTGGAAACCAAATTAATAATTTGGGTTTTTCTCTGGTAGAAATTTTATCTTCTTGTCCGACTTATTGGGGGTTAAGCCCCAAAGAATCCCTGGATTGGATTAGGGATGTAATGCAAAAAGAATTTCCTTTAGGAAGGATTAAATGATCGAGCGCATAATTATCGCCGGAAGCGGCGGCCAGGGAGTAATGTTGCTAGGTAAGGTTTTAGCCGAAGCCGCTATGCGTCTGGGTAAGTTTGTTACCTGGTTTCCTGCTTATGGCCCAGAGGTGCGCGGGGGGACTAGCCATTGCATGGTCACTATCTCTGACTCCGAAATTGGTTCACCTTATATCGATAAGGCGGATACGGTTATTATTCTGAATAATCCTTCATTTGAAAGATTTGGGGATAGGGTAAAAGATCACGGATTGTTAATTCTAAATTCTTCTTTAGCTAAGGCCGGCATAAACAAAAGAGTAGATATATTGCAGTTCCCTTTTTCTGATATTGCTATAAAGCTAGGTAATATAAAAGTAGCGAATATGGTGGCGTTGGGATGTTATCTATTTATGAAGAAAACTATAAAGCTTGATTTGATGCTTGAAGTGTTTAAGTTTATGGCTCCTGCTGGGAAAACGAACATTTTAGAGATTAATGAAAAGGCTTTAAGAAGCGGAGAAAAGTTAGCAAATGGTTAGAGTAAGATTTGCGCCTAGTCCGACGGGAAATTTACATATTGGAGGAGGGCGTACCGCGTTGTTTAACTGGCTTTTCGCGCAGTCACAAAAGGGCAAGTTTGTTTTAAGAATTGAAGATACGGATAAAGAGCGCTCTAAAAAAGAATTTGTAGATGAAATACTTTTTAGCCTTAAATGGTTAGGTTTTAATTGGGATGAATTGTATTATCAAAGCGAGCGTTTTGAGAGGTACCGTATGCACGCGGAAAAGCTGCTTAAGCAAGGGCTAGCCTATATCGAAAAATCTCCTGAGGGAAAAGAAGCGATAATTTTTAAAGTGAATCCTCAGAAAATAAGCGTAAATGATTTAATTCGCGGGAAAATTGAGTTTGACGCGAGCTTAATTAAGGACCAGGTATTGATTAAGTCTGATGGCACGCCTACTTATAATTTTGCCTGTGTAGTAGATGACGCGGAGATGAATATTACGCATATTATCCGCGGGGATGACCATATATCCAATACCCCTAAACAGATGCTTTTTTATTCCGCTTTGGGATTTAGTTTGCCTGAATTTGCGCACCTTCCCTTAATTATGGGAGTGGATGGAGGCAGGCTTTCTAAAAGAACGGGGGCTACGGCTATTAGCGATTATCGTAAGATGGGTTATTTATCCGAAGCGCTGCTTAATTATCTTTTATTGCTTAGTTGGGCTCCAGGCGATAACCGCGAGGTAGTTAATATCTCTGAGGCAGTAAAATTATTTGATATAAAGAACGTAAATAAGACCGCAGCAACTTTTGATTTAAAGAAGCTGGATTGGATGAACAACCAATACCTTAAAAATGCGGATCCTGAAAAATTAGCCGAGGAACTCATTCCTTTGCTAGCAGAAAGAAATTATATTAATAAAGATAGCTATGACCGCGCTTATCTTTTAACTTTAATCAAGTTGTTTCAGGCCAGGTTACCCCGGATAAATGATTTTGTAGATTGGGCGGATTTCTTTTTTCTCGATGAACCCGTAATTGACGCGGTAGCAAAAGAGAAATATCTAGTTTGCGATTTATCAAAAGAGTTTAAACTTTTTTCTGAGAGGTTGGATAATTTAGCTAGTTTTGACGTAGTTAATATTGAGGATAGCTTCCGTAAGTTAGTTTCTGAATTAGGGATTGAGGCCAAAAAATTGATTCATCCTATACGTGTCGCGCTCACCGGAAAAACTGTTGGCCCAGGGTTATTTGAAGTCATTTATTATCTTGGACGAGATCGTAGCAAAGCAAGGTTGCTTAAATGGGTAAAAAAATAAATCCGTTTGCTACTTGAAAACCGCCTTGTTTATGTGTTATAGTTAATTGATACATATAGAATAAGGCGAGGGGTAAACTACCAGCGGGCAGGCAATGCCCAGGAATTAAAGCCAAAAAATTTCCCCTTGCCTTTTTTATTCCTACTGAAAGCCCGAAAATCCCCCGATTCCTAAAAAGACTTGATAAATTTGTAGACTTTGGTATCATTAATGATAAGATTACCATAAATACTCAAGTGGTAAGTAGGAGGAGGGAAATAATGGTTAAAAAGTCATTCTTGTGGGTTGTCCTTTTTGTCGTTGTTTTTTTAGCTAACGGTTGTACTTTAGTCAAAGGGATAACGTGTGCTGGTGGCGGGTTTGCCGAAGGCGTAAAAGAAGGGGCTAAAGAAGATTATAATTCAATCCAAAAGGCCGACGCGTGGATAAAAGATAAGCTCTGGTAACGCCTTAGGAATAAACTAATAGTTAATTGTTTTTAAGTAATTCATATTAAGCCGGGTTTATCCCGGCTTTTTATCTAGATGCTGCTTTACAGGTTTTCTAAAATCGAGTATAATTAATTCATAAATTATCTGCCCTGTCGTCTAATCGGTAGGACTTCAGATTCTGGATCTGGCTATCATGGTTCGATTCCATGCGGGGCAACCAATTTGATGTCGGGAAGCGTATAGTCCTAAGACTAACGCTTCCCTTTTCATTTCAGAGGGTTGCAAAGAATCACAAAGCAATTGAGGTAGGTCCCGGGAAAT
>JBAXLM010000002.1:0-60055 GCA_037134795.1 Candidatus Omnitrophota bacterium | reverse complement strand
TATTAATTACCAGGCGAAGATTAGCGCGGATCATATCTTTGCGCGCTACTTCATCCCCCTTGCGGATCAGCTTGTTTAACTCAATCTCTTGCTTAGCCGTTAAAAGAGGGATAAGCCTGACTTCTTTAAAGTATGTTTTTAATGCTTCCATAGTTATTTCTTCTTTAAAACAGCTTGCGCTGCTGCTAATTTTGCAATAGGAACTCTAAACGGTGAGCAACTGACATAATCCATGCCTACGTTATGGCAGAACTCCACGGATTTAGGTTCACCGCCGTGCTCTCCGCAGATGCCTATTTCAAGGTTTTTGTTGGTTTTGCGTCCGAGCTTGATTCCCATTTTAATCAGTTCGCCGATACCTTCTTGGTCAATACTCTGAAATGGATCTTCCGGCAATATGCCTTTTTTTATATATTCCGGCAAGAAACCTCCAATGTCATCTCTTGAGAAACCAAAACCCATTTGGGTCATATCATTGGTTCCGAAGGAGAAGAATTGGGCGACAGTTGCCAGTTTATCCGCGACAAAAGCAGCGCGCGGAATCTCGATCATTGTTCCAAAAAGATGTTTGATCTTCTTTAATCCATATTTTGCCAGTACCTCTTTATATATTTCTTTGGCAATCACCAGTTGATCGTCCAGTTCTTTTACATCGCAGACAACCGGGATCATGATCTCTGGGTAGGGATTTTTCCCTTCTTTAACCAATTCAGCTGCAGCTTCAAAAATTGCGCGAATTTGCATGGCGCTTACTTCAGGATAAGTTACGCCTAGGCGCACACCGCGGTGGCCCATCATCGGGTTTGATTCATGCAGCCCTTCTGCTCTTCTGGATAACTCTTGCATACTGATATTTAGATCCTTAGCTAATTGTTCAAGTTTTGCCTGTTCGCGTGGCACAAATTCATGTAAAGGCGGATCAAGCAACCTGATTACTACAGCAAAACCATCCATGGCTGCGATTGTTCCTTTAATATCTTTTTTTACAAATGGAAATAACGCGTCTAAAGCCTGTTTTCTCTCTTCGACTGTTTTGGAAACAATCATCTTGCGGAGTAAGAAAAGCGGCTCATCCGCGCCTTTACCGTAAAACATATGTTCGGTCCTGAATAACCCAATACCTTCGGCTCCGAATTGAAGCGCTTTTTTGGCATCATCCGGGGTATCCGCGTTGGTGCGTACGCCCATTTCTTTTATCGCGTCGCACATTTTTAGAAACTCAGAAAGCATGGTATTTTCTTCGGCAGCGTCTATCATTGGCAGTTGCCCCTCATAAACTGTGCCTTTAGTTCCGTTTAAAGTGATCCAGTCGCCCTCTTTTAGTGTTTTACCGCCAACTTGGACAGTTTTCTTTTCGATATCAACATGCATTTCAGAACATCCGACAATACAACATTTTCCCCAGCCGCGGGCAACTAAAGCCGCGTGGCTAGTCATGCCACCGCGAGCAGTAAGAATGGCCTGGGCTACGCGCATACCTTCTACATCTTCAGGGTTAGTTTCTTCGCGCACCAGAATTACCTTTTTTCCGGTTTTTGCCCAAACTACAGCGTCGTTTGATGAGAAGACAATCTGTCCGCTTGCTCCACCCGGGCCTGCTGGAAGCCCTTTAGCAAAAGGCTTGACTGTAATTTCAGTTTTGGGGTCAATGATCGGATGTAGCAACTCATCAAGCTGTGACGGGGTTACGCGCATGACAGCCTGCTCTTTTTTAATCATTTTTTCTTTGACCATCTCTACAGCCATACGCACTGCTGCCGGGCCGTTACGTTTACCTACGCGGCACTGCAACATAAAGAGTTTGCCCTTTTCAATGGTAAACTCAATATCCTGCATATCATGGTAGTGTTGTTCAAGGCGGTCCTGTATTAGGTAAAGCTCTTTGTAAATTTTTGGCATTGTTTTTTCTAAGGTAAGCAGTTCTTTGTTATGGCTGCTCGTGGAATATTCATTAATTGGCGCGGGTGTGCGTATGCCGGCAACCACATCTTCGCCTTGCGCGTTAATTAAATATTCACCATAAAAATTATTTTCACCGTTTCCCGGGTTTCGCGTGAAGGCTACTCCAGTTGCTGAGTCATTACCCATATTCCCAAAAACCATGGTTTGCACATTTACTGCTGTGCCCCAGGCATCCGGGATATTCTCAATCCTGCGGTAGCTAATAGCGCGTTTTCCATTCCAAGATGAAAAGACTGCCCCAATACCTCCCCAGAGTTGCTCCATGGGTTCATCAGGGAATTCTTTGCCCAGTACCTCTTTGATCTTTGCTTTAAATTGCGCGCAGAGTTTTTTTAAATCATCAACCTTTAAATCTGTATCGGTTGTATAATTTTTCTCCTTTTTCATATTCAGCATAATTTTTTCTAGCTGCTTACGAATTCCCTCTTCGCCAATTGGCTCGATGCCAGCAGCCTTTTCCATGACTACGTCAGAGTACATCATGATCAGGCGGCGGTACGCGTCATAAACAAAACGGCTGTTTCCGCCACTTTGTTTAATTAAACCGGGAATAGTTTTTTCAGTCAGCCCGACATTTAAAACTGTTTCCATCATCCCGGGCATGGATTTTCGAGCGCCTGAGCGTACTGAAAATAGAAGCGGGTTAGAGGCATCTCCGAATTTTCGCTCCATTAGCTTTTCTATTTTTTCTAAGGCTTTGAGCAGCTGTGCTTTTAATTCCTTAGGGTATTTCTTTTTATTCTGGTAATAATATATACAAACCTCTGTGGTGCAGGTAAATCCCGGAGGAACAGGTAACATCAAATTCTTGTTTCCTGCCATCTCGGCTAAATTCGCGCCTTTACCGCCCAGAAGATTTTTCATGCTTTCATTGCCTTCGCCTTTGCCGCCACCGAAACTATAAACGTATTTCTTTGCCATTACTTTTTAAACCCGTCCTTTCTTTTAATAACAAATAACAAAGCGCAAACTTAAGAAATTAATCCAACTAAAAAGTAAAAACGAAAAAGTTAAAACCACAATTAAAAACTCAAGACTATTTCACTATTCTAATTTTTACTTTTAACTTTTAGTTTTGCCTTTTTACTTTTGAATTTTGACTTTTGCTATTTGAATTTTAACCGGTTAATTTATCCGTTAAAAATTCCTTTAATTTCTCTACTGAAACTCTATCCTGTTGCATTGTGTCCCGATCGCGCACAGTTACTTGTTTGTCTTCTAATGTTTGCACATCTATGGTAACACAATAAAGTGTTCCGACTTCATCTTGCCGACGGTAGAGTTTACCGATGGAACCGGTGTCGTCATAAGCAACGGTAAAAGATTTTTTTAAATCCTGGGAGATTTTTTTAGCTAACTCCACAATTTCCGGCCGGTTACGCAACAATGGTAAAATTGCTACTTTTGTCGGGGCAAGATCCTTATTTAATTTTAAGACCACGCGGGTATCTTCTTTTACTTTCTCCTCATGGTAGGCATCAACTAATAGAGCTAAAACACTTCGATCTACTCCGCCGCTTGGTTCTATTATATAAGGAAAGAATCTTTCTTTACTCTGGTCATCAAAATAAACTAATTCTTTGCCGCTGGATTTAGAGTGCTGTTTAAGATCGTAATCTGTGCGGTTGGCAATCCCCTCTAATTCGCTCCAGCCAAAGGGAAAATTATATTCGATGTCCGTGCAACCTAAAGCATAATGGGCTAACTCATCTTTGGCATGTTCGCGTTTACGCAGGTTTTCTTTTTTTATGCCTAAGCCCAAATACCAATTAAATCTTTCCTCTATCCATTCCGCATAAATTTTATCTGCATCTTGAGGGCGGCAAAAATACTCAACTTCCATCTGTTCAAATTCGCGGGTGCGGAAAGTAAAATTTCCTGGAGTAATTTCGTTGCGGAATGATTTACCGATCTGGGCTAAACCAAAAGGAAGTTTAGGGTGCTTTGAGTCTAAGATATTTTGGAAATTTACGAACATTCCTTGGGCAGTTTCAGGCCTAAGGTAAATGGCATTAGAGGCATCCTCTACCGGCCCCTGGTGAGTTTTGTACATTAAATTAAATGGGCGGGATTCTGTGAGGTCGCCAGAGCATTCCGGGCATTTAGTTTTATTTTTTAGGTCTTCGGTTTTAAACCGTTTTTTACAACCTTTGCAGTCACTTTTTAAATCAAAGAAATTTTCAACATGCCCGCTGCCCTCCCAGACTTTAGGATGCATCAGGATTGCCGCGTCCATGCCAAAGATGTCGTTTCTTTCGTAGACACAGGCTTTCCACCAGGCACGTTTAAGATTATTTTTTAATTCTACTCCGTAAGGGCCGTAATCCCAGGTATTAGCTAGTCCGCCGTAAATTTCGCTTCCCTGAAAAATAAAGCCACGGCGCTTACATAATGAAACAATTTTTTCCATTATCCTTATTTATTGATTAATTTAGCGATAGATATTATTCGTGAAGATCTTTAGTTTCTTTTGTATAGTATTCCATGGTCGTTCCATCGATAATTCCATCTTCGTAAATTTTCGTAATTGATTCTGTCATTGATTGCATCTTGAAGGCTTTGCCTGTTTGTATAATATTAGAGATCTGAGATAATTCATCCTTACGGATATTTCTTTTGACTGCATCATTAGCGATGAGTATCTCGCAAGCCAGGACTCTTCCTTTTTTATTAATTTTAGGTATTAATAATTGGGAAATTACCGCATTAAGGCATCCAGATATTTGGTTTAAGATTTTTTTGCGATGATCTGGCGGAAACATATTTGCCAGCCTGTCTATTGACTGGATGGTACTGGGAGCATGAAAGGAAGCGATAACTAAATACCCTGCTTCCGCGGCGATCAAAGCGGTACCGATGGTTTCCATGTCGTCCAGCTCTCCGACGATTATTATGTTAGGATCCTGCCTTAAAGTGCTTTTTATGGCAGAGGCAAAAGAATTGGTATCTATTCCTACCTCTCGCTGCTTAATAATGCTTTTTATGTTAGTATGCACATATTCTATGGGCCTTTCCAAAGTAACAATAATTGCTTTTCTTTCGTGATTAATTAGATCAACCATTGCCGAAATTGTAGTACTTTTCCCTGAGCTTGTTGGCCCTATTACCAGGATTAATCCTTCCCTCTGCCTGGTAAGGTCTTTTATAACATTGGGAATATTCAGTTCCTCGTAGGAAAATTCTCTTGTGTTTATTAACCTAAAGGCGGCTTCGAGAAAACCTTTTTGTTGATGTAGATTAACGCGGAAGCGGGTTCGCGTATCATATTGTATTCCAAAATCAAGCTCTTTATCTTTTTCAAATACCGCGATTTGCTGCTTGCTCATTATGCTATAAAGTAATTGTTTGATTTCTTCCGGCAAAAATGGCTGCATCTCAAGAGCTACAAGTTCGCTGTCAACGCGTATAATCGGAGATTGGTTTACAAGTAGGTGTAAATCAGAGGCATTATTTTTAATAGCTAATCCCAGTAAATTATTAATATTTATGCGTTCAATCAGTTTTTTTATTCTCTCTTTATCTATTTCGCTGATAGAGGAAAAACATGCCCCGATGTTGAATTTTTCTAATTCAGGTGTTTCGATTCGCAACACTTTTATAGTTGCGTTTATAATAGTATCGTTATTTGGAAGTTGAAATTTAATTTTTAATTCCGTACCAAGCGGAAAAACCTCATCCGATGTAAAGTATAAGCCGTCTTCGCTTATATCCCTGATGATCTGGGTTTTAGTAGTAACCGTTTTACTTAGCGGATCAGTTTTATCAAAGGTAAAGGGAATATTTAAAAAAGTACGGTAATTTTCTCTTTTATTTGCTCCGAATGTAAACAAAGTTAACTCCTTCCTATGTTTTCCGTAGCCATAATTTTAGAAAACCTTATGCATAAATTATATAGTATAAATTACGGGTGTCAATAATTTAATTCACAAAAGCGCGATTTTGGGCTAATCAACAGGTTTTATGGTGGAGAGTATCCCGTAGACCTTGTTTAAGTCAAGTTGCGCGCCGGTATCCTTTATGTATACCTTGAAAAAATTTCCTTGGGCATCAAGTACATTACAATCGAAATAGTTAACCGGTTTAGCCATAGTGTAGTTTATATACCCTGATTTATTATTGATTGTGAATCTAATCATTTTGGCAGTACTCTGATTTCCTATATCTGGCGTAAACACGCTTTTCATAATTACGAAGAAAGCGTCAGTAATATTTTCTGTCTTTTCAAGGTTAGCGTACATAAGCCTGCGTATGAATTCGTAGTTATCTTTTACGCCTTGTTTTTGTACATCTGGATAAAGTTTAATAAAGGCGAAGGGCTCTTGGCGCAAAAGGTAGATCGTTGCCTGATTAAAAGCATGCCTTTTTTTGTAGTAAACTTTTTTTACTAATTCTTGCACCAAAGTAAAGCCTTTGGGGGCAGAGATAGACATTTTAGGGAATTTTTGCGGGACTAAGCTATTTAAATATTCCGGGCTAATAATAGGTGAGAAAATTTTTTCATCTGGCTGCATGCATAGGATAGGAATGTTAAGGCATTCCCCGATGCCGTAAGAAATATACTGCTTTAAAATGTTCGGTCCGGCAAATTTGATTACAAAAAGTAAGGCCAGCAAAAACACCGGTATACTAATTATAAATTTAGTTAACCGTTTAGTTTTCATTTATCTTTTTAAGCTCTTCTTCTGGAATAGTAAAAGAGTGTTCGTGAGTAGGGAATTTTTCTAAGGAGACTTCATTTTTAAAATCTTCTAAAGCTTTTGAAATTAACGCCGCAAGATCAATATATTTTTTAACAAATTTCGGTGTATATCTTTGGAAAAGCCCGAGCATATCGTTGATAACTAAGACTTGGCCATCGCAATTTACTCCTGCTCCAATGCCAATGGTGGGAATGCTTATCTTTTTAGTGATAAGTTCGGCAATTTTATCCGGGACGCACTCTAAAACAATGGCAAAGCATCCCTTCTTCTGGAGCTCTACCGCTTGATTTATTAATTTTCTGGCCGCTTCTGCGTTTTTACCTTGTACAATAAAGCCGCCAATTTTGTCTACAGTTTGGGGAGTTAATCCGATATGCCCCATTACAGGTATGCCCGCGTTAATAATCTGTTCAGTTACCTCTAAACAATGCTCAAACCATTCTAATTTTACTGCTTGGCAGTTAGCTTCCTGGATAAATCTTTTAGCGTTTTTCACGCATTCATTTGAATTTATCTGATAGGAATCATAAGGCATATCCCCGACAACCAGGCTGTTTTTTACGGCGCGGGTAACAGCTTTAGCATGATGCAACATTTCCGCCATTCCCACCTGAGTCGTGGATTCCAATCCCAGCACAACATTAGCCAGGGAATCTCCCACGAGAATTATATCAATTCCTGCTTTGTCTACTAAGCTTGCGATTGGGTAATCGTAAGCAGTAAGCATGGTGATTTTGCGCTTGTTTTTTAAGGAAATAATTTTATCAACAGTAATTCTAGCGTCCATTTTAGTTCCTAAGGAAAAATTTGTGCAGGTAATTTATTAATGGTGAAACTATAAGCATAATCGTTAGCGCGATCAGGATTATAGTAGTCAGCCAGCCCACGCTATTTTGAAATTTGTTATTAGTGTATTTTCCCATAATCTTTTTATTATTCACCATGGTGATCATGGAGATAAGTACTATAGGCAGCAGCATGGCATTGATTATCTGTGACCAGATGGTTATGGTAATCAGCGGCGCATTAGGTATGAGGATAATAATTACGGAAAACAGAATAATAAAGGTGAATAGGGCGTAGAATTGCGGGGCTTCATTTATTTTTTTATTTATTCCCCCTTCAAAGCCAAACGCCTCGCAGACGTAAAATGCTGTAGCTAAAGGAAGAATTGTCGCTGAAAATACCGAAGCAACAAATAATCCAAAGGCAAATAATTGTGAAGCAAATATACCGGCAAATGGTTTTAAGGCTATTGCTGCGTCGCGAGCTTCATTTATCACTATTCCGTTTTGATGCAATGTCGCGGCACATGCGACAATAATAAAGAATGCTACGACTACTGTCGCGATACATCCAATAATTACATCAGCTACGACAAATTTATAATCTTCTATTTTGATCCTCTTTTCGATAACTGCCGATTGCATATAGAATTGCATCCAGGGAGCAATGGTGGTTCCCACAATACCTAAAATCATGCCCAGATATTCTTTATTTATATGCATAGCTGGTTTTATAATAGCCGCACTGATTTGATGCCAATCTGGTTTGGCAAGGATCGCGGATACGATATAAGATAATAAGCAAAAACTAAAAAGCAAAAATATTCTTTCTGAGGTTTTGTAGTTTCCTTTTACTACGAGTATCCATACGGCAAATGCGGTTAGGGGCACTGAGACATACTTGCTTATTCCAAAGACATCCATACTTCCGGCTACGCCGGCAAATTCTGTTGCGGTATTTCCGATATCCGCGGCAAGCAGCCCTAAGAATATAAAAAATGTAATTTTAACCCCGAAATTTTCCCGGATAAGGTCAGCTAAGCCTTTGCCGGTAACAATTCCCATTCGGGCATTCATTTCCTGGACTACTGCTAAAATTATAAAAGACGGGATGAGTGTCCATAAAAGTTTATAGCCAAAGATTGCTCCGGCAACCGAATAGGTAGTAATTCCTCCGGCGTCATTATCTACGCTACCGGTGACGATTCCTGGCCCTAGGACAGCGAGAAATATTATCAGGTTTCGAATTATCGGTTTTTCTTTTATTTTATCCCAAAGTTTCATTGTGTCTGTTCCGTTTCTTTGCGGATCTGGTGAAATACTGATTCAAAGGCGTCCTTCATTGTAATTATCCCCTGGATTTTTCCGAGTTTGTCAATTACCGGCACAACCGTAAAATCGTATTTATAGAAAACCTCAGCCACATCTTTAATTTTTGTTTTTATTTTTACTTTAGCAATGCGTTTACGCATGAATTCAGAGACAATTTTTTCCGGGGCAACTGTAAGCAGCTGTTGTAAAGTTATCACTCCTACCAGTAAATCAGTATCATCAAGCACGTAAATATAATAGGATTCTTTTTTCCGCGTGGATTCTTTTTTTGTTTTTTCTAAAGCAGCTGCCGCGCTCATACTGTGTTTGACGCAAATAAAGTCAGTGTTCATAATACTGCCTGCTATATCATCATCATGGCTGAGTAAACTAGAGATTTGTGCAACCTTTTCCTGCGATAAACGGGAAAATAACACAGAAACTCTTTTTTTAGGCAATTGTGAGAATAAATCCACCACTTCGTCGATAGCCATTTCATTTATAATTTCCGCAAGGAGTTTTTGGTCAAGTAATTCGGCAACCTGTAAGCGTACTTTTAAGGGTAATTCCTGAATAGTGTTAGCAGCTGTAACTTTATCCATAGACCTAAGAATATTCAGCCTTTCTTCCGTGCCAAGGTCAATAATAATATCGGCGATATCAGCCGGATGCAATTCCGCTAGTTTTGAATGGTGCACTTTTAAAGATAAGGCATCGTTTCCTATAGGCCCGTTTATTGGCTGAACATCTTTCCACGAAATAATCCTGTCTTCCATTTCATATGAAGAAACAAGTTTTATAATGAACTCGAATATTTTGATACAACCTAACCTGCGTAGTAATCCGGTAATGCCAATATCCATATGCACTACCCAAAAGTCCAGCCCTTCTCTTAAAAGATGCAGGTCATTAATGCGGACTACCTTTGAACCGTGAATATCGACTATCTGTTTATCCCAAAAAGTTTCTTTAAGCAGGATTTCATTTTCTTTTGGGTTAAATTCATTTTGCGCGACAGCCAGAAAATTTTCAATAAAAATCCCTTTTTCTTCCACCAGCATTTTTACGCTGTTCCAGGGTAGATAAATCTTTTTATTTTTCTTATTACGCATAATCAATCCGGTTACTTTAGGGTACATTTCTTTAAGTGTCGCGGCTAGGTCAATAACGCGGCCGATCTTCTTTCCGGTAAGTGAATCAATTACCGGTAGATTGATGATGTAGTAAAGGAAGATAAATTTCTTAGGCAGGTAATTCATTCTTTAATTTCTATATTAGTAAATTGTTTAGCTAAAGCTTCCCCTCTTTTTTTGCCTAATACAAATATTGCTGTAGATAGAACATCAGCAGTTAAGCCTTGATCTGCAATTATAGTTACAGAAGTAATCTGTGTATCTGCAGGGTAACCCGTTTTAGGGTTTATAATGTGACAGTAACGTTTTCCATCTTTTAAAAAAAACTGTTCGTAATCTCCGCTGGTAGATGCGGATTGATTATTTAATTCCAGCGTTTCTAAAACAGCAGGCTTACGCGGATTTTTGATCGCGATCTTCCAGGGTGAAGAGAATTTATTTCCTAAAGCATAAACTTGTCCGCCGGCATTAATAAGGCAACTGTTAATTTTATTCTCCTTAAGCTTCTTTATTGCGCAATCTAACGCGTATCCTTTAGCTATCCCGCCAAGGTCGATTTTCATTTCAGGAAGCTTAAATTCTACCATAGAATCATTTTCATGCAAAATAATTTTATCACTTCCTATTACTTTAAGGGTGGAGTTGATTTCTTCTATAGTAGGTACTTTTGTTTTAAGGTTAGAAAACCCCCAAAGCTCAACAAGCGGAGCGACTGAGATATCAAATGCGCCATCAGTAAGCTGGTAAAATTCTTTTGATTTTTTTATAATATAAAATGTATCGGGGCTTACCTTTAATTTTCCCGCACGGTTAAGTACAGATACTTCACTTGTCGGGATATATTTGCTAAACAGTTGTTCAAGGCGCTCAACTTCTGCGAAAACAATCGCGCTTGCTTGTTTTTCCGGGGATGTAACCTCCCAGAATGTACCCATAAGAATGCGGTTGTCATGATATAAATGTTTTTCAGGTATCCGGAGGGAAAAATGTTTGTAGCCTAAAGTGATCGCCCATCCGGCTATCAGTAACACCAATAAATATTTACGATTTCTTTTACTATAAGCCATAAGTATTGTAGACAGTGTACGCAACATATTGCAGCACAGTTAGTTACAGAACAAATACCTTTTTCTCTTACCCAAATATTTGTTTCATAACTAGTGTGCTGTTAAACGCTTACGTACACTGTCTACACAGATTGTGCGTAACTGGTTTCGATTGTTTTGACCAGATCTACTAAAAACTTGTTTGTTGGTACGTCAATGCCTAATTCTTGGCCAAGCCGGACAATTACGCCGTTAATAAAATTAATTTCTGTGCGTTTCTTTTTTAAGACATCCTGAAGCATTGAGGAAAGGTTAGCAGATGTCCCTTCGCAAACCGCTTCTACCTTTGCTAAAGGATCGTCGTAAATTAATTTTATGCGTTTTCTTTTTGCGATGCGCGCGGCTTCCGTAACCGCGTCTCGCAAGATGCGTTTAGTGCCTTCGAATTCAGTAAGTTTCCCATTCGGTAAACGAGTAATTGCAGTTAAAGCGTTGATGCCTACATTAATAATTAACTTACTCCAGATAAGGCTTTTTATATCGCGGGACATCTTGGTATCAAAACCAACCTTGTTAAATATCTCGCGAATTCCACGCATCTCAACCGGGGTTTTGCCGTCAATCATTCCGATAATTGTCTGTCCTCTTCCTGCATGGTGGACTTTCCCAATATCAATTAAGGTAGCTCCCTCGTTGGTTACTCCTCCAATCACTCTATCTTCCGCGGTTAATTCAGCGATAACTTCAATATTGCCTATGCCATTTTGTAGTGTTAATATTTTAGTGTTTTTGCCCAGTAGAGGCATAATTTGTTCTATAGCTTGTTTAGTATTGAAAGATTTTACGCAGATAAGTATTAAGTCGCTAGTGCCAATATCTTGCGGGTTAGCTGTCGTCTTAATTTTTGCCTGCCAACTGCCGGATACGCCTTCTAAAGATATTCCGTTTTCGTTAATTTTCGCCGCGCGTTCTTTAAATTTATCTAATAACCAAATTTCTTCTTTTGATTTTGATAAGAAAGCGCCAAATAAGCATCCCATTGCCCCTGGGCCTACAATGACAATTTTCATATCCCTACCTCCAGTTTATCCAAAAGTTTTTGGGATTTTAATTCTTTTCCTAAATGAAAATTTAAGAATGCGTTTAAAATCAGATCCAGTTCTTTTTTTATCATAGGGTTAAGCCCTAAATTAAGGCTGGTGCGGAAATCGTTTCTCTCAATATGCAGGATGGTAGCAACAGTTCCGCGGAATATAGCGCGAGCAGTTGGATCTTTTTGCATGCAACGCGGGCAAAGTAAGCCTCCTAAAGCAAGGCTAAATTTAGATTGCCCCATGATTTTATCCAAGCAGCATACACAAGAATCAAAGTGTGGTTTAAACCCGGAAAGCGCGAGCATTTTAATTTTAAATATGGTTGTAATTTTATTAGGATTATAGTTAGTCTCTAATTCTTTAAGGCTGGAAAGGCTTAAGTTAAATATCTCTTCATTTATATCTTCTGGCTGCATTACCGAAGCAACTAGCTCCATCATAAATGAGGCCATGGTTGTTTTTTCTAAACTTTGCCGTATGCGGGTAAAGTTATCTAATTTGTCTGCCTGGCTTATTAGATGCAATGATGAGTGTGTTTTTCTATAAAAGATGATCTCATTTAGAGAGAATGGCTCTAGATTTGAGGCGAATTTTTCCGGTTGAGTGCGTATTCCTTTTAGCAGGCCGCTGATTTTACCGAATTCTTTGGTAAAAAATTCCGCGATAATTGAGGTTTCCCGGAAATCCCTTCTGATTAAGAGTAATCCTTGAGCTTTATCTATCGACATATTCCGCTTCCTTTTTACGCATAAGTTTTGCTTCTGTGTTATTTCTATCGTCATACCCTAGTATGTGCAGTATCCCATGGGCGACATAGAGCATTAATTCGTAGTTGGGCGTGGTTTTAAATTTACGTGCGTGGGTAATGGCAGTTTCAGCGGAAATCATTATATCTGCCAGCAATATTTTGTTCTTTTTTCGGTCGCTAAGATTAAAGGCTAAAACATCTGTAGAGCTGGTATTTTTAAGGAATTGAATATTAAATTTTTTTATCAATGTGTTATTCACAAAACAGATATTAATACAGCCGGATTCTTTTACTCTCTCTCCTTTCAAGATACCAGAAATTAGCTTCTTTATCCTATTTGGATAAAGAGGAACTTTATTTTGCAGATTTTTTATTAGAATTTGCATTTCTTCTCTTACTGGGGGTAATTTGCGCGACTGTGGTAAATGCCGATCAAGATTTTGATAAAAACGCTGGATATCTTTTCGATATCTTTTAATGTGAGATCGCAATCATCTAATTGGCAATCAATAAATTTATTGTTTATAATTTTGCGTACTGTTTCTTCTATTTTTGTTGGAGTGGGGCCTTTTAATGTGCGCGTGGCTGCTTCAACTGAATCTGCTAAAAGCACGATAGCTGTTTCTTTGGTACTTGGTTTTGGGCCAGGATAGCGAAAGCCTTCTTCGGTTACCTCTTGGTCCTCTTCTTTGTCTTCTATTGCCCTGCGGTAGAAATAGTAAACTAGGCTGCTGCCGTGATGCTGTTGGATAAAATCCCAAAGTATGGGGCTGAGCTTATATTTTTTAGCCAACTCCAAACCTTCTTTAACATGGTTCATAATAATTAATTTGCTCATTGTGGGCGATAAGGCGTCGTGCATATTTCTTTTTATATCTTGGTTTTCAATAAAGTACTCCGGTTTTGCCAGCTTACCGATATCGTGGTAATATGCGCCGATTCTAGCTAACAGAGAATTTGCGCCAATTGTCGTGCAAGCCGTATCCGCGAGGTTACCGACGATTAAACTATGATGGTATGTTCCGGGGGCCTCCAGGATCAAGCGCTGCAAAACAGGATGATGCAAATCTGCTAATTCCAGGAGGCTGATATTAGTTACTCTTTGTAAAATGTATTCAAAAACCGGCAGAACACCTAAAACAATTATTCCCGAAGCCACGCCGCTTATTAAGATGACTAGGTATCTATCTGGCTTATGGATTAAGAAATGTTCAAGTAAAATTAAAGTGATTAATTGTACTATTCCAGCTATTGCCCCTGCCCGGATAACTGTAGTGCGTTTGCGTGCCCCGTTAGCCAGAAGTACCGCAATGATGCTTGAGACTATGAAAATAAGCCAAGCTTTAAATGGCTCAGAAGTAAGTGATGCTAAGGATAGTGAAGTTATTAAAGATAGGAAATAAGCAATTTCTATATTGTTGAATAGCAGTATTGCGAGCATAGGAATAATTGTAATGGGGATAAAATAAAACGATAATCCATTCCAAAGTAAGCAATAGCCTAAGGAAAATGAAATTAGGAAAAGTAAAATCAAGTTGGATGATTTTATTTTTTTCATTTTAGAGAATTTTTGGTTAAAGCCGGCGTACAAAATAATTAAGCTAAAGGGAATAGCTAAGTTTACGTGGATAATATGGCTAAAGAGGAAAATGAATATGCATATTCCAAGTAGGTAGCCTTTATTTGAGAAACTCCGGAGAACTTTATTTTTATCGAATAACTTTTTCATATGCAACGCCATGAATCCCAAAAAGCCCTTGTTCTTCTTTTTGGGATTCAAAATTAATGATTTTATCCACTAATATAACGATTACTTAAGGTTTTCTTCTGTTTCTATCAAGTTTTTAGATACGGTTCCTAGGCCTGAGCTAGACGGAATATTTAAAGTTTGGCCAGGGTAAAGTTTGTTCGGAGTGCTTAAAATATTCTTGTTAGCTTCGTAGATCTTCTGCCAATTTTTGGTTGTTCCGTAAAATTTCTGAGATATTTTTTGCAAGGTATCGTTTTTAGTTACAGTGTATTGCTCGAAAGTTGTGTTTACGTTTTCAATTCTAGCTTCTTGTATCATTGTTGGCTCGGAAATATAAGTTGTTAATGGAGCAGTAGACGGGCATTTTACGTCAGATTTTTTAGCTAACCCCAACTCTACTTCAAAAACCCTGGTAGTGCGGGTAGATTTTCCGCTGCGCGCTCCTGCTTCGGGAGGTACTCCCATAATATAGCCGCGATTTCCTGCAGAAGAAGTGAGGTCTTGGTCAACCCTGTCGCGGGTTAAATTATAGGTTCTAGCCACACATCCGGATAAGGCTAATGTTGATGTTATTACGCAAATTCCAGCCAATTTAAATCTGTTCATTTTGTTTCCCTCCTTTAATTGTTAAACCTAGTTCTTTTAATTGTTTATCTTCTACATCCGAAGGCGCGTTAGTTAATGGGCAAAATGCCGCTGAAGTTTTAGGAAAGGTAATTACTTCACGGATACTTGTTTCTCCGGAGAGTATGGTTAAAAGCCTATCTAACCCAAAAGCAACGCCGGCATGTGGTGGTGCGCCGAATTGAAATGCTTCTAATAAAAATCCGAAACGTTTGACTGCCTCCTCTTTTTTTATGCCAATGATATCAAAGATCTTTTCTTGCAGTTTTTGGCTGTGGATTCTTACAGAGCCGCTACCTAACTCCATCCCATTTAAAACCAGGTCATAGGAGCGAGACTTTATTTTATCTGGTGATTTTTCAAGATTTTCGAGATCGGTTTCTACTGGGGCAGTAAAAGGATGATGCTCGCTCTCCCAACGTTGAACTTCGGTATTAAATTTAAAAAGCGGGAAATCTACTACCCAGCAAAAGGCAAAATCATTTTTTACTTCAGTGCGTAAATCTGGTTTATCTGATCCGTATTTTAGCATGGCGTCAGAATAGCTTATACGTTTAAACGGTGTTTGTATATCGACGTTTTTTAATTCTTTTAAAACTAATTTCATCAATCCTTCGGTTAATCTAAAGATATCCTCTTCATCTACGAAAGACATTTCGATATCCAGTTGAGTAAACTCTGGCTGACGGTCAGCACGTAAATCTTCATCGCGGAAACATTTGGCAATCTGGTAGTATTTTTCTATGCCACCAACCATAAGGATTTGTTTAAATAATTGCGGAGATTGAGGCAAGGCAAAAAATTTACCCGTAGCTAGGCGTGAAGGCACGAGATAATCTCGCGCTCCTTCGGGAGTGGATTTGGTAAGTATCGGGGTTTCGCATTCAATAAAATCTTGTCCACCTAAATATGCGCGGATAATTTTATAAAGATTGCTTCTTAAAACGAGGTTGTTGAATACCTTGGTTCTTCGTAAGTCTAGGTAGCGATATTTAAGCCGCAACTCTTCAGTTATCTGGGTGTCGTCTTCGATTTCAAATGGCGGGGTAAGGCTGGGGTTTAATATAACAAGCTCTTTCGCTAATACCTCTATTTCTCCGGTTGCAAGTTTTTCATTGATTGTGCCATTGGGGCGCTTATTCACTATGCCAGTTAATTTAATCACAAATTCACTTCTAAGTTCCTGGGCTATTTTGTATGCTTCACCGGATTCTTTAGGAATAAAAACAACTTGGGTAAAACCATAGCGGTCACGTATATCAATGAAAATTAACTTACCGTGATCGCGTCTTTTGGCCACCCAACCGCAGAGCGTAACTTGCTTTCCCGTATCTTCGTTTTTAAGTTCTCCGCAGGTATGTGTCCTTAACATTTCAATTCTTTAATTAAATTTTCTAAAGTTAGTTCTCTCTGTGTACCGCTGGACATATCTTTGAGAGTAATAATATTTTTCTTCAACTCATCATCTCCTAAGATAAGCACGTATTTGGCATGCGCATCGTTAGCAGCGCGCATCGCCCCTTTTAAAGATTTATTTAAATAATCAGTGTCGCTCGGTATGCCGTTAAGGCGTAATGAATTTAGTATTTTGGCGCCATTAGATTTTGCTTGCGCCCCCAATGAAATTAAATAAACTAAATTATTATTCAGGTTTGCAGGAATATTTTTGGCAGCCAAAAGCAGCCTTTCTACGCCAAAAGCAAAGCCAATACCTCCTAAATCCGGGCCTCCAAGTTCTTGTATCAAATTATTATAACGGCCTCCTGCGCCGATAGCGTCTTGGCTGCCTAGTTCAGGGTGAGTGATTTCAAATACTGTGCGGTTGTAGTAATCTAGCCCGCGTACAAGATATGGTTGGACTTGAAACGGGATATCTAAGTTTTTTAAGCCTGTTTTTACTTCTTCGAAATTCGCTGAGCATTCTGGGCAAAGATGCGCTGATTTAAGCGAAAGCCCATGGACAATCTTTTGGCAAACCTCATTTTTACAGTCAAGCACCCTTAGTACGTTCTTCTTAACTCGTTCCTGACAGTCAGCGCAAAGTTCTTTAATGTTTTTTTGCAGCGCTTCTTTTAATGCTAAAGTTAGTTTTTCTTTATCTTTTGGGCAGCCTAAACTGTTAATTTTAATTTTATAATTTTCAATTGATACGCTTTTAAGCAAATGTTCTGCTAAAGCAATTACCTCAACATCTAACCCCGCGTCGGGCGAACCGATTACTTCACAGCCGATATGGTGAAATTGACGTAAGCGTCCTTTTTGCGGGCGCTCCAGGCGAAACATTGGGCCAATATAAAAAAATTTAGCAAAACCACTGGTTTTATCTAAGTTGTTTTCTAAATAACTACGCACAATCGCGGCAGTGCCCTCAGGCCGTAAAGCATAAGTATCTTCTTGATTGTGTATGAGGAACATCTGTTTCTGTACAATTTCCGCACTTTCTCCCAAAGTGCGATTAAATAACCCCGCCTCTTCGATTAAAGGAGTACGAATTTCCTGATAATTATAAAGGGAGAAAATATTGCGAGCTATTGTTTCAATCCACTGCCAGGAAATTACTTCATTAGGCAGAATATCTTTAGTGCCTGGGACTCTTTTAAACATGAGTTAGTTTTTGGTTTTTTGGTTTACCTGATCTTCTGTTTCATTTCCAAGCCAGCTTTAAAGACAACAACTTTTCTGGGTGGGACAGGAATCACCTGGTTAGTACGCGGGTTTCTACCTGTGCGGCTTCTCCTTTGCTTTATTTTAAAAACACCAAAGTTGCGCAGTTCAATTTTTTCGCCTCTGGCTAGAGAATCAATAATACAGTCAAAGGTTTTTTGCACGACTTTTTTTACATCTATTTGTTTTAAATTCGTAGCATCCGAAACTTTTAAAACAATATCCTTCTTGGTCATCAGATACCCCCTTGCTTACGAAAGCACACCCGCGCAATACAAATAAGCGCGGGGTGAATATGCTAAGTATAATAACAGCAAAAAGTTAGAGTGTCAAGCTTTAAACCACTAAAGACAATTTTTCTTCACCCAGTAATTCATCTAGGTCGGTGATGAGTTTTTCAGTTGGATTAACATAAAGCCCTTCCCCGACAACTAATTGCACGCGAGATTTTGCTGGGGTGTCCAGGCGTAAATATACGGGAATATTACCGCGGTAATCGCTAAGTAAGGTTTTTAAGGTTTCAAAGATATTCTCTCTTATTCCGGAAAGGTTAATATTCATTGCGGTAATCAGCTTATAAATTTCTTCAAACGGGAAAAGATCTTCAACAATAATTTTTGGAGTATCTTCTCTCAGATTAAGTATGCCGCGGATATGTACTATGGTGTTTAATTGCATATAACTGCTGATTTTTTGATAAACTCGCGGAAAGATTATGGCTTCTACTGCGCCGTTTAGGTCTTCAAGTTTTAGTATTGCCATTTTTTCTTGCTTGGCACGCGTGGTTGTTTGTTTAATTTTAGCGATTAGCCCTACGATTTTAATTGTATCTTGGTCTTTATGTTCATGCAGGCTAGACGTGGAACAGGAAACAAACCGTTTTAGTTGTTTGGCATATCGTGCCAAGGGATGGCCGGAAACGTAAAATCCGAGCATATCTTTTTCAAAAGAGAGTAATTGCGGTTCAGCCCATTCTTTTACATCAGGTAAACTGTTAGTTGTTTTTTGAAATCCTGGATTATCATATGCTTGGTCAAAGAATGAAAGTTGTCCGCTAGATTTTTCTTTTTGTGCTTTTTGCGCGCTTTCAAGTATTATATCAAGGCTGGCGAACATTTTAGCACGAGATACACCGAAAAAATCCATGGCACCGCATTTTATCAAGCTTTCTAAAACCTTACGGTTTGCCAGCCTTAAATCTAAGCGGGTAGCGAGGTCTTCAAGCGATAAGTATTTGCCTTTTTCTCTGGCGCAACAAATAGATTCTGCTGCCCCCTTCCCTACGTTTTTTATCGCTAATAATCCAAAACTAATTGTTTTTTCATCGACTACCTTAAAAAGCGCGTCGCTTTCATTTATATCAGGAGGCAGGACAGTTAAGCCCATGCGTCCTGCCTCAACAACATACTCCACAATTTTATCGGTATTATCGCGTTCTGAAGTTAGTAAAGCAGCCATAAATTCAACAGGATAATTCGCTTTTAAATAAGCAGTGCGGTATGAAATCAGGGAATAGGCGGTAGAGTGGGATTTATTGAAGCCATATCCAGAGAAATATTCAATCAAGTCAAATATCTTGCTGGCGCTGCTTTCCCTTATTCCATTACGAATACAGCCGGTTAAGAAATTCTTCCTTTCTTTTTCCATAACCTCAGGTATTTTTTTACCCATGGCTTTGCGTAAAATATCTGCTTGAGCTAGAGAAAATCCTGCCAAAGTTGAGGCGATTTGCATGATCTGTTCCTGGTAAACCATAATTCCGTAGGTTTCTTTTAAAATAGGCTCTAACTTGGGGTGTTCATATTTTATTGGGATTACTCCGTGTTTGCGCTTCATAAAATCATCAAGCATACCTGAGCCTATTGGGCCCGGCCGGTATAAAGCCAGGAGCGCGATTAAATCCTCAAAACGTTCAGGAATAAGTTTTTTAAGCAGGTCGCGCATCCCTGAACTTTCTATCTGGAATATTCCTATTGTGTGGCTTGTTGCTAGTAAATTATAAGTGTTTTTATCATCTAGCGGTAATTTCTCAAGATCAATTTCAATGTTACGCGTTTTTTTGATCAGCTTTAAGGTTTCATCAATAACCGTAAGCGTTCTTAATCCCAGAAAATCAACTTTAAGTAAACCGATCTTCTCTAATATTCCCATACTGTAACCCGTGGTGATCTGGTCATCAGCAGTTTTAAAGATAGGCGTGTAATTATTCAAAGGCTTATCTGAGATTACTACTCCTGCAGCATGGATGGAAGCGTGCCGGTTTAGGCCTTCTAATGATAAAGCAGTGTTGATCAATTTGGTTATTTGAGGGTCATTTTTATAAAGGCTGTTTAATTCAGGTTCACTTTCTAAAGCCTTCTTTAAAGTTATATCTAATTCAGCGGGAATCATTTTTGCGATACGGTCGACATCCGCGTAGGCAACTCCCATTACTCTGCCCACATCTCTTAATACGGCTCTAGCTTGCATAGTTCCAAAAGTGATAATTTGAGCGACATTTTCCTGGCCGTATTTTTTGGTTACATAATCAATGACTTCGTTTCTACGTTCGTAACAGAAATCAATATCTATGTCAGGTAGCCCCATACGTTCGGGATTTAGAAATCTTTCAAAAAGCAGCCCGTACTTTAAAGGGTTAAGGTCAGTGATCCCCAAAAGAAAGCTGACTAAACTTCCTGCTGCTGAGCCTCTGCCTGGCCCGACAGGAATACCCTGGCTTTTGGCATAATGAATAAAATCCCAGACAATGAGAAAATAACTGATGAATCCCATATCTTTAATAATTTTGAGTTCATGGTCAAGCCGTTTGGCAGCTTCCGGATCTAGCTTTAGTTCCTTCTCCAGCATTCCTTTTTCACAAAGTTCCAGCAGGAATTCTTCTTTATCTTGATTTTTAGGAGGAAAATATTTAGGTAAATGCATTTGCGAGAAATCCAGCTCTAAGTTACAACGTTCAGCAATTTCTAATGTGTTCTTTATCGCTTCCGGGCAATGTTGGAAAAGTTTAATCATCTCTTCAGGTGAGCGGAAATAAAAATCATCTCCTTGGAAACGCATACGGTTAGGGTCATCAAGCGTAGTTTGTGTTTGGATACATAGCAGTGCTTCATGCGCGGTAGCTTTATCTTTTGTCGGATAATGTACGTCATTCGTAGCGACTAAAGGAATACCCAACTCCTTAGATATTTTAATCATCCCTTCATTAACAATTTTTTGTTCGGCTATAGAGTTAGATTGAATTTCTAAATAGAAATTTCCTTTCCCGAGGATATTTTGATAAGTATCCGCAATTTTCAAGGCGTCATTAAAACGTTTTTGCGTTAGGAGCACGCTGATTTCACCTTTTAAGCAAGCTGATGACGCAATCAGGCCTTTGGCATGTTGCGCTAATACTTCTTTGTCAATTCTGGGCCGATAGTAAAATCCTTCGAGGTATCCGATAGAAACCAATTTCATTAAATTGCGGTAGCCTTCTTCATTGCGGGCTAAAAGAATTAAATGGTGCGCCGCATCGATAATGCTGCTTGAACTTTTATTTAATCTGCTTTGCGGGGCAACGTAAACTTCGCAGCCGATAATCGGCTTGATTCCTGCTTTTTGGGCTTCCAAATAGAAATCAATTGCTCCGAACATGTTTCCATGGTCAGTAATAGCCAAAGAATCCATTTTGAAGCTTTTAGCGATGCTTAAGATTTCAGGTATACGGCAGGCTCCGTCGAGAAGGCTGAATTGGGTATGCAGGTGCAGATGGATGAATTCACTTCTTGGCATATTTTAAACGGAAAGCTTAAAAGTAAAAAGGTAAAACCACAAGTTAAAAGTTAAAACTTTTGACTTTTAGGTTGTAGCTTTAACTTTTTCGTTTTTACTTTAAACTTAAAGTTATTCCCATTCAATCGTAGCTGGAGGTTTAGAGCTGATATCGTAAACAACCCGATTAATTCCTTTAACTTCATTGATAATGCGGTTAGAGATTCTCTCCATTACCTCATAAGGAAGTTTTACCCAGTCGGCAGTCATGCCATCAAAACTGGAGACGCAGCGCAGTGCCGCGACATTTTCATAAGTACGTTCATCACCCATGATGCCTACGCTTTTTATTGGTAATAATATGGCAAAAGATTGCCAGATCTGTTCATAAAGCCCTGCTTTAGAGATCTCTTCAATTACGCGTTTATCCGCTTCGCGTAAAAGTTCAAGGCGCTCTCTGGTTATCTCTCCGATAATTCTTACGGCTAAGCCTGGCCCGGGAAATGGCTGCCGTAAAATAATATTTTCAGGTAATCCTAACTGCCTTCCAATTTCTCGCGCCTCATCTTTAAATAATTCTCTTAACGGTTCAATTAATTTTAGATGCATATGCGCGGGTAACCCACCCACATTATGATGGCTTTTGATTTTTCTGCTGGGGCCACCTGTCGGAGAAATGGATTCAATGACATCCGGATAAAGAGTGCCTTGGCCTAGGAATTTCACGCCTTTGATCTTTTTGGCTTCTTCTTCGAATACTTTAACGAATTCATCGCCAATTATTTTTCTTTTTTCTTCCGGATCGGTTATTCCCTTTAGGCGGTCAAGGAATCTTTTGCTTCTATCTACATAACTTAAATTAAGGTGGTATAAGTTTTTAAATACGGCTTTGATCTGTTCAGCTTCGCCTTTTCTTAGCAAACCGTTATCGATAAAAATACAGCGTGAATTTTTTCCAATGGCTTTGTGAATAAGCAAAGCAGCTACAGAAGAATCTACTCCGCCGCTTAAGCCCAGGACCATTTTATCTTTACCAACTGTAATTTTAATATTGGCGATAGCTTCTTTAATAAACGATTGCATAGTCCATCTGCTTAGGCAGCCGCAGGATTTAAATAAGAAATTACTTAAGATTTGATTACCTTTTTCTGTATGCGTTACTTCCGGATGGAACTGTACGGCAAATATTTTTCTTTTTTGATTAGATATAGCCGCGATCGGGGTGTTGGTAGTGTGCGCGCTGGTATGGAATCCCGCGGGCATTTTAGTTACGTAATCACCGTGGCTGGCCCAACAAGTAAAATTGCCTGGCATATGGCTAAAAAGATCACGGTTATCATCCACGAACAGCTCGACTTTACCGTATTCGCGTTCCCGGGTGTGTTTTACTTTTCCCCCGAGCATTTCGCAGATAGCCTGCATCCCATAACAAATTCCAAGTATTGGAACACCAAGTTTAAAAATACCCTTGTCAGGATAAGGTGATTTTTTATCAACCACTGAAGCGGGCCCACCGGAAAGAATCAACCCTTTAGGATTTAACGCGGCAATTTCACTTGCCGGCGTGTTATAGGGAATAATTTTAGAGAATACTTTGCTTTCCCTGACACGGCGCGCGATTAACTGGGTGTATTGTGAACCGAAATCTAAGATTAATATTGTTTGCCTGGTCATTTTCCCATTCCTACTTTTTGGCCTACCTGAAATATCTTACCTTCAGTCTGGATTGATGGTGCGATAATAATTTCTACGTCATGCATTTCTTTAAGGTTTGATGCTCCAAGTGAACCCATGGATGTTTTTAAAGCACCAATAAGGTTCTGCGAGCCGTCATCTGTTTTCGCCGGGCCTAAAAGAATCTCTTTTAATGACCCGGTTGTGCCCACTTGTATACGGGTACCACGTGGTAGATTAACATGTGAAGTAGCCATTCCCCAATGGAATCCTCTTCCCGGTGCCTCGCAGGCGCGCGCGAAACTTGACCCGATCATCACCGCGTCCGCTCCGCAGGCAAAGGCTTTGCAAACATCTCCACCGCGATTCATCCCTCCATCAGTAATAATAGAAACATATTTTCCTGTGCGTTTAAAGTAAAAGTCGCGTGCTCCTGCGGCATCTACTGTTGCGGTTACTTGCGGAACGCCAATGCCCAATACGCCGCGGGTTGTGCAAGCAGCTCCCGGGCCAACGCCAATAAGTAATCCGCTTGCGCCAGTTGACATAAGTTCCACAGTTGTTTCATAAGTAACGCAGTTTCCTAGAATAATCGGGATGGAGATAGATTTACAGAATTTATTCAAATCAAGCACTTTGTATTGTGTGGAGATATGCCTGGTGGTAGTTACTGTTGACTGCAAGACAAAAATATCCGCTCCGGCAGCAATGGCGAGTTTTGAGAATCTTTCAGCATTGGCTGGAATACAGCTGACTACCGCGGTAGCTTTTGCTTTTTTTATCTGGGCTACTCTTTTTGAGACGAGTTTTTCTTTAATCGGAGTGGTGTAAACTTTTTGGATTAACTCTGTAGCTTTTTGCGGGGTAGCTTTGGCAATCTCTTGCAGCACTTCATCGGGATCTTCATAGCGCGTTTGGATACCGTCTAAATTTAAAACCGCGATTGCCCCTAAGCGGGACATTTCAATGGCAAATTTCACATCGACAACTCCATCCATAGCAGCAGCAAGGATAGGTATCTTAAATTTTTTATCCCCAAATTTAAAGCTTATGTCAACTTCATTGGGATTTACGGTTTGTGCACCGGGGACTAAAGCAATCTCATCAAATCCATAGCATCTTCTTGCGCGCCTGCCTATACCTATCCATTCTGCCATTTTAAGTCTCTCCTATGGTATGTAAGTTATTGTTTTTCAATAATTTACGACTTTTTGCTCGGTTTTGATGAGTAATTACGAAAAGATATTAAATTTTACACCTAAGCGGTGAGTTTGTCAATATTTATTTTATTTGATGAGCTTACGGTATTAATAAAAACCCCGGGTTAACTAAGCCCGGGGTTTTTAAGAACCGCAAGAATTCTATCTTATACTAAGGAATCCGCCAGAACCAATGCTTCCTTATATTCCTGGCTAGCCTCTTGCAGACAGCACTGGGTCTCTTCCAATATCCCCATTTTTACCAGTAATACCATAAGGCGTTCTTTATTAGCTCCCAGTTCTCCCTTTTGCGAGCAGGCTGCTAAAACTTCTTTGATTCTCTCACCGGAAGGAACCATCTGGCTATCCACTAGCCTCTCTATTCCGGAGAGCTCTTTTTCAATATCAAAAACAGCCAACTCTGCCGCATTTAAAACCGGAAGTTTCGGGTTTAGGCTGGCAAAATTACCCATCGGCTGATATTTGATTGTCAGGGCTGCGGCACGGAAATCAATACCGCCCTTTTTATCGTTATCTGTAATTGCTGAGCTAGCTGTTTTTTCTTCGGTATTGGATAAAGGAGCTAATTGCGCCAGGATAACTGAATCTTTCTGGCGCGCCTTGATACGCAGAAACTGCGTAATAAGTTCCTGCATCTTGAATGAGAAACTCATCTCATTATCGTAACCGACTAACAACGTATACAAAGGCCCTGCTACCTGGTTGATATAATCCTCATAGAGGATTGAACCTGTGCGCTGGCCGAATATTGTATTTTCATGCGTGTAGCGTCCGTTGACTTTGTCCGCTTCGGTAAAGAGTTTTAGCATCTCCGGGTACTCGCTTGCAACCCTGGCGATATACTTACGGACTAGGCTTTCCTGAATATTCTGTGGCAACAATACGGAAAGATAAAATAGCGAACCGCCTTTTAAATCAGTTTGACCGTTAGTATACGCGGTCGGAGTACGCATTGCCCCGTATATCGCGTCAAGAAGCAGATGCTCTCTTACTCCTTTTGCAGCTCCGGTAGTTTTTTCATTAAGGTCGCCGAAAAGGCCTTTTTTGCTGTCGCCGCTCGTATACATATGATACGTGGGGCCTGCCTTAGCGATCTTATTTAAACCGAACTTACCTGCGAATGCCGATAAGGCGAGAGTAATATAGCTTTCGCCGTTAGTAGAGCATGAAGTAGTTGAAATGAACTGTGCCCCTGATTCTTTAACATGCGCGATCTTATGCAAATATTTACCCATAAAATTGATTGAGCCGCCCAACGCGTCAGGTAAGATTAATTTGGAAGGTATTTGGGCTTTTACGTAAATAAATGATTCGTTGCCGCCTTGAGGCAGGCGTTTTGCTTCTGTCTGTTGTAAGATTTCTTTCAAACGTATCAACTCTACGGCTGCGTCTCCTTCTACGGCGCTTGTTTCATTTTCCAAAGCGTATTTACCGGTAAACTTAAATAACGGAGGGCCGTCAAGTTTAGGCTTACCTTGCGCTGCCGCTTCTGTAAGTTGCAGGTTACCGATATTAACTCCTCCCGGAGTAGCGTCAACTATTAAAGAAAAATATATCTCTTTACCATTAGCTTCGCGTATGATCATGGGACGAGGGATATTCACTAAAACAGGCAGGCTTCTGTTTGTGGCCACTTCTTTATATCCAGCTTCAAACTGAGTGATGTCCAAGAAGTTTATTACGCCTACTTTTTTACCATCCAATACGATCTCCACGGGATAAACACTTTGCACGTATATCGGATCCTGGAAATCGAGCCTGCTCAATATTACCTGGTCAGTAGCCTTAAACTGAATGCGTCCGCTTGCTACCAGGTCGGCAACTAATTGCCTTGAACCATCCCCGGTCCTTATTTTTAATTCTGAACTTTTTATAATCGGGTCGCTGAAAGATTCAACAGCTACCTTTACAGCGGATGCAAATTTTTCATTCGTTGTCTCTCCTTTAAGTTTAGTCGTCCTTAGTAAATATTTACCCTCATAACCCGGTTCCTGGGCGTCGATATCGCTGGCAAAACGCAGAGCAATAGCAACGCTCCCGATTTGGCCAGTACCGTCAATTGCTTCATACGGTTTTTGCGAAGGCAAAACCTGTTTGGGATTATCCAACGCCAGGTGCCTGAAGCTGGCAATAAACGTATCCTCTCTTAATAATCCTGCCAACATAAGGATGTCATAGGCAAAAACGTTGTTTTCATAATAAGCGAATACTTTAGCCAGATTATCTTTTTCCGCTTGATTAAGAGCTACTCCTTTAGCTGTGAGGTGATCGATCAGCTGTTTTGCGGTCGCTTTGCTTATTTCAAGTGCGTCGCTGTCGCGCAAGGATTTGTTTAAACGTTGCGCGTTGCTTCCGATCTCATCCCTTAAACCGTCAAGTTCTTTGGCGCTATTAAAATTATTCTGGGCTATCTCAAGTAAATACCTGTAAGTGCGGGCATAAAAACCCACAATTTCATTTTGTAAAATTGCGTCTTTAACGGGAATTGCTGCATTAGTAGTAGCGTCAACCTGCGGATTTGCCACGATGTACAGGAAGAACGACAGCTGCTGCAGGGTATTGATACGGCTCTTAAAAGCAAGCAGGTTCTTGCCTATCCCGGGGATTTTGGCGTCCTTATCTTTAGTAGAAATAAAATCTCCCATAAGTTCGTCAATCGTGATTCCTTCGGGATTTACAAATGTCTGCGGCTCTAAATTAGAAATTATTTCCCGTAACAAGACTGCATGAGTTAGGTCTCCTTTAGAAAATTCATCAAAAAATAGAGGCGCGTACTGGGCAAAAGATTGTAACGCTGCCTCTGAATTAGAGATAACCAAAGCTTCTTTCGGCCAGCTAAGGGGCGCTCTAGTTTCTTCCAGTAAAGCTGCAATTGAAGGAGCTTGCGCCTTAAGGTCAGCGCTGATTTTTTCATTCAAAGTATCCATTGCTGCAACGCTGCGTTTAGACCATACAGGCACATAGAATAATAGATCTCCGTTTTCTGACTTGGTGCCTTTCATAGCGGAGATATCCACCGAAGCTGCCCCTAATTTCGACGGGTCTAATTTTGATGAGCGTAGTTTATCCTTTGTAACCGTATTCATATTTACATCTGAAGCCGCAAAGAATGGCTTAACGTATTCAACTAGAGTATCGGAGACTGCCGTTGAATCTTTGGCAGCGTCCATCTTCGCTTTAAGCGCGTCCGGCACATTTTGCGCCAATACCACTACCGGCATAAATGCGCCGTCATAAATAAGGTTTGGCCGTATGTCTAACGGACCGTCGGGTATGACGATATTCATTGTTCCGGCGATTGACCTGAATGGGTCCAATAACGCTTTTCTGTTGGCTTCGTCGCCGTTGATTGAGGAATCTTCCGCGAGGGTAGTCACGGTATTTAATACTATTGCCTGGGGGAACGCTTCTTTAACAGATGAATAAATATCATGCAGCCCCTGAGTGGGATCCATTTTAAGCACTGCCCGTACCGTCGGAAGATTAGCAATACCCTTAGCTAAAGAAGTTAATAAAGAACCGCCTCCCGTTGAAATCTCAAAGGTAGGATCAAGTTCAAAACCGGGAGCTTCTTTAATTACTAGTTGCACCGCGTTATACATATCGCCGCCTGCGGCTATTACCGCAACCCCTCTTTTGGCAGCTTCATTTGCCGCTACTATTAGCGCGACTGTTCCTTTTTTTGAACCGGTAGCTCTGTCAAAAATTCCGGCGCCTCCGTTTAAGATCAGCCCGTCGCCTTTCTTAAGGCTATTTATATAATTTACATCCTGTTCAATTGCTTTGTCTCCTATATCAATCTGCACGTCTTCGGTAGTAAGGGCGTTTAATGCCACGGATTCTGCCCTGCCTTCAACAATTAAATCTTCCGGTAAAAGTATTGCTACTCCGGATTTATTCATAGCTTCAATGCCCTTATCTACTTTTTTCTGGTCGCTTGCGTTCGGGAGCAATGATTTACCAGTCTCCATATTTTGCGACTTAATATAAGCATTAAGCTGCGCGCCCACTATCATGAGCTTGCCTTTGGATTTAGCGATCGCCTCAGCTAATTTACCGAATGCGTCATATTTATCAAATTTAGCCCCTCCGAACATAGCGCTTAAAGACCCGGTAATACGCAACTGAAAACTAAGCACTGATTGTATATCTTTGCCAAACTTGGGGCCTGCGGCGCGATTCTCCTCCGGAAAAAGCCAGGCCATTTCCATAGATGCTTCTTCACCGCGATGCGCTTTATCAAAAGCTTCAGAGATATAAACCAGCTTGTCAACGGCCCTTCCGGTGACATTAATAATTTTTTCTTCAAAGGCTTTTCTGGTTTTAACTACTTCTGACTTTTGCGCAAACGATGCCGTTTTATCGGCAACGAGTTGTTCTTGCTTGTATAACCTTATATTCTCAAATATAAACATTATTTTCTTTCCATCAGCTTTTGCTATAGATTCCTTGACGATCCTTCCCGCTTCATCTAAATCAAAAGGAAGCATTACAACTTCAACATTACTTAACCCTTTCTTGGCCAAAATTTCTTTAGCTTTATTGACGATGGGTACTAAACTGAATTTATCAAATCGTATTTGAGGATCTTTCTCTTCCTGTGGCCTCTCTGCATGAGTAATGGCAAATAGGTATTGAAGGCCTAACTTATTAAATGCCTCATCAATCGCATCAATTGAATCAAAAATACGCGCAAGTTTACTATCTTCACCCAGATCTTTACGCATTACATTCCAGTCCATGACCATAATGCCGGAATCAATATTTTGAGCATCTACCAGGCCTTTAAGACTGTTTATTCCTCTTACCTCTATAGATACCGGGCTGCTTGTTGACTCAGGCGTACCTGGCGTAACTAATCCGGCTTTCATCAGCGCGGTGGCAATTGGGCTGCTGGTAATATTGGTTCCGTTGATTGTCATAGCCGCGAAATCCATGCCTCCGGAAAAATAAGACCTAATTACCTGGCCTGTGGGAGTATGTACTGTTTCCTTAATATTGTATTCACCTTGCGCGAATGATTTCTTGTAAGCGTCAAAATAAGCAGTTTTAGACCAGGCCGTCGCGGAAACCAGGCCAGTAAGGTCTCTTTTATCAATACGCGAGGCGTAAGAACCAGTTTGATTGGAAAATCTGGATTTAAACCAGCGGGAGAGAATGATGGAATAATATACTTGCCTTAAAGGGGCATAACGTTTAGAGAGATTAACTTCCTGCGTTAGTTTAGGAATTATGATTTCGCGGATAAGTTGGGAAGAATATTCGTTTAAAGCCTTGGCGCGTTCATCCTTAAAATTGTAAACGCTGGAATCTTTAAGAAAATCCTGCTCTAACATTACTTTTAAGGTGGCTTTATAAATATAAGCGCTATCTCCGGACTCGCGGACAATTATTTCATTAGGCACGATCCAGGGACGAGTTAGGGTAGGTATGTTTACTTCTTGATTTCCATAGAGCTCGGCAGCTTTCTGGTAAAGTTTGCTCCAGTAAAGCCTCCCTTCAGTAGTTTGCGGCGAAGTAAATTCAGCGGTATCTTTCTTTAACTGCAGGTCAGCCTCAAGCATAATTTTTCCCACTTCAGTCTTAGCTAACCAGTTATCTATAATGTTATCTTCTGAATCCGGGCGTAAATTCACCCAGAATTTATTATCAGGAAGGCTGACTCCCACTAAAAAGTAATTTATTAGTTCTTGAGTTGAGGCATTAATCTGGCTTTCTTTAAGGTTTTTGACATCGCCTTTATCCAGCATAACCTTGATATTGTCATTAAGCGTGTCATAAGAGAAAAACCTGATATGTATCGGCCGAAATCTGTCAGGCGTAAAGGCGCTGGACATCTTACTTAAATGCCCGGCAAGGTTAAGTTCCGTAGCCATGCTGGCAAAACCTAACTGTTGGAAGAGTAAGCAGAAGGCAACTAAAATGGAAGAAATTTTACGCCACATTTTTTTCAACCCCTTTCTTTTTAAGCAAAGTTATTAAATACTTTTTAAAATACTTTAAAACCTGGACAAAAGAAAACCGATATGACTCTTCTCGGTTTGGTTTGATTATTTAACGAATTTCACCTAATTAGGTAAAATATAACATGCTGAACTGAATTTGTCAAGTTTTTTACTATTTTTTTACTGTTTGGTTCAGGCCTAAAAGCAAAAGGCGTAGATTTTATCTACGCCTTTTGCTTTTTACTCTATCTGCTAACAACTATTTACTGTTTTTTAATACATTCCTCCGCCGCCCATTCCTCCCATACCGCCTCCGGGTGGCATCATAGGCATCTTCTCGTCTTTTTCAGGCTTATCCACAATTAAAGCTTCAGTTGTGAGTAATAGTGCGGCAATACTGGCAGCATTTTGCAATGCTGAACGAGTTACTTTTGTGGGATCAATTACGCCAGCTTCAATCATATCTACATAAGCATCCTGGCTAACATCGTAACCAATATTGGTTTTTTCCTGTTTGATTCTTTGCACAACTACTGAACCTTCTAGGCCTGCATTTTGAGCGATCTGCCTTAAGGGCTCTTCAATAGCGCGCTTTACAATATTAACGCCTATTTTCTCATCACCTTCAAGCTTTAGTTTATCTAAAGCAGCAATAGTACGGATAAAAGCTACTCCGCCGCCTGGAACGATTCCTTCTTGAGTAGCTGCGCGCGTTGCATGTAAGGCATCTTCAACTCGGGCTTTCTTTTCTTTCATCTCGGTTTCCGTAGCAGCACCTACATTAATTACCGCGACGCCACCAGCTAATTTAGCCAGGCGTTCTTGTAGTTTTTCTTTGTCATAATCTGAATCGGTATCTTCAATTTGTTTCTTTAATTGGGCAATTCTTGCGTTGATTGCTGCGTTTTTGCCCGCGCCTTCGACAATAGTAGAATTTTCTTTGTCAATTTTAACTTTTTTTGCTCTTCCTAGGTCTTCCACTTCAATATTTTCTAACTTAATGCCTAGATCTTCGGTTAATGCTTTTCCTCCGGTTAAAATAGCGATATCTTCAAGCATAGCTTTACGCCTATCACCATAACCCGGAGCTTTTACCGCGCAAGCAACAAAGGTGCCGCGGATTTTGTTAACCACTAAAGTTGCCAAGGCTTCACCATCTACTTCTTCGGCAATGATCAATAATGGTTTTCCGACGCGAGCGATCTTTTCTAATAAAGGAAGGATATCTTTAATTGAAGATATTTTTTTCTCATAAATGAGAATATAAGGATCTTCTAAAAGAACTTCCATTCTTTCCGCGTCAGTTACAAAATATGGAGATAAGTATCCCTGGTCAAATTGCATACCTTCGACAACCTCGAGAGTTGTAGCGGTAGATTTTGCTTCTTCAACCGTGATCACCCCGTCTTTACCGACTTTATCCATTGCTTCGGCAATTAATTCACCGATAGCGGTGTCGGAATTAGCCGCGATACTTGCAACTTGAGAGATCTCTTTTTTATCTTTAATAGGAGTAGAAAGTTTACCCAGCTCTTCAACTATTTTCTCAACCGCTTTTTCAATTCCGCGTTTTAACATCATGGGATTTGATCCGGCAGTTACATTTTTTAATCCTTCGCGATAGATTGCTTCAGCTAAGACAGTAGCAGTGGTAGTTCCGTCACCCGCGATATCGGAAGTTTTTTCCGCGACTTCTTTGACCATCTGAGCGCCCATATTTTCAAAAGGATCCTCTAAATCAATTTCCTTGGCTACGGTAACTCCGTCTTTTGTAATTGTGGGAGAACCAAACTTTTTGTCAATTACTACATTGCGCCCTTTTGGGCCTAAGGTTACTTTTACAGCTGCTGCTAGCTGCTCGATGCCTCTTAAAATCTTGCGGCGCGCATCATCACTATACAATAATTGCTTTGCCATACATCCTCCTCTTAGATATGTTGTCCCGGCTCAAAGCTTCGTCAGGATAAGTTACTTAATAATTGCTAAAATGTCGTCTTCGCGTAAGATTAACAACTCTTCGCCTTCTTTAGTGGTAATTTCATTCCCGGAATATTTTCCGAATAAAACCTTATCCCCTACTTTTACTTCTGGCGCTTGCACAGTGCCATTTTCTAGCACCTTGCCTTTTCCTACTGCTACAACTTTAGCTTCTTGTGGTTTTTCTTTGGCAGTATCAGGCAGTACAATTCCGCCCTTACTTTTATTTTCTGCTTCTAAAGGTTTAACCACGATACGATCACCCAATGGTTTAATCTCCATCTTGCCTCCTCCTTTAAATGATTTATCCCGCCAAATACTTCTTTGTGCGAGGACTTATTCTATTAGCACTCTTTTCTCTAGAGTGCTAATTATAGATAAAAAAAATTTCTTGTCAAGAGTTTTTTATTATTTATGATCGAAACTTTTTAAATTCATCAGGACAATCGTTTTCACTGGATACGATTTTGCTATCGCTGCTGGTTAAGATAAATTTTTCGTTTTTGTATTCGAAATTCAGTGTGTAGTTGGTACTAACTGTGTAAAAATACGGGCTAATATCACTGATATTCGGAGGATGATTTTTTTCAACGTACAATGTTTCTTGTACAATTACCGCGGCGATATAAAAAGAAACAAGGGAATCTGTTTTGATTACATCACTTTTAACTACTTCATATTTATGCCCTCTTAAGTAGTATTCGTAATGCCCCGGTGGAAATAGTGAAAGCTTTTCCCACTCCTGCTCAAGCCGCGTATTCAATTTACCTGTTTTATCTTTTTTAGCCGTATTTATCCAATTTTCTGTTGCTTGGCCTAAGCGAAAATTTAGCTTAATAATCAACTCTTCCTGCTCTCTTTGTTTTTGTGCGTCATGATTCTTAAGCGCTTGTTCAAAATTAACTTTAGCCGTATCATTTTTCTCACTAGAGTTGCCTTGTTCTTCACAAAAAGGCTTTTCAAGCCCAAGGATACATAAAAAACAGGCAGTTATTACGCAGGCCCTAAAAATCACGATTTTTGATTTCATTTTCATAAATAAGGCTAAGCCCTTTTAAAGTTAGATTACGGTCGATTTTTATGCTTATATCAGAGTACTTTTTGACTAAATTAATGCTTCCTCCTGTGCCGATAATCTGGGTATGTTTTCCGATTTTACGCTTAATCCTGCTTGCTAAACCACTGGCAAGAACGCCCGCACCAATAACTACTCCGCTTAATATGCTGCTTATTGTATCAGTTCCGATAAGCTCTTTGGGGTATTGTAGCTTAATCCGCGGAAGCAGTGCGGTTTTTTCATTTAAGGCAGCTAGAGAAATTCCCAGTCCCGGAAGAATCAAGCCTCCTAAATATGCCTCCTGTTTAGAAATTACGTCGAAAGTCAAAGCTGTCCCGGAATCGATGATAATCAAAGGCGTACCGTAAAAAATTAATCCCGCGTAGGCGTTCACTAAGCGGTCCTGGCCGACTTGGCTTGGGTTCCGGTAGCGGTTTTTTATGGGTACCTGAATATTCTTACCTATTATATAAGGTTTCTTGCCAATTAGTTTAGTTAAGTCTTTTGTAATAACTTGGGTTGTCTTAGGCACAACACTGCAAATCAAAGCGTCAACCGGATTAAGCTTTCCTAAATTGGCTTTTAGTTTCTTGATGTTATATGCGCAGGTGGGAATATCAAAGGTATGTATAATTTTAGCTCCTTTAAATATCCCACAGGTAATATTGGTATTGCCTATGTCGATAGCTAACAACATATAATTTTAAGGACAAATGAATTTTGACTGTAGTTTTTACTTTTTATTTTTACCTTTTTACTTTTTAACATTTGTCATTACTTTTAATTCTTTAACTTTGTCTCTTAAAATAACTGCTTTTTCAAATTGCAGGTTACGTGCAGCTAATTCCATTTCATATTCTAGCTCAAGGATATATTTATGCAACTGGTATTTTTCAAGCGGCTCTCCGCTAAGCCCTTGAACGAATTCAGAGGCAGCTTCTAAGTTTTCAATCCCCTGTTTGATTGATTTTTTGATGGATTTAGGAGTGATCGCATTTTTCTGATTAAATTCAAGCTGTAACTTTCTTCTCTGCCTGCTTTCACTGATTGCTTTTCTCATCGACGAGGTTATCCTGTCAGCATACATAATTACCGTTCCATTAATATTTCGCGCGGCGCGTCCCCCTACTTGAATAAGGCTGGTCGCGGAACGTAAAAAGCCCTCTTTATCAGCATCTAATATCGCCACGAGGGATACTTCGGGTAAATCCAAACCTTCGCGTAGTAAGTTTATCCCCACCAAACAGTCAAATTTCTTAAGGCGTAACTCTTTTAATATCTGTGAACGCGTAATAGTTTTTATTTCAGAGTGCAAGTATTTGACTTTTAATCCGGCATTTGTTAAATAATTAGCCAGGTCTTCGGACATTCTTTTAGTAAGCGTGGTTACCAAAACTCGTTCATTATTCTTAGCGCGTGTTTTTATTTCATTGATTAAATCCTCAATCTGGCCTTCTGTTGGTTTGACGATGATCTCGGGGTCAAGCAGTCCTGTGGGCCGGATGATTTGTTGGATAACCTTGTTTTCGCTTAAGCTTAGTTCATACTTATCCGGGGTTGCCGAAACGAACACTACCTGTTTTACGATTTCATTAAATTCGTTAAACTTCAAAGGCCGGTTATCTAGGCATGAAGGAAGCCTGAATCCGTAATCAACTAAGGTTTTTTTTCTTGCTTGGTCTCCGGCGTACATTCCCCTTATTTGCGGGATAGTAACATGCGATTCGTCAATTATAGTTAAGAAGTCCCCGGGAAAATAATCTATCATGGAATATGGGCGGCTTCCACTTGGCCTGCCACTTATGTGACGGGAATAGTTTTCAATACCATGGCAGTAGCCGATTTCTTTAAGCATTTCTAAATCATAGTTTGTACGCGATTCCAGTCGGTTTGCTTGGAGTAGCTTGTTCTCACTTTTTAAATTTTTAAGTTGCTCAGCCAGTTCCTCTCTTATTGATTTTATCGCTTCCACTGTTTTATCTTTAGAGACAATAAAATGTTTTGCCGGATAAATGGCAATTTTCTCAACCTGGTTTATAACTTTAGCGCTTATTGGATTAATTATCGAGATTTTTTCTATACCTGACGCGTTTAACTCTATGCGTACAGCTTTTTCCCAATAAGAAGGGAATATCTCAACTACATCCCCACGTACTCTAATCTTTCCGCGATTAAACTCGTAATCATTGCGTTCATATTGGATTTGAATAAATTTATCGATTAATGCTTCACGCGTAATTTCCTGAGTTTTGTTTATAATTACTAGCTGTTCTTGGTAATCTTGCGGTGAACCTAAATTATAGATACAGGAGACCGAGGCTATAACAATACAATCTGGCCGGCTCATTAATGAAGTTGTAGCGCTTAGGCGCAATCGGTCAAGTTGCTCATTAATAGAGGAATCTTTCTCAATATAAGTATCTGTTTGGGGCAGGTATGCTTCTGGCTGGTAGTAGTCGTAATAACTTACAAAATATTCTACCGCGTTATACGGAAAAAACTCAAGGAATTCAGAATAAAGCTGAGCAGCTAGTGTTTTGTTGTGTGAAATTATTAAGGTGGGTAAGTTTGTTTTAGCAATAGTGTTGGCTAAGGTAAAAGTTTTTCCGCTTCCCGTAACGCCTAAAAGCGTGGAGTAACGTTTTTTAGCGTTAATTGTTTTAGTAAGCTCATTAATTGCTTTAGGCTGATCGCCAAGTGGAGAGAATTTGCTGATTAGCTTAAATCTTTGCATAAGGAATGCACATCAAGAGAGATATCTACGGATGTAATTGAATCCGTTAGTTCTCCGACGGAAATTATATCAACTCCTGTTGCGGCGTATTTTTTTATATTTTTCAGGCATATGCCACCGCTTGCCTCAAGTTTAGTTAATTGATGCGGGATAGACATTGCTTTTTTAATATCCTTAATTTTCATATTATCCAGCATGATAATGGCAGGCTTTAATTGCAAAGCCTTCTTAAACTCATTAAGATTTTGAACTTCAATCTCAATTTTTTCTTTTTTAGGGATTTTTAACAAGCCGATACACCTGTCAGCAGCCTTGATATGGTTATCTTTGATTAAGATCATCTCATCCAGGCACATCCTATGGTTATATCCGCCTCCGATTCTTACCGCGTATTTTTGTACTTGCCTTAAGCTTGGTAAGGTTTTACGTGTATCGGTAATTTTTGTTTTAAAAGGGTGGATCTTTTTTACAAATTTATGGGTTTTAGTGGCAATTCCGCTTAAAAAGGATAAGAGGTTCAGGCTTACTCTCTCCGCGGTAAGAATGCTCCTGGCAGACCCTGATATGACAGCAATGGTTTGTTTATTTTTAACCTGAGCTCCTTCTTTAATTATCGTTTTGAATTTTAAGCCGGGGTCAACAATTTTAAATACCTTTTCAGCGATTAAAACTCCGCAAAGTATAAAATTTTCTTTGGCGATAATTTTCGCTTGGATTTTTTTATTCTTTTCAATGCAAAGCTGAGTGGTGATATCTTTGCTGCCGATATCTTCCAGTAAAGCTTGTTTTATAAAGGCCGCAATCGTTTTAGGGTTGATCTCAGGCTTATTTTTAGATAAAAAATGTTTAGCGTAAGCCATTTTTAATCGCTTCTAGTTTTACAATCTGCTGGTGCATATCATTCAATTTTGTTTTCTCAGTATCCACAATTTCCTTCGGTGCTCTGCCTAAGAAGTCTTTATTTGCCAGCATAGTTTCCTTATTCTTTATTTCAAACTTCAGCTTATCGATTTTTGCCTGGTTTTTTTTGTAAATTTCTTCCGCGTCTACAATCCCCTGCAAAGGCATCACAATATGCATATTTTTAAGCACACAAGCGTATTCATTTTTCTGAACAATATATTTTTCAGAAAATATCAAGTTTTCAATTTTGGCCAGGTTTTTTATATAAGGAATTAGTTGCTCAAGCGAATCCCGTCCCTCTTTATTTGCGGGCGTAAGTTTGATTTCAATGCGGCTGGTTAAATCAACTTCAAGCTCTTGGCGCATATTTCTAATAGTATTAATAATATCAAAAGCTAGCTGCATCTGTTCTTCATCATTTTTATTGATTAACTCATTTTGTAGATGCGGCCAGGTTTGTTGCATGATAGAGCCTTTTGCCCCGGGTAACTTTTGCCAAATTTCTTCCGTGATAAAAGGCATAAACGGATGCAAAATCCTTAAATATTTTTCTAAGATTTTAAACATTACTACTTGTGTATTTTTCTCAAGTATTTGAGGCTTGGCTAATTCTATATACCAGTCGCAGAATTCATGCCAGAAGAACGCGTATAAACTATTCGCTGCTTCATTAAATTTAAAGTTGTCGAGTTCTTTTCCCACCTTTTCCAGCGTCGTGTAAAAACGGCTTAATATCCAGCGGTTAACAATATCCAGTTTTTCTTGCTTAAAGAAAACGCATAAATCCACAGCTACGTCATCAGGATTAAGATTCATTAAGATAAAGCGTGAGGCATTCCAGATTTTATTGGCGAAATTTCTTCCTTGTTCAAACTTTTCTTTAGATAAGTATACATCCTGGCCGCACGCGGTTATGGAGATTATACTGAAGCGTAAAGCGCAAGTACCGTATTGCGAAATAATTTCAAGGGGATCGATAATATTGCCCAATGATTTGGACATTTTTTTGCCTTCAATGTCACGTACGGTGCCATGAATATAGACATCTTTAAAAGGGATCTGTTTTTTAAATTCTAACCCCGCCATAATCATACGCGCTACCCAGAAAAAGATAATTTCAGGCGCGGTTACTAGGGTCGCAGTTGGGTAAAAATATTTTAAGTCAGCGTTTTCTTTAGGCCAATAAAGGGTAGCAAATGGCCAAAGCCAACTGGAAAACCAGGTATCCAAAACATCTTCATCTTGGGTTAATTCTATTGATCCGCATTTAGGGCATTTATCTGGTTTTGTCCGGGATACGATTACCCCGTTTTCTATTTTTGACTTTTGACTTTTGAATTTTGAATTTATTTGAGATTTCCCTACCTGGCATTCCTTGCAATAATACACAGGAATGCGGTGCCCCCACCAGATTTGCCGTGAGATGCACCAATCTTGGATATTTTCCATCCAGTTTAGGTAAACTTTTTGCCAACGCTCAGGATGAAATTTGATATGCCCTTTTTTGACTGCTGCTATTGCGGGCTTTGCCAAAGGCTTCATCTTTACAAACCATTGTTTTGATAGGTATGGTTCAACTAATGTGTGACAGCGATAGCAATGCCCTGCGGAAAGTGTGTGCGGCTGGATTTTTTCCAGTAATCCCATTGATCTTAACTCTTCTACGATTTTCTCTCTTGCAATAAAGCGATCAAGCCCGCAGAACTTTTCAGCTGCTGCATTCATCGTCCCGTCAGGCGAGAGCACATTAATAAACTCTAAATTATGTTTTTTCCCAAGCATGTAATCGTTAGGGTCATGTGCCGGAGTAACTTTTACGGCACCCGTGCCAAATTCCATATCTACCAGGGTATCTGCAATGATTTTTATCTGCCTGTTCATTAAAGGGAGTATCAAGATTTTGCCGATATATTTCTTGTAGCGCTTATCTTTAGGGTTGACTGCTACGGCAGTATCTCCTAGCATAGTTTCGGGCCGTGTTGTAGCAACCTTGATAAATTCTTTTGGGTTATCTTTTAGAGGGTATTTTAGATAGTAGAGGCTGCCCTGGAGTTCCTTATGCGCGGCTTCTTCATCACTTAACGCAGTAAGGCATCTTGGGCACCAGTTAATAATATATGTTCCTCTATAAATTAATTTCTTTTCATAAAGCCTCACAAAAACTTCCGTAACGGCAATAGAATATTCGCAGTCCATGGTAAAGCGTAGGCGGCTCCAATCGCATGATGCGCCGAGTTTTTTTAGCTGGCGGATTATAGTTGAGCCGTAAAGTTCTTTCCACTGCCAAACTCTTTCGATAAATTTATCTCGGCCTAAATCCTGGCGTTTTAATCCTTCTTTAGCCAATGTTTTTTCTACGACATTTTGCGTGGCAATACCAGCATGGTCAGTTCCTGGCATCCAAAGAACATTTTTCCCTTTCATTCTTTGGTAGCGGATTAAAATATCCTGGATGGTATTATTGAGGGCATGGCCCATATGCAGGGCGCCAGTTACATTAGGCGGGGGGATAACTATGCTATAGCTAGATTTATCTAAAGCGGGTTTTGCGGCAAAAAGGTTATTATCTTCCCAGTACTTATACCACTTATCTTCAATTTCTTTTGGATTATACTGCTTGGAAAGTTCTTCGCTCATTGATTATCTTTAAGAAGCTTATACTCTACGCTGTCAACTAAAGCTTGCCAACTGGCTTCTATTATATTTTCATGCACACCGATGGTATCCCAGATATCTAATTTATCCTGGGATTGGATTAACACGCGTACTTTTGCGGCGGTGCCTGCTTTTCCATCTAGAACGCGCACCTTAAAGTCAGATAAATGCATTGAAGCTAGAGTCGGGTAGAAATCCTTTAAGGCCTTGCGTAGGGCATTGTCTAATGCGTTAATCGGGCCATCGCCTTCAGCAGCAGTATGCTCTTTAACCCCTTTTACCTTTAGCTTAATCACCGCTTCAGAGGTAATTTTATTATTTGAGTGTTTTTCAATAACTACTTTAAAACCTTCTAGTTCAAAAAACTTCTTATATTTTTTTAACGACTTTTGCATTAATATCTGAAAAGATGCTTCGGCAGCTTCAAATTGAAATCCCTGATGTTCAAGCGATTGTACTAATTCCAGTATTTTTTTAGTTTGCGGGTCTTCCTTGCTTAAATCATAGCTTAAATCTTTTGCTCTTAGCAAGATTCCGGTTTTTCCTCCTAATTCAGAAACCAGGATGCGTCGCCGGTTCCCCACGCAAGACGGATCAATATGTTCGTAAGACAATGGGTTTTTCATTATGGCATTAATATGCATACCGCCTTTATGGGCAAAAGCTGAATCCCCCACAAAAGGTTGTTCGTTTTTTGCGCGCATATTACTAATTTCGCTGACAAAATGCGATAAATGAGTCAGCTGTTTTAGTTTTTCATCTGAGATACAGTCAATTTTGAGCTTTAATTTTAAATTAGCAATAATGGTTATTAAATCAGCATTGCCGCAGCGTTCTCCATATCCGTTAATAGTTCCTTGTACCATAGTCGCGCCAGCCTCTACAGCTGCCAAGGAGTTAGCAACAGCTACACCCGCGTCATTATGGCAATGGATGCCCAGATCGATTTTAATTTTACTTTTAACTTCAGTTATTACGTTTATTACTTCCGTGGTAAGTGTCCCGCCGTTAGTGTCACATAAGCAAATTGATTGGGCTCCCGCCTCTTGGGCACTTAACAATGTTTTTAAAGCATAATCTTTGTTTGCCTTATAAGCGTCAAAAAAATGTTCAGCATCATAAATTACAGGCAAGCCCTTTTTAACTAAGAAATTTACCGTGTCTTTAATCATGGCTAGATTTTCATCCAATGTTGTTTTTAAGACGGCCGTTACATGAAAATCCCAGGTTTTGCCAACGATGGTGATTACTTGCGCGTTAGATTTTAAAAGGGCAAGTATGTTGTTGTCTTCTTTTGCTGCGATGTTCGGCCTGCGGGTCATGCTAAAAGCAGCAATTTTTGAATTTTTAAGTTTACGTTGGCTTATCTTTAAGAAAAATTCGCGGTCTTTAGGGTTTGATCCTGGCCAGCCTCCCTCGATAAAGTCAATGCCGATTTTATCTAATTCTTCGGCAATGCGGATTTTATCCATTACTGAATAAGAAATCCCTTCCCCTTGCGAACCGTCACGTAATGTGGTGTCGTATAATTTTATTCTTTCCATAGTAACCCTCGATTAAAGGCTTAATCCAAACTCCGCGTGTAATTTCCTTACCGCTATTTCAGCAAATTTCTTTTTTATAATACAAGATATACTAATATCGCTTGTTGAGATCATCTCAATATTAATTTTGTTAGCTGCCATTATCCCGAACATCTTCGCGGCAACGCCGTGATGCGATTTCATGCCCACGCCTACAATGGAAACTCGAGCGATATCTTCATTTAAGAGAACTTCGCCTGCAGCGATGTCCCGGGCTACCTTTTTAGTTATTTTGCTTGCTTTTGCGCAGTCGCTTTTAGCAATTGTAAATGATATATCAGTTAGCCGGGTATGGCTTACGTTTTGCACGATCATATCAACACTTACTTCTGCCTCGGCTAGATGCTTAAATAACCTTACGGCAATTCCAGGTTTATCAGAAACCCCACAAAGCGTAATTTTAGCCTCGTTTTTATTTAAGGTTATTCCGCTCACTACCACATCTTCCATCTTATCTACCTCCTTGATAATCATTGTTCCGCAACTTGTTGAAAACGAAGAGCGTACATGTAAAGGTACGTTGAATTTTTTAGCTACTTCAATAGACCGGGCTTGCATAACTTGCGCGCCAAGTGAAGCCATTTCAAGCATCTCATCATAAGTGATCGCGTTAATCTTTTTAGCCTTTGGCTCAATCCGTGGGTCAGTAGTATAAATACCTTCAACATCAGTGTAGATTTCACAGGAATCTGCGCCTAATTCTTTAGCTAAAGCTACAGCAGTCAAATCTGAACCGCCTCTACCTAGGGTAGTTATATCTTGATCTAAAGTTACTCCCTGAAAACCGGCAACAATAACTATCTTACCTTTTTTTAATTCTGCTCTAATTTTATCGGTATTTATTTTTATAATCCTGGCGCGAGTATGGCTTGTATCAGTAATAATGCCTACTTGGGCACCGGTAAATGAGATAGCTTCAATCCCTAATTTGTGAATAGCCATAGCTAAAAGCGCGACTGATATCTGTTCTCCTGTAGAAAGCAGCATATCCATCTCACGCTCTGAAGGGTTGGTATTGATTTTATTAGCTAGCGTAACTAATTCATCAGTAGTATCACCTAAAGCAGATACAACTATGACCAGAGCGTAGCCTTTTTTTCGATAACTAACTATCCTTTGCGCTACCTTTTGTATGCGCTCGACATTTGCTACGGATGAACCTCCATATTTTTGCACAACTAAACCTTTATGCATCATTCGTTCTCCTTATAAGCGCGGGGTATTTAAGAAATAATTCATTAGTTCATACCCATTTTCAAAATAAAGTTCTGATTTTTGCGCTTCTTTCTCACTATAACTATTAAAACCTTTAGCAATGATACCATTCCCGCACATTGCAAAGGGAATTGCTTCTGAGGTGTGTGTTTTTAGTGATAGCGGTGTAGCGTGATCAGGTAAAACCATAATACGAAAATCGTTTTTTTCTTTACAATATTCTAATATTGTTCCTACGACTAGTTGATCAAATCGTTCAATAGCTGTAAGTTTTTCCCGTAGATCACCATTATGTCCGGCTTCATCCGGTGCTTCTACATGCACAAAAGTAAAGTTATGTTTTTTTAGAGATTTAATTGCCGCTCTGGCTTTCGCTTCGTAATCGGTATCATAATAACCAGTTGCCCCTATCACATTAATTACTTCCAGGCCAAGAAGCCTTCCCAGCCCTTTGATTAAGTCGACTGCGGATATAACGCTTCCTGATAACCCAAATTTATCTAGGAATTTAGGCATATTTGTTTTTTTACCTTGGCCCCACAGCCAAATCATATTACCTGGGTTCTCCTTTAAGTCTAAACGCACTTGATTAATCTCGTGATTGTTTAGTATTTGGCGAGAATCAAGCATAAGTTTTATAATTAAATCTGCGTTATCACCCCTAGGCAGGTTTTTACTGATATTCATCCCCGTGATATCGTGTGGCGCGTGGCAAATTAAGGACTCTAACTTTAATTCAGCTCCACGCTTGACTAAAAGCAGGTGCCGATAGCTTACTCCGGGAAAAAATCTTAATTTATTGTTACCTAACTTTTGGTCAATGAATTTGATCAATTGATCCGCTTCTTTTGATTTGATGTGCCCAGAGCTATAATCAAGTAAAATATCATCACCGGCAGTAATTAAATTACAGCGGAAGACAACGTCGTCGTCTTCTAATTCTATGCCAAGATTAGCAGCTTCTAAGGGGCCCCTGCCTGAATAATATTTTTTGGGGTCATATCCTAATATTGAAAGATTAGCTACGTCGGATGCGGGGCTCATCTTATTGGGAATAGTCTTGGCTTGCCCCACCAAGCCGCTTTTAGCGATAAAATCCATATTCGGAGTACGCGCTGCCTCTAAAGGGGTACGTAATCCTAACTCTGGGATTGGGTAATCTGCCATTCCGTCTGCAACTAAAACAATGTACTTAGTTTGCGGCATATTTTCTCTCGATTAATTTAATTAAATTGTTAACCATTGCCGGTTTTGATAAAAATGGGCCGCATGCGCCTGTTTTATTTACAAGATACGCGCTATATTGTTTATTAAGCAAGTTGTTACCTACTGCTAAATCTAGATTAGCTGATTCAATAAGGTTACGTGTTTTTTTAATAAGTTCCCTAGCTTTAAAGTGTGGCTCAAATTTAAAACCTATCAGAAATGCATTTGGTTTAAGCTTACGTAAACAATTAATAATTTTAACTGTCGGTTTAAGTATAAGTTTAAGCTTTTTGCATCCTGAGCTTATTTTCTTATTATCAGAGAGCTTAGGAGCAAAATCGCTTATTGCAGCGGATTGAATTACAATATCGAAATCTTTCTTAAGTTCGCTTTTTAATAAAGTATTTAACTCTTTAAAAAATGAAAAACGTTTTACCTTTATTTTGTTATCTAAGCTAGCGATGTTAACCGGGCCTAACAAAAGAGTAACCCTGCAGCCTTGTTGAATAAATTTTTTAGCTAACTCGATTCCGGTTTCACCAGTTGCAGTATTACTTATAACCCTTACGCTATCTATTGCCACCCAAGTGGGCCCAGAGGTTATTAAAACCTTTTTTCCTTTTAAATTAGTATCCAATCTCTTTTAATATCGTTTTAATGTTAGGCCTAAGTAGTTTTGGTTTTTTTACGCTTTTTATGGCTCTTTCCGGATCCTTTAAACCGTGTCCGGTTAATATACACACAATTTTACATTTGTTAGTAGTATTAATTTTTCTAAAATATCCATTTTTGATTAATTTTAATAGTCCAGCAATGCATGCTGCTGAGGCTGGTTCAGCAAACACGCCTTCTTTAACTGCTAGAATTTTATAAGCTGCTAAGATTTGGGCATCAGTTACTGAATCAATTAGCCCATTAGATTCATCGCGTGCCTCTAGCGCACTTTTCCAGCTTGCCGGGTTTCCTATTTGAATGGCAGTGGCAATTGTTTTAGGATACTTAATAGGTTTATTTTTTACTATAGGACAAGCGCCTTCTGCTTGAAAACCCAGCATACCAGGAAGTTTCTTGCTGAGCCCTCCTGATTTGTATTCTTTATATCCTTTCCAATAAGCAGTGATATTTCCTGCGTTTCCTACTGGCATAATTTGGAAATCTGGAGCCTCTCCAAGGTAATCACATATTTCAAAACTACCGGTTTTTTGTCCTTCGATGCGAAAGGGATTAAGAGAGTTAACAAGAGTTACTGGGTATTTTAAACTAATCTCTTTAGCTAATTCTAAGGCCGTATCAAAATTTCCGCTTATTGCCAAGACCTCTGCCCCGTGGATTAATGCTTGGCTAAGTTTTCCTAGCGCAATTGCTCCGTTAGGAATAAGCACAATACATTTTATACCGGCGCGAGCCGAATATGCCGCGGCAGATGCAGAAGTATTACCCGTTGATGCGCAGATAACCGCGGTAGCTTTTTCTTCACAAGCCTTGGATATAGCTAAGGTCATTCCGCGGTCTTTAAATGAACCTGTAGGGTTAGCTCCTTCGCATTTTAGATACACCTCGAAGTTTTCACCCGCCAATTTACTCAAATAACTGGCAAAAACCAAGGGAGTATTGCCTTCATTTAAAGTAATTATTGGGGTTGTTTGCCCGACGGGTAAATATTTTTTATATTTTTCAATTATACCATAGTTTTTCATCTTTACTAAACGCCCTCAATTCTTATAGCTATAGATTTTTCCTTAATATCGGTTAATTTATCAATCATCTTTAAGGCGTTGCGCAGGCTTTTTTCTTTTGCCTGGTGGGTGATCATAACTACTGGGACAACTTGTGATTTTAATTTCTCCTTTTGTGTTACGGAAGCAATACTAATGCCGTATTTTGCCAAAATTCCTGATATTTTAGCTAATACCCCGGGTTTATCTATTGCCATAATACGTATATAGTATTTATTTTCAAATTCATCTATTTTGCGTAAACCTTTAATTAAATTATCTTCTACGGTATTTAAGGTCGGACGGAATAGGCCGGCTTTTATATCTTGAGTAAGGTCAACTATATCCGAAACAACCGCTGAAGCAGCAGATAATTGGCCTGCTCCTGGCCCGTAAAACATAAGATCGCCTGCTAAGTCGCTGGATACATAAATAGCATTAAAAACTCCATCTACTGAAGACAACAGGTGTTCTTGTGGCAAGAAAGTTGGATGTACTCGAACTTCTAGTTCATTGCCTTCTTTTTTTGCAATGGCAAGTAGCTTTATTGTGTATCCTAACTCTTTGGCGTAATTTATATCTGCCAAGGATATATGAGATATGCCTTCAATAAATATATCCTTAAGGTTGACTATTCTTCCAAATGCTAAGTAAGTCAGTAATACTAATTTATGCGCTGAGTCAATGCCTTGAATATCTAAACTGGGGTCTTTTTCGGCAAAACCCTTTGCTTGCGCCGCGCTGAGGGCAGTTGAGAAAGTACAGTTTTCATCAGACATTTGCGTAAGCACGTAGTTTGACGTGCCGTTAACAATTCCAAAGACACAACTAAATTTATTCGCTATCAAACCTTCTCTTATTGATTTTATTATCGGTATACCCGCCCCTACTGAAGCCTCAAAGTAAATATTTTTGCCTCTTTCGGATGCTTCCGCAAATAACTCTAAGCCATGCTCAGCAAGCAAAGCTTTGTTTGCGGTAACAACATGTTTTCCCTTCTTTAAAGCGCTTAATATATAATCTTTCGCGAGAGTAGTCCCTCCCATTAATTCTACAACAATATCAATCGACGGGTCGTTAAGAACTAAATTGGCATCACTGGTCAGTAAAGATTTATCTATCAAAACATCTCTTTTTTTTGCAGTATCTTTATCGCAGATTTTTTTTATAGCGATTTCAATCCCGATTTTTTGAGCAAGAAAAGCCTTTCTTTGTTGAAGGATTTTCACGACCCCACATCCAACATTACCGAAACCAATTAGGCCGATATTTATTTTCTTCATAAATTACCCTTTCTTAAGATAATAGCTGACGGTTTCATTAATTACCTTATGGTGTTTTTCATCGATCGATAGAAAAATAAGCCTTGTATCATAAATAATATCTTTGGTAATTTCTCTGGATTCTAAAACTCTGCTAATCAGCTTAATCGGGTTTGGATCAAAAGGTAAGCGGATCTCAAGGTCTAAGATTGTCCCGATTGGAAATTTACAATTCGTCGTGAGCAGCATTCCACCTAAACATAAATTTTTGGTTTGGGTTATATCAGTGGTTGTGTCATTCTCTAAAATTCTATACGAAACAATAAACCTGCCGTTTGCTCTTGGGTATTTTCTTTTCTCTAGTCCTGAGTAATTAGCCATTTAATACGTCTCCTTTTTAATGGATCAATTTTACTTCTTAATAAGTCGGGGCGGACAGATTTGAACTGTCGACCTCTTGAACCCCATTCAAGCGCTCTAGCCAAACTGAGCCACGCCCCGTATTATATTTTGCGTGCCCCGCTATATCTCTTCCTTGCTTTTTCTCGTCATCAAATCGTTTACTGCTTTTGAAGGTGTTTTGCCCTGATATAATAATTTATACACTTCTTTTGTTATAGGCATATCTACTTTGTATTTTTTACTTAAGGCAAAGGCAGATTTTGCTGTAGGCACACCTTCGGCTACCATTTGCATATGTTTATAAATCTCTTTCAAGGCCTTTCCTTTACCAATCTGTTCTCCTACAAATCGATTTCTGCTCTGTTTACTTATACATGTAGTTACAAGGTCGCCCAATCCGCTTATTCCGCTAAAAGTTTCTAAAGTTGCGCCCATTTTCTTACCTAATCTAGAGATTTCAGCTAAACCACGCGCCAGTATTGCTGCTTTAGTATTAGAGCCAAACCCCAAACCATCGGATACGCCACAGGCAATAGCTATTACGTTTTTTAAACTTCCTCCTAATTCTACTCCTATAACATCCGGATTAGTGTATACGCGGAATCTTTCTGTATTAAATATGGTTTGTAATAATTTACGTACTTTTTTGTTGCTAGAAGCGATGACAGCTGCTGTTGGGATACCTTTGGCTACTTCGCCGGCTATAGTCGGGCCGGATAGCACTGCTAATTTAACTGAGCCTAATTCTGAATTAATTATTTCCGAGATTCGTTTCAAAGATTTTATTTCGATGCCCTTAGTAACGCTTAAGAAAATTGTATTTTTACTAAAATTGCCCTTAATTCTTTTCAATATATTTCGTGTATACTGCGAAGGAATGGCTAAAACAATAATATCTTTGCAAAAAATAGCTTTTTTAAGATCGCTAGTGATTTCGATTTTTCTAGGGATGCGTATTCCAGGTAAAAATTTAGAGTTTAACCGGTTTTTAGCCATAGTCTTAGTATAATTTTCAAAAGCACCCCAAAGGGTAACGGCATAGCTTTTACTAGAAAGTAGTATAGCTAATGTTGTCCCCCATCCCCCATCGCCTAACACAGAAATCTTTAGTTTGCGCATTATCTTTATTTTATCACTAAATTATTTTTATTTGTTCTTAATTTTGCTAAGTCCCAGGCGTAATCATAAAGATGCAACCCTTTGCTTACAGCAATAATTTCGCCGTCATCAACCCCGATCTCTTCAGCCATATATTGTTTGACCAGTTGTAGCCCGCCTAAATTAGAAGGAAAGCCTCCCCAAAGATCCCAGGAGCGAAAGTATAGAATAAAATGAAGTTTCCCGTAACGCAGGCGCGTATCAATTAACCTTAAGCATGGCGGATCGACTAATGTAATATCTGAGGGCATGCCGATTTCCATCACCGCTTGGTTAGTTCCTGGCCCGTTTTCTTTGTACATTTTTATCACTTCTTCTATCTGATTAACATTTAAAGGCATATCATGCGTTAGTTCTTTACCGTCTAAGGTTTGCGAAATTCTCACCTTAGGATCCACTAACCTTTCTCCATAAGTATAATCTTCGGTTTCTGTCTTTGCTCCAGTAAGCAAGTAACTCAAATATCCTTGAATGTAATTCATATCTGTTGGTGCGGGGATATTCATGCCTTCCGGAATAATTGGGATTATTTGGTGATTGGGCTTACGCACCCTTACGGAAACAAAATCAAATTCTAAGCGTTTTTGTCCCTCATAGCTTCCGCGGGTGATTGTATAAGCATGGCCCTTATCTAATATCGCGGATAAGCATTGAAACCACGCATCATCTAAATCAAAAGCATCTATGTAAACAGGTTTTAAAAATTCATCGCTCATATTAAGTGTTACTCCCGTTTTCTTTGGCGCTTTTAACAAATTGTTTAAAGGTAGTTATTATTTGTGATATGGGCATATTTTTACCGATATATCCTGAGCATCCAAGTTGTTTTGTTTTACTAATCAAATCTTCATCGTAGCCGAATCCGGTAATCATAACTACTGGAAGATTAGAATAGCTATCTCGTATATTTTTTAGAACCTCTAATCCGCTTACACCGGGTAATTTGATATCCAAAAGAACCACGTCAAAGTTTTCTTTTTTAAGTAGCTCTAACGTTTCCTCTCCAGTAGCGCAGGTATTTGTTTTATACCCTTCCTTTTTTAACAGTTCAGAAAACAAATCTCTTACTGCTTCTTCATCGTCAACTATTAAAATCTTGTAAACCATCGCCCCTCCCCTTAGTTAAAAGGTAATTTAATCGTAAAAGTTGTCCCTTGATTAACTTGGCTTTTTAATTCAATTGATCCGTTATGATTTTTAATAATGTTATGACAAATTGATAAGCCTAACCCAGTACCGTCGTGTTTCGTTGAAAAAAAAGGCATAAAAATGTTTTTTAGTTGGCTTGGCGGTACTCCCGTTCCCGTATCGCTAATTTGTATTTGTGCATAAAGATTCTGAAAATTGCTTGTGGTAATTTCAATTACTCCGCCGCTTGGCATGGATTGACAAGCGTTTATGAGAAGGTTAAGAAAAACTTCCTGCAGCTGGTGCAGGTCCCCCTTTATTTTAGGCATCTCCTTTTCAAAGTTTTTCTTTATTTCAATTTTAGACATTGGAAGATTATTATAGTAAATAAGCGGTAAAACTAACTCAATGGCATCGTTTATCGCAATTGCTTCAAAAGTGGGGGTTGTTTTACGCGAAAATTTTAAAATTCTATCGACAAGTTTACGAATACGGTCAGTTTGAGCGCCGATTAAATTAAGGCTGTTTTTAACTTTTTGGTTAAGCCGTTCATCTTTGAGCATTTCCAATCTTCCGGATATAACAAAAAGAGGGTTATTAATTTCATGCGCCATACCCGCGGAAAGTTGGCCTAAGGCTGCTAATTTTTCCGCTTGGAATATCTGATATTCTAATTTTTTTCTTTCAGTGATATCTTTTGCGATAAAAATATAACCTGAGAGCTTTCCGGTTGAATCCAGAAATTGATTAACGGTTAAAATTACCGGAATAGTTCCGTTAGCTTTAGTAACTAGGTCTATTTCAGTTTCATATTTACCGAAATTGCGTACGTTTTCCAGAATAGATTGTAAATTAGCCGCAGAGTCAAAATTGTGCAGAATGGAAACGTGTTTAAAAATGATGTCTCGTTTGTTCCAGCCTAGCATTGTTTCTGAACCCATACCAAAATAGGTGATATTCCCATCCAGGTTAATCAAATATAAGGCATATTCTTTTATTCCGGAAAAGATATTCTTTAACGTTTCCCCGATATTTTTTAACGAAGATTCTCTTTCTTTGGTCTCAGTAATATCGTGTCCGACCAATATGTTTCCTTCGATCTGGTTATTTTCAGCCTGAATTGGAGTGAGATTCCATGCAATAAACCTTTCGTTACCTTCCTTATCCAGGATGGCTCCTTCAAAATCCTTGCCTCTTTTATACTTCATGGAATCATCCATGACTGCTTTGAGCAAATCCTTTTTTATGATGCTATTTTTGTTGCGGAATAATATACTAAGCCAGTTTTTACCGATGATTTGTTCGTGATTAAGGCCAGTTATATCTTTTAATTTTTTATTGCAGAAAATAACGTTTTCATGATTATCCAAGTAAAGCATAATTACGCCTGAGTTATCGAGTAATTTATGAAGCATCTCTTTAGTTTCTTCAATAGTTATTTTCATTTTCTGTTTTAAAGCGGGAGAGGGGAATCGAACCCCCATTCATAGCTTGGAAGGCTATTGTTCTACCACTGAACTACTCCCGCAGTAGTGCAGATCTAAGAATTAAGATTTAAGAAAAATTTTGCGCCATTTTTTCTTAGCTCTTAGTTCTTAGCTCTTAGTTCTGATCTAATGGGCAGGAGAGGATTCGAACCTCTGAAGCACAGGTGCAACAGATTTACAGTCTGTCCCCTTTGGCCACTTGGGTACCTGCCCGAATTTAAAGTCAAAAGTTAAAACATTGTAAAGTCAAAAGTTAAAACGAAAAAGTCAAAACCACAAGTCAAAACTCAAAGATCAAAGCACAAAATTCAAAATAAATTCAAATGACAAATGATAAAACCTTTGTTTTGATATTTGATATTAGAATTTTGCATTTATTTTGAATTTTGGATTTTTTCATTTGTCATTAGACTTTTTACTTTTGACTTTTTACTTTTGACTTTTAACTTTATACAGCCGGCGAGAGGAATCGAACCCCCGACCTTTTGTTTACAAAACAATTGCTCTACCAACTGAGCTACGCCGGCATTAACTACACATTTTTAACGCATCCGGAATTCGATTGATGATGTCCGATGCGATTAATCCCATTTGCGTTTTATCTTTTGCTGCTATATCTCCGGCTAAGCCATGAATAAACGTAGCGTATTTAGCAGCAGTAAAAGCATCTAATCCTTGGGCTAGGAATCCGCCTACCACGCCGCTAAGCACATCCCCGCTTCCGGCTGTAGCCATCCCGGGATTGCCACTCTTATTTATATAAGATTTTCCATTAGGGTTAGCTACAATACTATTGTGGCCTTTAAGGATAATTACACTATTATAATATTTCGCGTACTTTTGCGCAATCAATATTCTTCTCTTGCCTACTTGCTGCATACTTAAATTAAAAAGCCGAGAAATCTCTTTTTCATGCGGAGTAAGCACGATTTCAAAAACGTGTCTTTTCAATATTCCTAAATTATTATTTAAAGCATTAAGCGCGTCCGCGTCAATAACCATAGGATGTTGGCAACTACTGATAATTTTTCTTATCAAAGCATAGGTTGATTTATGCTCTCCTAATCCCGGGCCGATAATTAATACATTAATGCGTTTGAGTATTAATGCTATTTTAGCAAAAGCTAGTAAGCTTAATGTTCCATCTCTAGTTTCTTTCAGTGGTAAACTCATGACCTCCCTCGGTTTAGATTTTATAATACCGAGATTAATGCTTTTTGGTACACCCAATGTTACTAAACCAGCGCCACAACGCATAGCTGCTTCCGCGCATAAAAGTGCCGCACCTGAAAATCTGCTAGATCCAGCCAAAATCAAAATATGGCCGTAATTACCTTTATGAGTTTTAACTTTTCTTTGTAACAATCGCGTTGGCAACCGCATAAGTTTTAACGTGCGAAATCGAAATGCACGCAGTTATATTTTTACCCCGACCGTTAAGAAATAGACAAACAGGTTTGCCTTCTCTATCATTATGTATCTGAATATCCTGCCAGGAAAGCTTATTATCTCCTGCTGCTTTAAAAATTGCTTCTTTAGCGGCAAATCTGCCAGCTAAATGCTGATAAAAGCTTGTTTTGGTTTTAGCGCTTACTAACTCAGCTTTAGTAAAAACCCGTTTTAGAAAATCATCGCCCCATTTTTCAACTGCCTGCCGTATTCGCCTTACTTCAGTAATATCTACTCCCGTACCGATAAGCATTATCTTATTAGCCCTCGCATCTGCCTAACTGCGTTTGGCAAACCTATATATAGCGCTTTGCAAATAATGGAATAACCAATATTAAGCTCTTCTATGCCTTTAATCTTAGCAATAAGTTTGACGTTACTATAATTTAGCCCATGTCCAGCAAAAACTTTCAGGCCTTTAGCTAAAGCATAGCTAACAGCGGCCTTAATTTCATTAAGAAACTTTTTCTTTTGTAAATTATTCTTAGCGTTAGCAAAACGGCCGGTGTGTAATTCAACTATTCTCGCGCCCACCTGTTTCGCGGCAGCGATTTGTTTGAAATCAGGGTCTATGAATAAGCTTACAAAAATACCTGCTTTTTTTAACTTTGATAAAGCAGCAGCAATTTTCTTAGCGTTAGCTATAACATTTAACCCCCCTTCAGTGGTTAACTCTTCTCTTCGCTCTGGTACAAAGGTAGCTTGATAAGGTTTAATCTTACAGGCAATACTTACTATTTCAGGCGCAATGGACATTTCAAGATTAAGCTTAGTTTTTATTTTTTTTCTTAAAGATTTAATATCTTTGTCTTGGATATGCCTGCGGTCCTTCCTTAAGTGCGCCACTATGCTGTCTGCTCCCGCAACTTCACATAGATATGCTGCATATACAGGATCAGGCATAGATCCACGCCGCGCCTGGCGTAAAGTTGCTACATGGTCAATATTTACACCTAGTTTAGGCATATCAGTAGTAAATTTTCTCTCCTGAAACATAAAACCAAACAATTATTGCTAAAGCTAAGGAAATGATTTTTAGCCAAGGATGGTTTGTAACTAAATGCGTTAAACGGTGAAGTATGTTAAGTTTTTCTTTACTCATCATTTTTAATCTCAATTAACTTCTTTATTTTTAATTCTAACTCTAGTTTGCTCAAATCTTTGTAAAATTTTTTACGGTAAATTATGGATATATCACAGCGTTCTTCGGAAACAACAATTACTATAGCATCTGTTTCTTCACTTAAGCCTAGCGCGGCACGATGGCGCGTACCAAAAACTCGGCTTAGTTCTTGATTTGTAGTTAGAGGCAGAATACAGCTTGCTGCCGCAATGCGCTCATCTTGAATTATTAATCCTCCGTCATGTAGTGGATTATTGGGGGTAAAAATTGCTTGTATTAAATTCGCAGATATTCGTGAGTCTACGATCTCGCCACTTTGGATATAGGAAGCCAGCGAGTCATTTTTTTTAATAGCAATTAAACCGCCCAGTTTATTTTTTGCCAGGTTTTCACAAGCTTCCGCGATTTGTTTAATCGCAAGGCCTGTTTCTTCTTCATTTAAATTGTTTTTAAAAAATTTCCTTTTGCCTAACTGGGCAAGTCCTTGCCTGATTTCGGGATGAAAAATAATTAATAAAGCGATCACCGAAATCCCAAAAAGTTTTTTCAGCAGCCAGTTTAATACCAGAAAATCAAATTTTTGGAAAATAAAGAATGCAAACACTAAGATAGTTATGCCGCGTAATACTTGCAAAGCGCTCCTGCCTTCAAAAAAAAGCATTATCTGGTAGATGACAAACCAAAGAATTACAACCTCGGTCAATATTCTCCAATTTAGAATTAAATTATGCATTAATATTTTTTCCTATTGCTTGAACAATTCTAAGTGCCTGGTTAACCTCTAAGACATCATGTACGCGTAATATATGGGCGCCACGTTGGGCTGCCACTACGCAAGTTGCCAGTGTGCCTATAGTTCTATTTTGTATATTTGTTCCCAAGATTTTACCGATAAATGATTTTCGTGAAGGCCCTAGGAGTATCGGTTTGCCTAATATTTTAAAATCAGCCAATTTTTTTAAAATTTGAAGATTGTGTTCTAATGTTTTGCCAAATCCGATTCCAGGGTCAACAACAATCTTATTTGGTTTTATTCCGTATGATTCTGCGCGCTTTATAGCTTGCTTAAGGTAAGTAGTTACATCATCCATGAAAGATTCGTAGGCAATTACTTTTTGCATATTCAGAGGTACCCCTAGCATATGCATGATTACTACGGCAACGTCATAATCAGCTGCAATACGCGTCAGCTGATTGTTTCTTAGCCCTGAAATGTCGTTAAGCATTACTGCCCCATTATCAAAAGCAGCTTTAGCAATGGCTGCCCTAGTAGTATCAATAGAAATTGGCGCGTTAATTCTCTTTGCCAAAAGTTTTACCACGGCAATCGTGCGCGACATTTCTTCTTTTATGCTAATACTTTTTGCCCCTGGCCGGCTGGATTGCCCACCAATATCGATTATATCCGCCCCCTCTTTAAGCATTTGTTCTGCTTTTATCAAAGCAAGTTTACGGTAATCCTTGGATTCTGAATTATATAAACCATCACCGCTGAATGAATCCGGGGTAACATTGATTATCCCCATAATGTGCGTTTTTTCTTTTAGTTTTAAGGAATATTTCCCCAGTTTTAAAGTAAAATCATCTGAGGAATAGTTTTTAATATTTTGATCTAGTTCGCGAGCTAATTTTAATAAACCAAAAGGCTGAAGTTTTAATTTATGCGTTAGGGTGTTTAATTGGTCTAGTCGGCCAATTATCAGGCAATCAGTTTTCTTAAGTTTTCCGCTAAGCGCTCCTCTGGCTAATGCCGCGTCTGCCCCTAAAGAAAGCATCTCTTGTTTAATAATATTAGCGGAAATATTTGATATTGAGTTTAAGTGGATTAAAAATGCTGAAGTTTTAGGCAGCATGATCTTGATCCCGTAAGGATCAACTCCGATATCATGCATAATATTCTCTACTTCTTTTCGGCAACTAAATCGGAAGATACGCATTTATTTAAACCAAATCGCTTTTTTCAATTCCCAGTATACGTTTTACTTCTGTTCCGCTTAAAACCTCTTTTTCCAGCAAGGAGTCTGAAAGTAGTTTAAGTTTATCTAAGTTGTTTCTTAAGAGGTTTATTGCTTTGTCGTAAGCGTCATGGGTAATCTTTTTTACTTCCTCATCGATAGTTTGAGCAGTCTGCTCACTATAGTTTCTCTCTTCCATAATGTCGCGTCCTAAAAATACCAAGCCTTCTCTTCTTCCTAAGGTTAGGTTGCCTAGTTTTTCCGACATTCCGAATTGCGTAACCATACGCCTAGCCATACCGGTAGCTACCTCTAAATCATTTTGCGCTCCAGTAGTAACTTCGTTTAAATTAATTTGTTCTGAAGCCCGGCCACCTAGTATCATGGTAATCTCTGAGAGCAATTCCTTTTTAGTCCAGTAATGCCTATCTTCTAAGGGAGGGGTAAAGGTATAACCACCTGCCAGCCCACGAGGAATAATTGAGACTTTTTTCAAAGGATTGACTTCCGGTAAGAGCAAGGAAAGCAAGGCATGCCCGGATTCATGCAAGGCAGTAATCTCTTTTTCTTTTTTAGACATAATGTGGCTTTTCTTTTCCGGGCCCATTAGCACTCTTTCAACTGATTTATCTAAATCTATTTCTTCTACTGCTTCTTTGTTATTGCGTGCGGCCATAAGCGCAGCTTCGTTGCATAGATTCGCAAGGTCCGCTCCAGAAAAACCCGGAGTTTGGCTGGCCACAGATTTGAGGTTAACTGATTCGGCGAGTTTGATTTTTCGAGTATGTACTTTTAATATTGCTTCGCGCCCCAAAATGTCCGGTAAGCTTACGATAATAGTACGATCAAACCTTCCTGGACGCAAGAGCGCGGGATCTAATGTGTCTGGGCGGTTTGTTGCGGCAATTAGAATTAAACCTTGTTGCGCGTCAAAGCCATCCATCTCAACTAGTAATTGATTAAGCGTCTGTTCGCGTTCGTCGTTGCCTCCCCCGATTCCTGAAAAACGCAGCCGGCCCACAGCATCAATTTCGTCGATAAAGATTATTGCCCCTTTACCTGAAACTTTTCCAGCTTTACGGCCTTGGCCAAAGAGGTCTCTTACTCGGCTTGCCCCTACACCTACAAACATTTCTACAAAATCTGAGCCTGATATACTAAAAAAAGGCACTCCTGCTTCTCCTGCCACTGCTCTGGCAATTAAAGTTTTACCGCAACCCGGTGGCCCAATGAGCAGAACACCCTTGGGGATTTTCCCTCCCAACCTTTGAAATTTTTTAGGATCTTTAAGAAATTCAATAACTTCCGTTAGTTCTTCTTTAGCCTCATCAACTCCGGCAACGTCATTAAAAGTAGTTTTTTCTGTTTCACCTTGAATTTTTGACTTAACTTTTCCGAAAGTCATGATTTTGTTACCTAATTGTTCACCGCGAGCAGCCATCATCCACCAAAAGAAAATCAGTAGCAGTATTGGGCCTAGATTAAATAACAAAGAAACCCAAAATGTACGCGCGGGTTTAATATCGAAATTTTTTAAATTCTGGCGCATGAGCGTAAGCATATCCGGGTCGCTCTCTGGCATATTTACAAAAAACTTTGTATTATCCGTAAATTCACCCTGTAAGATGGTTTCAGTTTTAGTAACTTGCTTTATTGTGTCAGGGCTGTTTTTTAAAACAAGGTAAAATTTGCTATACGAAATTTCTTTAGGGATGCCAGTTATGGGTATGCTGTTGAAGGAATTCAAAAGCATGATAAAAAGGAAAAAAACCAAAAGCCAACCAAGAGGAAAGCGCTTAAATATATTGTTTTTATTTGATTTAGGTTTATTCTGCGGGGGCATTTTTAATTCTCCAATTTTAAATAAATTTTTAAATAAAGTTTAGGTTTTTATTATATCCACAAAAAGATGTAAAATCAAGTAATTTATGGATTTAGCGCCTGTAAAACCGTAAGAAATTACGCGCTTTTTGCACGGAGATTCCTTTAGGAAGGTCAACAATAGATTCTTCTGGCCGGTTATTAAGCAGGTCCTCTACTTCCTCGATATGTTTAAAACTTATTCTACGCGTGTCTCCTTGAATGCAAGCGATACTTTGCCTAATCTTAAGCCGTAAAATAGCTGGGTGTATTTTTTTTACTTTCTTTATATTAAGCTTGCTGCCGCAGTTTTTTAGGTTATTTCTGGCAACCTGATTCAGGTATTCGTAATCGTACGAAGCGCTTTCAGCTAAATTTGCAAGTACTTCCACAATATTTTGGTTATACGCACGTTTTAGCAAAGGAATTAAGTTGAGCCGTATTTTATTGCGAAAAAACAGATCTTGTCTATTTGTGGGGTCTAGGCGCGGTTTTACTTTCCTTTGTTTTAAAAAACTTTCAATTTCCTGACGCCTTGTTTCTAAAAGTGGACGAATAAAAGTTACGCCTTTGATTATTCTCTTTGGTGATATCCCGCTTAATCCGCATAAACCAGTTCCTCGTAACAGGCGCATTAATACGGTTTCTGCCTGATCATCAAGATTATGGCCTAAAGCAACTTTATCAGCCTTAATTTTTTGGGCAGTTTTAATCAGAAAAGCCTGCCTTTTTTCTCTAAGAAACTCCTCTGAAGAACCTTTAATGTCATTTATTTTTGAATCTAATCTTTCTATTTTTATGGGAATATTCAGCTTATCCGCCCATTGCTTTACAAAAAGCGCGTCTGTTTTAGAATCTTTACGCAAGCCATGGTCTAAGTGCGCGATATGTAAAGTTAGCCCAAGGGTATTTCTTAAGCTAGCTAATTTGAGCAGCAGCGCAAGTGAATCTGGCCCCCCTGAAACAGCAACCAGGATACGGTCTTTTCTTTGGATCAATTTATGCTTTTTAATTGTTTCCATAATTTTACTCAACATGGCAGTATTTTAACATAAATATAACAAATGTTGACTTTTCTTTTATAAAAGTGTAGATTAAATAAAATGAGTCCTAAAATAGTAACTCACCGCGAAAAAAAGATTGTTCTCGAAAATTTTATCTCTCTTACTACTCTTCAAGGAATTAGTTATTTATTGCCTTTAGTTGTCCTGCCGTATTTGATCCGTGTAATCGGAATGGAGAAATTTGGTTTAATTGCTTTTGCCCAAAGCCTGGTTCAATATTTCATGATTATCACAGATTACGGATTCAGCCTTTCAGCTACCAGAGCAATTTCACTGGTTGGCGAGCATAAAAAAAAGGTTAGCGCGATATTTTCATCAGTAATGACGGTTAAGCTTATGCTCGCGCTTTTTAGCTTCCTAATTCTTCTCTCCATTTTGCATTTTATACCAAAATTCAAAAATGACTGGTTGGTTTATGTTTTAAGTTTTGGCGCCGTTTTAGGCAATACGCTCTTTCCTGTATGGTTTTTTCAAGGAAAAGAAAAAATGAGCTATATAACCATAATTAACGTAATTGCGGGTTTAACTTATGCCGTGCTAATTTTTGTTTTGGTAAAAAGCCCACAAGATTATCTTCTTGTGCCACTATTAAACTCAAGCCTCTTTCTTATTAGTGGGATTTGGGGTTTGTATATCGCGTTTAGAAAGTTTAAATTAGAGTTTATTTTGCAGAATTATATCGGTATAAAAAATGAGTTAAAAACCGGTTGGAATATTTTTATCTCAGCTGTTTCTGTGAATGCTTACACTACGACAAGAATTTTTGCTGTAGGTTTGCTTACCAACAATGTGCTTACTGGTTATTACTTTATTGCGGATAGAATTGCCAATGTTATCCAGACTTTTCCTATGAACTCTTTTACTCAGGCAGTATATCCTAGAATAAGCAAGGTTTTTGTAAGAAACAAACAGCGTGCGACTGCTATAATGTATAGGATTCAGGATAACATAACCCTGGGTTTTGTAGTCAGCCTGCCTATTGCATTTGTAATTGCGCCTTGGATTATTAGTTTAGCCTGCGGGGTTGCTTATAAAGAGGTAGTGCTTACATTAAGACTATTACTTGTGGCGGTATTTTTTGTAGGTGCTAATAACTTTAAGGTGCAGTTTCTGCTTGTCAGCGGGAAACCTGATATTTATGCCAGAATTCATATTATCGCGGCAATTATCGGCCTGCCGCTTATTTTTTTATTAATAGAGAGATACTCTTATCTTGGGGCAGCACTTTCAACGGTGTTAATTGAGGGTGGGGTATTTATTGCTACTTCCCTTATTATTAATAAACTTGCAAAAAGAATTATAAAAAATTAGGGTAGCGTTCTCCGCTTCTTAATCGTCAACTTTTTTGGTTTCTATAAATTCCGTGCCAACTTCATATCTATCATTAGCAGCATCTTCTCTTACCCAAGCTACTTTGACAAAAGCTCCATAAGGGTACTTTTTTAATGTGAAATTTATCTTTAGCACGCTCTCTTTTAGGATAAATTCATGGCTATAAAAACATACACCGCCCCGACTGATATTTTTACCTATAGAAGTCTTGGTTTTTGGTGCATTTGAAAGTTCGTAAGTTACTCCTGATGAAAATGGAATACGCGTGAATTTTCTTCGCTCGTTCATATTCGGAAGGGCTTCCTTTATAGCTGCATCGCCACTTCTACGTAAATTGATGGTGGCGGAGAGTGGCCCTGCTACGCTTCGCTTCGCAGGACTGCC
>JBAXLM010000001.1:0-60981 GCA_037134795.1 Candidatus Omnitrophota bacterium | reverse complement strand
TTTTTGGCGCCGGTGCCTGCGTAATAATGTTCTACCTCATCAGGTTTTTCGGAAACTCTAACCGTATATCCCTGATCATGGCCCTATTATTAGGCCTTGGGACTTTCTGCTGGCGTTATAGCGTCTGGGACTTCCCTGAAACAACCCAAATGTTTTTTCTCTTTCTGGCTGTTTATTGCTTGCTTAAAAATAGCCTTAAAGAAGTAGGCTTAGGGGCGCTCTCTCTATCCTGTTTGCTTTTATTGAAAACCCTATATATATTTTACCTGCCTATTTTTCTTTTATACATCTTAATGAAAAACAGAAAAAATATGAAGGGCCTCCTTGCGCGCGCAAGTATATTTATTTTTATCACACTACTAGGCTTTGGATTTATTCTTTTCCTGAATTATATAAGATTTGGAGAATTTTTTGAATTTGGATACGGCAAAGAAGCAGGTAATTTTTATTTATCAGGAATTAAAGAACATGCGGCAAAGCTGCTCTACTGGCTTGACAAAGGAGTATTCATTTATAACCCCTTATTTATTCTGGGGATTTTGGGGTATTTTAAATTTTTTAAAACATTCCGGAAGGAAGCAGTCTTTTTTATCTCTATCATCGCGCTTAATTTCATTTTAACCTGTATATGGTATGGCTGGCACGGAGGAAGCTCCTGGGGGCCGAGATATTTAGTTCCAGTAGCTCCATTATGGCTTATACCCTGCTACATCTTTTTTTACAAAAAAGGAGCGGTTAAAGCAATATTAATAACTCTTATTTTCTTATCCGTTTCTATTCAGGGAATCAGTATTCTGCAGGGAAACCTTGAGTACCTTAGGATTTGTAATGCAAACGAACAGGAAGGCGTACGCAAAGGTATGCCAGCCCAGATTGTCGGGTCGCTTATAATATTAAAACATAAGCTGGTTAGAAAAAATAATGTATATAGCCTTTCTGAATTCGGGATAAATTCAGAAACACAGGTAGATACTTCTGTCGTTTCTTATTATAAGGGATTTGACCTATGGTATCTAAACGTAGATCGGTTTCTTAACAAGCCGATATTAAAATTTACGCCTATCTTATTTCTACCTTTAATAATTATCTGCATCGTTGTCCTATTAAAAATTTGATAATTTACTTTATAATAATCCTACCTATATATTTTAGGCGCTCTCGTAGTATTCAGCATCGACATTAATATCCCACAGCACATAAGGAGCACCGGGTAATTTGAGATAGTTCCGAGCTGCCAATACACCGCTAATAAGGGAATGATCTTGATTGTTATACTTATGCATACCTGCTCTTCCAACGGAATAGAAGTTAACAAATTGGTCTACTCTCGATTTCAACAGGTTATAGTGATCGCCAAAACCCAAATAATAAATAGGATAAGCCTCTGTTTCACGGACAATCCAATGCCTTTGGACCTCACCCCTTTTTATCAAACACATTTTTTCTAATTCACTAATCGCCAAAGCTGCCAAAAATTCATCTGTTTTATTCCAAAGGTTATCGGACATATTAGCAAAGTATTCAACGCACAAACCTGTTTTATTTTCATCTTCCACCATTTTTTTTGAAAAGTTTTTATAATTAGATATTCTGGCGGTTTGTACATCCGGAGAATGCACATAAATCCATTGATCTGGAAAAACTTTTTTTCTCCCTATTAATAAATCAACAGTAATATGATCCCTATACCTCAACATTTCCGCAGAATCAAGAATTTGATGCGACTCGACAGGATTTAACATTCTAAAATAATGAGCTAAAGGAACACTGCTAAAGAACTGTTTAGCGTTAATGTTTATTTTTTCGCCGTCAGATTTTAAAACATCTATCGATTTGACAGTATTATCTTGTCGGTTAAATCGGATAACTTTGCTTTCTAGCATTAATTCAACGCCCTGCGAAACTAACTTTTCACACATAGTTTCATACATTTGACCAGCACCTAAAACCGGAAAATAAAATTTTTCAATAAGCGTCTTTATTTTTTTATTTTTATCTTTAAACAGCGCATTTTTAAGAACCTCAAGAACATCTAAATTTTTAATCCTTTGGGCAGCCCATTCTGCTCCTATCTGATTACAAGGAATCCCCCACACTTTTTCCGTGTATGTTTTAAAAAAAGTTTCATACAATTTACGGCCAAACTTCTGAACTATCCATTCTTCAAAAGTAATTGGCTTATTTTTTTTACTCATTTGAGAAGCAAAAAAGGAAAGTGTTGCGTTTAAAGAACCCAGAGGCCCCATTTTTATTAATACATCTATGGGTTTTATCGGATAGCTAAAATACTTATTTTTATAGTATATTCTAGAAAAGCGAGTTACGGGCTGAAAAACCGAACCTAAAGTATCATGCCAAATCTTATCAACTTCTTTGTTTTTAGTATAAAAACGGTGCGGACCGATATCAAACCTGGTGCCATTAAAAACTTCTGTTCTGGCTAATCCTCCTACCAGCTTATTCTTATCTATGATTAAAATATCCTTAACGCCATTTTTGACTAGTTCATATGCGACCCCTAAACCCGCTGGACCTGCGCCTATAATACAACATTCGTAGGACTTTGAATTAATATTCTCAATCATCTTTATTTTGAGTAAATTACGCCTAAATACAATAAAAAAGAGGGGTTATAAAACCCCCTCTTTTTATAAAATGCCGAGGAGAAGAATCGAACTTCCCACGCCGGCCTTTTCAGGGCCGCGCTCTACCACTGAGCTACCTCGGCTAAAGTTTTCACACTTGCTATATTGTACACAAATTCCCTAAAAAGAAAAGAAGAAAAACAAAAATTACCCACAACCATAATTCCTACATAGCTTTAAGCGCTTCTTGAATCAACGGTAATATACCTTCAGCTTCTTCTTTTATTAACCGCCCAAGTTTTGCAAAGGCATACTCGCCATTTCTATCCTTAATCTCGCGAACTATTTGAATTTTCTTAGGGCCGTTATTATAAGAATAAACGCTTACTACAACTTTGCCTGCATCATTCTCCCAAAACCTACTAAAAACCTGCGCATCCAAATTGCTATCGTATGGCATAATTCCTCCTTAGAACTTCTTTCCGTGACGGTATGGCCGCGTCTTATTATATTCTATTTTTTTTAATAGCGCCTTTTCCAGATCAATTTTACGAGAGCCGCAATAATCAAATATGCGGATACAACAATCAGCTAGCTCCTCAGCTAGCTCGCCCTTATCCCTGTGATTGCGCATTGCCTCTAAGGCCTCAGATAACTCTGAATGCATAAGCGCTATCAATTCTCCGTCATTACGCTCATCTATCCACCAACCTTTGCTTTTGGCAATACGATGGCACTCTTTAATTAAATCATTAATCGCCGGTTTTTTATTTAACATTAATTTTATTCTCCTTAATCTTTGGATTAATTAATACATCAATTCCGGCAAAGATCTTCTTAGCAATAAGCTCCTTAGCATAGCTGCTCGGACTGGATACCTCAATTAAAGTTTTATTTTTTGCTTCCTCAGTAAAAAATATCCCTACCGGCGCTGTATCTATCTGTGAAAGATAGAGCGCAATCATCTTTTTGTTAAGGTCCTCTGCATAGATATAAGGCTCATTCTCTGCTTGTATTCCATTCCCTGCTTGTATTTCTTTTCCTTTTAACAACTCTTTTACCTCTTTATAGCAATTATTATAGTCTAAAGCAAAAGACTTCTTCAGGGAATCTTTACGTTTAGATTCTAAAACCTCAGTTGATACCCCGACAAAACCCTTGCCCATTTCTTTAACTGCCGCACACCCGAAAAAAACAGTAGCTAGCAGACAGCAGGTAGTAGTTAGAACAAAACACATACTTCTTTTCATTATCCCTCCTCGCCTATTCATTAATCAATTGCCAAATTTTATCTAAGTTTTTACGCGCCTCAACCTCACCCCTGCGAGCAAACTCATCAGCCTTATGCAATTCCAACCAAAATAAACCAGAAGTATCCGGATGTAATACAATATCCGCTAGCTCACCCTCACGCCTAGCTACTTCAGATTGCAACACCTCAACACTACTAAAAATAATATCCACTATGTTTAAGTTAAAAATACTTTTTAAACGGCCTAATAAATCAAACGGTTTATTTTTCGGGACACTTTCTTTCGTTTCAGAAGAAAGGTTATTTTTTAACCTTTGCACTTGGTTCAAGATATCTTCCCGCGAAGGAGTTACATTTACAGCAATAATTTTCCTCACTCCCATCTTTAATAACGGCTCAGTTGGCAACGGATAAGTCACCCCGCCATCAAGAAGCATCTCTCCTTTGAATTTAAAGGGAGCAAATATACCTGGCATTGAACAACTAGCCATTATAGCATCAACTAAGAGGCCTTTGTCTAAAATTCTCGGCTCTTTTTTGCGCACATCACTGGCAATTATCTTTAAAGGCAATTTTACATCATAAAATGTTTTACTACCTAAATGCTTTCTTAAGAAACGATAAAACTTATTGCCCTTAATAAAACCCAGCCGGGGAAAAGTCATATCAATCAGCCCCCAAATATGTTTAGGCTCTTTAAATTCCCGGGTAATCTCTAAAATCTCTTTACTACTTTTACCTATAGCCCAAAGACTGGCAATAAGCGCACCAATACTTGAACCCGCAATAATATCAATGGGAATATTTTCTTCTTCGATAACTTTTAATACGCCTACATGACAAAATCCATACCCCACGCCTACACCCAGAACCAAGCCCACCAAACAATCGCCAAGTTGCCGGGCGATCCTTCTGACAGCCTTAGAATATTCACAATCCGGCTGATCAATAATTAAACGCTCTGCTGCATTAAAGCCTATTCTCGGAATGGTAGCAAAAATTTCCTGCCCTAAAATGTCTAACTGATCGCTATAATTAATCCTGGCTAACTTATATTCATTTATAATTGTTTTTATCTTTTGGGCATCAAAATTAAAATCCCTCTTAAGCCGGCTAATCAGATTATTGGTACGCTTTAAATCCACAGCCTCTGGGCTACTTAATATATGGATCAAATCAGACTGATTAAGCATGCTGATAATCGCCCGATCCATAGCCGCGGGCAAATCTAAAATAATATAATGATAATCATTGACTAAAAAACTGATTATTTCAATTAACCTCTTCAAACAAGCAGAATCATCTTCGGAATAATAAAAACAAAAAAGATCAACGCCAAATTTACTTTTAGAAATAAAATCCTGTGGTAAAGTACGAATCTCAGCTTGAGAAGATAGATTCAGCGCAGCCGGCACATCCAGCGCTAACTTATGCGGTAATGTGTGCGTCTTATCTTGAGGCAAGATATCCAGTATGATCACTGATTTATGTGTCTCGCGATTAAGGCTAAGCGCAAGATTTAAGGCATAGGTAGTCTTACCCGATTGAGAATAGGAACTAAAAACTGAAATAACCGTACTCTCAAATATTCTCTTCTGATGTATATCTTTACGCTTAAGACGGCGGCTTAATGTACGGCTTAAATCAATAGCCAGACGAGGAATACTCTTTAACAGAAAATCAAAATTATCTTTCTTGATAACTAGAATTGTGCAATCATTTATCGCCTCGCTACTAACTGAATGCGGCTCGCTTGTAAGCAAAGAAATAATCCCAAAATATTTTCCGCGATGCAAATACTCTAAAACAAGACACTCGCCTGCGTTATCTTTTATATAAATCTGCACGCGCCCAGAGATAATGCAATAAAAAGCACTCGGAGCAGAACCTTCTTTATAAATCAACTGGCCCTTACGGTATTCAACAATCTCGCTTTTGGCATTAATTGCTGCCAGCTGCGCTTTGCTAACCCCAGCAAAAAATGGCAATTCTTTTATAACAAACTCTTTATCTTTATAGTCCATATTAAATTATTTTGGTCTTAAAAACTTCCGCCAATTTTCTTGCACTTTGCCTAATTATACGCTGCTGGCTACGGTAATCTACATCTACCAAGCCAAAACGTGGGGTGAAACCTTTATCCCACTCAAAATTATCAATCAATGACCAATAAATATACCCGATTACCTTAACCCCCTCCTGCATTGCCTTATGCACCTGCAGTAAATGCTCACGGATATAATCCCATCTTAAATCATCATCATTAGTACAAATGCCATTTTCAGTAATTATAATCGGTAGATGATATTTTTTAAAAAATAATAAAAGTTTATACAGGCCCTCCGGGTAGATATCCCAACCCAAGGAGTTCTTGCGTAATGGGTGGTGATTATATTTACAGGTAGCAAGCAACAAACTCCTTAAACTCCAATCTTCTACATGCACCAAATTCCTGCCATAATAATTTATCCCTATGTAATCCAGGGTGCGAAAATGTAAAAGCCGTTCAATAAAATAAAGATTATACAATTTATGCCGTAAATAAAAAGCTACCCTATTTTTTATTGTCGGCTGGCAGATCTCAAATGCCTGTAGATTTGCCGCGATAGACACAAAAGGTTTTGTTAAAGACCTATCTTGATAAATTTTATGGATGATATGGTAGGCTTTAATATGTGCTTCTGCTAAATTAAGCGTTACTTTAGCGGTTTGAAATAATGAACATTTCTTAGGAGGCCAAGCCCCCAATAAATACGAATGCGAAGAATAAACTAGTGGTTCATTTATAGTAATCCAGAATTTCACCTCATGAGCATATTCCTTTACTACTGTTTCTACAAAACGCAGGAAATATTTCCTAAGTTTAAACTTTACCCATCCGCCTTTCTGAGCAAACCAAGCTGGGTTAGTAAAATGAAGCAAAGTAACTACTGGTTGGATTCCTCGGCTTCTCAAATCCCTGATAACTTTACGATAATGTTCAATTGCAGCTGCGTCGAAAATACCCTCTTTGGGCTCAATGCGGCTCCACTCTATAGAAAAACGATGGCAATTATGGCTTAGCTCTTGGGCGATTGCAAAATCTTGGCTATATTGCTCATAATGGCGGCAAGCGCATCCAGAAGCCTCTTTTAAAGCGCCATTCTGCTCAGCAGCCCACCAGTCATTATGAATATTATCTCCTTCAACCTGATGCGCCGAAGTTGCTGCGCCACAAAGAAAATCATGCGGTAAATTTGCCATATTAGTTTATATTATACCATTGTAAAAAAGAGAATCCCAACATAATTGTTAGGATTCTCTTGTACTAAAACGCTCCTGAATTATTCTAATTTATCTTTTAACAGGCTCAGCAGCAACACTTAGATACTTGCCCATCGCTTCCCAAGTCTTAGTGCCCACTTTACCGTCAACTTTTAAACCATTGGCACTCTGGAAATCTTCTATTGCTTTTTTGCTCTTTGGGCCAATTTTTCCATCCACGCTACCAGTATAAAAACCTGCATTCTTTAAAGCTGTCTGAATCTCGTTAGCTGAAGGCTTATAAGGCCCTTGTGGAGGTAAAGGTAACGATTCCTTAGTTACAGAAGCAGTTACTTTAATTTCTTGATCCTTAAAATCTGGAACAGCGACAGTAGAACCAGTAACTGTACTTAAAGATTCCATGGTAATCGGCTGTAACTCCTCCATCTCCTGCTTTTTACCACAACCAGATAATGCCACTAACACCAAAACCACTACTGCAAAACTTAACAACCTTTTCATACTTCTCTCCTCTCTAGATTAATAAATATATTTTTATAATTATGGCTTTAAACTTACTTATTATAATTTTAGCAAAATATAGTAATAATGCAAATAATATCTACTATAACCTTCTCAAACCAGGAAATAAGAAATTAACCACCGCAAACAGGACTAAACAAATTAAACCGCAGAAAAACAAAGCTTGCGATACCCCAAAAGCTTCCGCTAATGTCCCCGAGATCAAATTGCCAAAAGGCATGACCCCGGCAAAAGTAATCATAAATAAACTCATCACCCTGCCGCGGAATTCGTCAGGGACTTTAATTTGGATAAGCGTATTAATTAAAGCAATTGCCGTAACGCTGGAACACCCTATGCAAATTAATGAAACAATAGATACCAGATAACCCCGAGAAAACGAAAATACAATTAAAGAACAAGCAAAAGAAAACACCGACCAAATTAAAAGCTTGCCCTTATATTTAAAATCCCCCAGGCGCGCCAAAGCTAAAGCGCCGATTAAAGCTCCTAATCCTGTGCTGGACATAAGAATACCTAAGCCTTTTGCGCCCACGCGCAGGATATCATTAGCAAAAACCGGCATGAGTATAACATAAGATATGCCAAAAAGACTCATTGCTGCTACCATAGATACCAAGGCTAGAATAAGGCGATCCTTACTTATAAAAACCAAACCTTGCTTAAGATCACTTAACGCAGAGTTATTATTCTGTAAACCGGGATTTTTATTTAATTTAATTAAAAAAAGCGCGACAATCACTGCCAAAAAACTTAGCCCGTTAAGATAAAAACAACCGCTCATGCCTATTGTAAATATCAATAAACCCGCAATAGCCGGCCCGATAACCCTCGAGGAATTAAAAGCTACTGAGTTTAATACAATGGCATTAAAAAGATGCTCTTTACCCACCAACTCCACTACTATCGACTGTCTTGCCGGCGCATCAAATGCCATAATTATTCCGTTAAGTAAAGCAATAACCATAATCTGCTGCGGCTTTATAAGCTGAAACTGGGTTAAAAATGCAAGTAAGAATGCAAGCAGCATAAAAAGTACTTGAGTAAAAATCAGAATATTCCTTTTATTTACCCTATCAGCTAAAACCCCGCCAAATAAAGAAAGCACGAATATAGGTATCGAACCTAAGAAACCCACTACCCCCAAAAGGAATGCAGAGTTGGTTAACTGAAATACCAGCCAGCTCTGGGCAACGCTTTGTATCCATGTACCAACCAGAGATACAAACATACCCAGCCAATAAATGCGGAAATATTTTACTTTTAGCGAAGAGAACATACTTTTGAACTTTTTAGGAAGGCGTGCTTAACCTTTGTTTTACCAAATCGCTTACTAACCTGCCATCAGCTTTTCCAGCTGTCTTTTGAGTCAGCTCTTTCATCAGGCGGCCCATATCTTTTACGCCGTTTGCTCCAATTGCAATAATCACCTCTTCAATTAACCGCTTAATCTCCTCAGCGGACAGCTCCGGAGGCAAATAGCTTTTTAGAATATCCAATTCTTTTTTTTCTTTTTCCGCCATCTCAAGACGCGCGCCTTTAGTAAACTGCTCAATAGAATCCTGACGCTGCTTAATCTGCTTCCTGATCACTGTAACTATTTCCAAATCATCAAGCTTATCCTTTTTCTTAGCAGTAGCCAAATTTAACATATCTGAACGCAAGAAACTTAAAACTGAACTCTTCAAGCTATCCCTAGCTTTCATCGCTTCTTTATAATCATTAAAAACTTTATCGTTTAACATAGCTTTTCTCCTGGCTTAAGCCTGCTTAGTAGCGGACGTTTAAACGTCCGCTATATTGTTAATAACTACTATTTATCAAAAAGAAAAGCATTCTTTAAAATTAACTAAACGTTTTTCTAAATCCTGCGGCTTAAGCCTGCTGGTTCTATTCAGGCCAAACTCCTCTACATTAAAAGATGCTGCTACTGTGCCATAAGCTAAGGCTTTTTTTAGAACTAAAGAATTAACCCTGCCTACTTTGGCCAAATAGCCCATGAAGCCACCGGCAAAGGTATCCCCTGCACCCGTAGGATCCACAACATGCTCAACTGGGTAAGCGGGAAGAGAAAAAATAAATCTATCGCTATAAAATAAGACTCCATTCTCACCCTTCTTAATCAATACCATCTTGGCACCGTAATTCTTCAATATTTTCGCTGCTTTAATTATATTGTTCTCACCACTTAATACGCGCGCTTCTTGATCATTAGCCACATATATATCCACACGCTTAAGCAGCCTAATTAATTCTTTACGTTTATGATGAATCCAATAGTTCATACTATCTAAACCCACCAATTTGGGGTCACGCATTTTACGCAAGAGTTCTTCCTGAATATCAGGATCAACATTTGCCAAAAATATATTCTTTATATTACGCTGCTCTTGCGAGACGCGTGGCTTAAACACTGAAAGCACGCCTAACTCTGTATTTAAAGTAAGCGCGGAATCCAAATTACCCTTATACTCACCTTCCCATCTAAAAGTTTTTCCCTTATCTATTACTAGAGACGTAAGATTTAAACCTTTGCTTCTTAAAAAAGCGATATGCTTTTGTGGAAAATCACGGCCCACAATCGCTACCAAGTTCACTTTAGTAAAAAGCCGCGCAGCCATGGAAAAATGCGCAGCTGAACCGCCAAGCAACTCTTTTCTTTTACCAAAAGGAGTTTTTACGCTATCAAGCGCTACTGTGCCTAATACGATTATACTCATTTTACAAACAGTAATGTAACTGCCGCTAAAAAAAGACAATAATACCCAAAATAATGAAACTTAGCTTTATCTATCATTATTTTTAGAAATAAAATAGCCAATAACCCGGTGAGAAAGCTAAAGATGAAACCTATCCCTAGATTCATGATATCACCTTCAGGAATTACCTGTATTTTTTTTGCCTCCAGGATTGCCGCGCCTAAAATAACAGGAATAGAAACTAAAAATGATATAGTAAAAGCCAGGGAGCGATTAATCCTCCTAAAGAATAAAGTTGAAATAGTTATCCCGGAACGAGATATCCCGGGAATAACCGCTAAACCTTGAGCCAGACCCAAAATAAGCGCATCTTTAGTTTTAAGTGTATTTCTATTAAGCTGAGTAATTCTTTTTGTAGAAATAAGTACCAATCCCGTAAATACCCAAGCTAACCCAACTATTTTAGGTGAGCTAAATAAACTCTCGAAGAAATCCTTACCCAAAACACCAATAATTCCCGTAATCGCCACAACTATTACTACTAAAATAAGCAGCTTGAAATTCTTTAGCAGGCTTAAAATGTCCTTCCAAAAAAATATAATTACCGCTAAAAGTGTACCTAGATGCAGGACAACTGAAATAGCCACTTGATGAGCATGAAACCCTAAAATCTTCTGTAAAATAACCAAGTGCCCGCTTGAACTAACAGGCAGAAACTCAGTTAAGCCTTGAACTATACCCAGCAATATATATTTAATCATGTTTAATGAGAAAATCTTTCAGATCAGGCGCTAAATCAATACTAATTCTCAAATCTTTGCCAGTTACGGGATGTTTAAAATTTAGCTCTTGCGCGTCTAGACAGATGCGTTTAAAACGTAAAGTGAAATCTCTGCGAAAAGCAAATTTATCCTCCCCCACCAAAGGGTGCTGAATACTTTTAAAATGAATACGAATTTGATTGGTCCTGCCGGTAACAGGAGAAACCTCGACAACGCTATAATTGCTTTTCTCTTGAATAACTTTATATTTTGTAAGAGCGCTTTTGCCTTCAATAACAGAATTGATTTGGCCAGATAAATGCACTAATTTTCCATGCACAAAAGCGATATATTTTTTACTTACTAATCTATTACGAAACGTATTCATCATCTTTTCCTGGGTACTTCTACTTTTGGCATAAATTATAAGCCCAGAAGTTTCCCGATCAAGACGATGACAAGGATAAAGCCTGACGGTTTTATTTCCGCTTTCTTCTAAATCTTGGTTTAAAATACTTGTTAAAGTACGCGATTCATTTTTAGGCGTGGGTACGCTTAACAACCCAGCCGGTTTATTAACTACTAAAAGCCAATCATCTTCGTAGACGATCGGTATATTCATCAAATAATAGCCAACATGCGTTCAATAGCCAAGTGCGCTTTCTTTCTTATTGTGTCGGAAACCTTAACTTCATCTTTAAGCTCTTCTAATGCCCAAAGTACTTTCTCAAGAGTCGTAAGTTTCATATTCGGGCATATCGCACGTTCACTAGCCGGATAAAACTCTTTATCCGGATTATCCTGCTTAAGCCGGTAAATCAAACCTAACTCTGTACCGACGATAAATTCTTTTGCCGGGTTGGCGGCAGCATATTTAGACATCTGGCTGGTAGATAACACAGCGTCAGCTAAAGAAACCACGGAAGCTAAGCATTCTGGATGCACCATTAATTTTGCCTTAGGATGGAATCTTCTCTCTCTTGCCACATCTTCAGGCAATATTTTTACATGAGTAGGGCAAAAACCATGCCAGCTGATAAGTTTTCTTCCGCTTTTTTTAGCGACATAATCCGCCAAATATTTATCCGGAACAAAGATTATTTCTTTTTTATCTTTAAGCGCATTAACCACAGCTACGGCATTAGCAGAAGTACAGCAATAATCTAGCTCTGCTTTAACTTCAGCAGAAGTATTCACATAACCTATAGCTACAGCGCCAGGATAAGCTTTCTTAAGTTTCTTTAGGTCCTCGGCATTCATCATATTAGCCATAGGGCATCCTGCAGAAGCATCTGGCATAATTACCTTTTTGTTAGGAGAAAGAATGGAAGCAGTCTCTGCCATAAAATAAACTCCGCAGAAAACAATCACCTCGGCATCAGTTTTTGCGGCAATGCGCGAAAGCTCCAGTGAATCTCCCCGAAAATCCGCGATATCCTGTACTTCAGGTAACTGATAGTTGTGTGCCAGAATTACAGCATTACGCTTCTTCTTCAACTGTTTAATCTTATCAACTAATTGTTTATCTTCTTTAATCATCTTAATCCAACACCCTTTCGATTATTCCTCCGCCTAAAACCGTATCCTTATCATAAAAAACCGCGGATTGCCCGGGAGTAATGGCAAACTGTGCTTTTTTAAAAGATACTTTTAGCTTACCATTTAACGGAGAAACTAAAGCAAGCGATTCTTTATGATTATAGCGTATCCTCACTTTAATCTCAACCTTCTTTTTGATAGGCTTCTCCAAAAAATTTACCTTTTTTACCAAAAATTCTTTTTTACAAGCATCTTCTCGCTTTCCTACGGTAATACGGTTATTTTTAGCGTTAATCTGCGTTACGTATAATGGATAACCTTTAGCCAAACCTAGTCCCTGGCGTTGGCCTATAGTATAAAATGGGATTCCCTTATGCACCCCAAGAATAAAGCCGTCTTTATCTACCAAATTACCAGGCTTAATATCAGCTAATCCTCTGCTCTTAATTAAAGCCCCGTAATCCCCGTCAGGGGAAAAACAGATCTCCTGGCTATCTTTTTTTTCCGCCACATTCAGCCCAAGATCTCTTGCTATGTTTCTTACTTTAGGTTTAGTAAAATTTCCTAATGGGAATAATATATGTTTAAGCTGCCATTGATTTAATCGATATAAAAAATAGGATTGGTCTTTTTTAAGATCCTTAGCCTTTTTAAGCAAATAATTCTGTCTATATTTTACTATTCTGGCGTAGTGCCCGGTTGCTAAAAAACGCGCGCCTAAATTAATTGCCTTTTTTAACAAGATATTAAATTTAATAAATTGATTGCACCGGACACAAGGGTTTGGGGTCCTGCCGGAGATATACTCCTGGTAAAAATCCTGGATTACTTCGCGTTTGAAATCTTTATCCAGATTTAAAACATAGTGTTTAATTCCAAGTTTTCCTGCAACTATCCGGGCATCTTCAATCCCGATTAAGCCGCAACAGCTGGGTTTACCGGTTTTAGCTTCCGCCAAATTAAAACACATAGTTACACCGATTACCTCATAACCTTGGGCTTTAAGCAAAGCTGCGGCAACCGAAGAATCTACGCCTCCACTCATAGCTACGACTACGCGTTTTTTCATGGCCTTTATTATAACATAATGCCTAAAGCTAATAAAAAGAAAATGGGGACGATCCTAAATAGAACCATCCCCATTGATGCTTTGTTCCTGTTAGGTTATAACTTCACTACTTTAGTAGCTTGTTCACCTTTAGGACCTTTTTCAATTTCAAACTCAACTTCCTGGCCCTCCTCTAAAGTTTTATAGCCATCACCCTGGATCGCAGTATGATGTACGAATACATCAGCACCGTTCTCAGGAGTAATAAAACCATAACCCTTTTGATTGGAAAACCACTTTACTTTACCTTTTGCCATTTGCTTTGTTTCCTCCTTTCAGGAAAATTATAGCAGCTTAAGGGGCTAGATTAATAAAAAAACCGTAAGGTGTGTTATTCTCTCTCCTTACGGGTAAAGACTTCTACTCCCTTGCTAACTACAGAGATAATTTTACATTATTTTCCCTAACTGTCAACTAAATATCTTACCATTCAAGCCTCAGCCCCGCTTCAACATACCTGCCAGCTTGCGGTATGCCCTCAATATCTTGATACTCAACGTTTAAAAGATTAGTTGAATTTAAGAAAATCTTCGAATTTTGGGTTAAATTATAATTTAACCCGGCATTCATTAGCAACCAGCCGCGCCGAGCTGGCCTTTTCTTATAATTAAACCCTATCTCCTGCCTGCCAAAAGGCAGCTGCAAACTAAATACAGTATTAATTAAATGTTGGGCATAATTTGGGCCATATTTATAAAGATACCCCTGATTATCTATACTCTTATTGGTATAAGCGTAAGAAGCATCCAAACTTAAAACCTGATTAATCTTCTTACGTAAGGAATATTCAACCCCAAAAACATTATCACGGGTAAAATTTCGTGCTTGCCATTTTTGGACGGGATCAGATCTAACCCAATCAATCATCTCTTTCTCCTGGCGTAAAAATAGAGTCAAAGCTGACAAAAATCCTTCTTCTTTATATTCAAATCCTACCTGATAATTCCAGGAATTTTCTGCAGTCAAATCAACATTACCTATTGTAGTTGAATCGCTATAATAGAGTTCAGTAAATGACGGAACGCGTATATTTCTTGAAATACCAAAATTAAAAGCTGATGTATTAGTAAGTTTAAATTTAGCACTTAGAGAACCTGTGTATTCCATATTAAAATCGGAAAAATCATCCACACGCAAAGAAAAACCTAAATCCCATTTTCGGCCGATTGCTACACTATCATCTAGAAATATACTCCTGTGATCACGTATATGCTTGCCCATATTTGACGAAATAATCCTCTCCTGACTCCATTCAAGCCCCAAGCCAGTCTTACCAAATAACCCCATATCTTTTTGGAAATAAACACTAGGGGTAAAAATATCCGTATGATGATTATTAACGGAAGTCGAACGCAGTTGCGTTCTGTCTAAAACAAATTTGTCAAAATGCCTACGCCAAAGAAAATTAGGTTTAATTAATAAATCCGGGCTATCTAAAGTAAGCCCACTATTAATAAGATAAGTTTTGGTCCATTCCTGAGAGGGATAACCTAATCCGGGAGTATAAAAATCATAGGCCCCGAAATCCTTCTCCTGATAGCCAAAATTGTTTTCCCATAAACCATTCGGTAAATCTAAAGACGCGTTTAAAGATGCCGTAAATTTCTTATAATCCGTGTCATTTCGAAAACCTTTTGATTGCGCATCTTCTACGGAAACCCTGAAGCCCAAATTCTTAAACTTATCGCTTATACTGAATAATCCATATCCGTTACGGTTGTTGCCTACGCCAAACTCCCAAACTGTTTTTTTGTCTTTAGGCGGAACCAACGCAAAATTTATTGCTCCCCCAATAGCATCCGGGCCAAATAAAGAAGAACTGGCGCCGGGAATTACCTCTATTTTTTTAATATCTGCTTTAGTAAAGGGAATATCACTGTTATGATGCGCAGTCTGGGGGTCATTTATTCTTTGGCCATTAAGTAGAATTAAAACCTGCTGAAAAGTTGAACCCCTCAAGGAAAAATCCGTCTGGATACCGCTTTTTAATGCACGACTTTGCAAATCTACTGGAAGGCTACTTAAAGATTCAACTGCAGATTCATAATTAAAAGCGCTACTTTCAACAGGATCTTTCGAGTAAGCATTCAAAAGAAACTGTTTTTGTTTGGTAATAACCAACGGCTCTAGGTTGACCGGTTCATCTTCAGAGGGAAAAGATAGCGGAGGGAAAATTACGGCAAGAATAATAAAAAAAGCCAGAAGCTTTATTTTAAACATACAATAATTATAAAGCTTGAGGCTTAATTGTCAACCAATAGATTATATATGGTTTACAGTTAGCGGCAATGCATTACATCTCCGCTCATAACTTTTTGAATTATCCCGGAATCTTTACGGATGAGTAAACCCCCGTCCTGATCAATATCAGTAGCCTGGCCCTCAACATGCTTGTTCTGGCAATAAACTTTGACTCGCCTTCCTAAAGTAATAGTAAAACTACGCCATTTATCAATTATAATCTCGCTGCCCTTATCTTCTAATAAAGAATAGTTTTTTTCTATCCTACGCAACAGCTCCTGCAAAACCAAAATACGGCTTATTGTGCGGCCAACTTGCTCTTTTAAAGAAGTAGCTCCAGCAATTAAAGACTTCCTGTCATTATTTACATTCAGGCCAATACCAATAACTACAAAATTCACCTTATCTACTTCTGCGTTCATTTCAGTTAGGATACCCGCAAGTTTTTTATTGTGAATAAGTATGTCATTAGGCCACTTAATCTGCACATCTAAATCCGTAACCTCTTTTACTGCTTCGCAAATACTTACAGCAGTAAGAAGAGTTAATATGGGTGAAGCCACAGGCGTTATTTTTGGCCTCAAAATCAAAGATAAATAAATCCCCTTATACTTAGGTGAAAACCAACTTCTGCCTAACCTACCGCGGCCTTTAGTTTGCGATTCAGCTAATACAAGCGTGCCATTACCAGCTTGCTGAATACCAAGTTGCATCGCTAAGTTCATGGTTGAAACTAAATAATCAAAATAATTTATTTTTTTAGCAACAAATTTTGTATTTAACCCATGTGCTATTTCTATAGGGAAAAGCCTATCCGGACAAGACTCAAGACGATACCCTAAATGCGGAACCGCTACAATATCATACCCTGAATCCTTTAAATCCTGAATATGCTTCCACAAACCCTGCCGGCTGATGCCTAAAGAATGGCTAATTTCATCACCGGATAAATAGTCGTGTTTTTTCTTCAAATACTCAAGTATCTTTTCTTTCATTTCTTTTCATAAAGCGGGGACATCTCGCGGAGTTTTTGCACAACTTGAGGTAGCTTTTCTAAAAGATAATCAATATCTTTTTCTTTAGTCCAACGGCCAAGCGTAATCCTAAGAGAGCCATGCGCAGTTTCATGATCCAAACCAATAGCCAACAAAACATGTGAAGGCTCTAAAGAACTGGATGTGCACGCTGAGCCAGTTGAACAAGCAATACCAAACATATCCAAACTTAAAAGCATTGATTCTCCTTCAATATATTTAATAGAAAAATTTACATTGTTCGGTAACCGCTTAGTAGGGTGGCCATTAAGCCTTACCTCAGGGATCCTTGCGGGAATCTCTTTAATCAGCCTATCGCGTAAAGAACTTTGAAATTTAATTTCAACTCCCATCTGTTTCTGGCATAATTCTACTGCTTTGCCTAATCCTACTATTCCGGTGGTATTAAGCGTTGAGGCGCGCCTGCCTCTTTCCTGGTCGCCCCCACGTAAAAAAGTATCAATACGTATCCCTTTTCTAACATATAAAGCGCCTACTCCTTTGGGCCCGTAAAATTTATGCGCGGAAAGCGAAAGCATATCTACATTAAGCTGATCCACATCTATTGGAATATGCCCAACTGTCTGTACTGCGTCAGTATGGAAATAAATTCCTTTTTCGCGGGCGATCTTACCAAGTTGCGCAATTGGCTGGAGTGTTCCGATCTCGTTATTCGCCTGCATAACACTGATCAAAATAGTCTTATCAGTAATTGCTTTCTTTAAATCATCGCAAGAAACCAAACCGTCTTTATCGACTTTGAGATAAGTAACCTTAAAACATTTTTTTTCTAATAACTTAGCCGGTTCGCTAATAGCGTGATGCTCAATAACCGAAGTAATAATATGATTACCTTTTTTCTCCAACGCGTAAGCAGCTCCGAAAAGCGCATAATTATCTGACTCTGTTCCACCGGAAGTAAAGATGATCTCCTCAGGCAAAGCATTAATAAATCCCGCTAAACTTTCACGGCTATCCTCTACTGCCTTTTTAGCCTCTTGGCCATAAGCATGTAAACTTGAGGGGTTACCGAACTTCTCAAAGAAATAAGGCTCGATAGCAGAAACTACTTCCGGATCTGTCGGGGTAGTTGCCGCATAATCTAAGTACACTTTTTTCATTTCTTAATCACCTCATTTAAACTTCCCGTACGATACCCTTCTAAATCTAGAGTAATATAATTATAACCTAATTTTTTTAACTTGCTCACAATCTCCTGACGTTTATTTAGTAAACGCGGAATTTCGTTTTTACCCACCTCAATACGGCAAAGCCCATTATAATGACGTAAACGCACAACCTTAAAACCTAAGGAAACCAAATATACCTCGGCTTGGTCAATGCGCTTAAGCAAGCCGGCAGTAATCTTAATACCATAGGGTATCCGAGAAGCAAGACAAGCCAGGCTAGGCTTATTCCAACTAAGCAAACCTAGTTTCTTGCTTAATTTACAGATATCTTGTTTGCTAAAACCCGCTTTCAATAATGGAGATTTAATACCCAGTTCTTTCTTGGCAATATTCCCCGGGCGATAATCTAAATTATCCGAAATATTGCTGGCATCTATTACAAAATTTAATTTATTATGCTTAGCAATTAAAATTAACTTTGAAAAAAGCTCTTTCTTACAAAAATAACAACGCGAAATAGAATTATCCGAGAATTTTTTGTTATCTAGCTCTGCGGTTTTAATTACCTTGATGCTTACGCCTATGTCGCGAGCCAGTATTTTTGCCTTAGCTAATTCCGCCAAAGGATAAGTTTCAGAAACAGCGGTAACTGCCAAAAACTTATTTTTGGGTAAAACTAGAGAACAAATTTTAAGTAAAAGACCACTATCCTGGCCGCCGGAAAAAGCAATTACGCATGATTTATAACCGGAAATTATGCGCTTAAGACAAGAAAGTTTCTTCGAAAGAGTTATCACGAAAAAACTTTATAATGCCACGACTTCTTTGATTTCAGGAACTTCCTGCTTTAGTATTTTTTCAATCCCATTCTTTAGGGTCATCGAACTCATCGGACAACAGCTACAACTTCCCTTTAACTTTAATTTAACTATCCCGTCGCTAGTTACTTCAACTAACTCTACATTACCGCCATCTGCTGCTAACATTGGCCTAACCTTATCTAAAGCCTTTTCGATTCTTTCTCTCATTTTTTCTCCATTTTTAAGTATTATCCTTGTTCTATTCTTCTGTTCTAATTGTACCACTACAAAAGTTGTCTGCAACTTATTAGTTAGAAAAATTTTATTTGCGAGTCCCTGCCTACCGCAAATCTATATCTCTAATAATCTGCTTATTTTCGCTTTATCAAACCCTACAATAATCTCGCCATCAATATCTAATACCGGTACACCCATTTGTCCGGTTTTCTTCATCATCTCATCAGCAGCTGCCTTGTCAGCAGAAACATCAATACTTTGGAAATTTATATTATTCTCTTTCAAAAATTGCTTAACCCGAACACACCAGGGGCATGTAGGGGTGCTATAAACTTTAATGCTTTTAGCCATCTATGCCTTTCTTTCTTAAATGATATGGAGCAAGATCAATTATCTCTTCTACTTCCATAATAATAAGATGTTTTGGTTTTGGCAGGCTAGCTTCCGGATGATGATTATGGGCTTTATCTTGAGCTAAATTCCTCAGGAGCCTTTGAGTTAACCGCGATGTAATATTATCTTCCCAGGATTTGATAATCTCCTGGCTGAGATGGTCATCGGGTAAAATTTTAGCTTTACCTTTCAGGCAAAAACCTGCAAATTTATGCTCGTCAACAGCGCTGATACTTACCTGGGAATTACGCTTTATATTCTCCCCGGTTATACCGCTATAAACATCAATCAGATAAACTTCCCCTAGAGGGTCAAGCTTAACTATATTCTTGCAGGAACTATGGGGAAATCCGTTTTTATCCAAAGAAGAAACAATCACAAAACTTTGGGCACTTAAAAAATCGATGACTTGAGTCGGAATTTGCTGCATTTTATTTTGCCCTATTTCAAGAGCTTAGCAAAATTACTTCCAAATTCAAAACAGCTTTTTAATTCGTTTTTATCAGGAACATATTTGAAAGATATCCCCGCAAGTTGATTTAAATCCACACCGCTATCCTTAAGCATCTCAGACATCTCCTTAACTGCTCCGCCACCCCAGCCGAAAGAGCCAAAAAAACTCACCAGTCTCCCCTTGGCTTTTAAACCTTTAACTATCTCTAAGAATGCGGCAATGTTAGGCAACATATCATTGTCGTGCGTAGAAGATCCAAATAAAAAACCTTTAGCGGATAACATCTGCGTAATTATCTCGGTGCGATCACTTTCAGCCACATTATAAAGCTTAACCTCTACTTGCGAAGCAGTAAGGCCCTCAGCAATTTTTCTAGCCATCTGAGCAGTCGCGCCCCACATAGTTTCATAAACAATAACCACTTTATTTTTAGTTTCTCCTTTAGCCCAGGAAACATAAGCATTAATTATCTTACCCGGATCTTTACGCCAGATAATCCCATGGCTGGGTGCAATTATTTTAATCGGGATATTTAAATTTTTAACCTCTTCGATTTTTTTTAAGATTACCGATCCTAAAGGCCAAAGGATATTGGCGTAATATTTTTCTGCCTCTTCCATCAAGCTGCATTGATCAACCTGATCATCAAATCTTTCGCTCGCTGCAAAATGCTGGCCAAAAGCATCATTAGGCATAAGCAGAGCATCGCTAGCAGAATACGTAAACATGCTATCCGGCCAATGGATCATCGGCGCCTCAATAAAACTAAGCGTACGCTTGCCTAATTTTAGCGTATCGTTAGTTTTAACAACCTGAAAATCCCAGTTCTGGTAATAATGTTTATACAGCCCTTCTTTGCATTTAGCCGTGCCCAAAATCTTAGCCTTCGGGCAAAGCGGCATAAGGCTGGGCAAAGCTCCTGAGTGGTCTGTTTCAACATGATTAGCGATAATATAATCTATTTTTTCAAGAGGGATGATTTCTTTAATATTTGAGATTAATTCTTGGGCAAACGGGCCATAAACAGTATCGATAAGAGCGACCTTCTCATCGATAATAAGATAGGCGTTATAAGAAGAACCCCTGGCCGTAGTATAGGTGTGCCCGTGGAAATTACGTACATTCCAATCCACCACACCTACTGAATATATTCCAGGTAATATTTGTATGGCAGCCATAACTTTACCCCCTAATAACCTTGAAAGTTTTCTGTAACTATTTTTTCTGTCGGCAAATTTAAATCTTCCGCCAGTATTTTGCGCATTGCCTCCACCATCTGAGGCGGGCCACAAAGATAAAACTTTCTTTGTTGGTAATCCGGAATTTCGTTTTTTATAACCTCGCTATTAATACGGCCAACAGTACATTTAAAATTTGCTTCAGCAACAGACAATACATGCGCTACCCTTAAAAGCGGATACTCATTCGCCATAGCATCAAAATCATCTTTAAAAACAATATCGCCTGCAGTGCGGTTAGAATAAATTAATACGATCTCTATCCCTAATTTCTTATCCACAACATATTTGGAGATACTTCTAATAGGAGTTATACCTATACCCCCGGATAAAAAAGCAATTTTACGCGCGCTCTCATCTAAAACAAATTTTCCAAAAGGATATTGGATAGTTACCTGATCATTAGTTTTTAAACTATTAAGCATTCGCGAAAAATCACTCTGAGTTATTTTCTTGGTAAACTCAAGATAACCTTTTTCAGTAGGAGAGTTAGATATCGAAAGATATCTTTTTAGTTTAGGATCGTTATCCAGCGTAACAGAAAGGAATTGCCCGGCTTTAAAATCTAATGTATCAGTAATCTCCAAGCGAAAACTCTTCACGTTATAGTTACGCTGGATAACTTCTTTTATTTTAGCTTTGATTTCCGCGGGCATATATTTTAAGCCTTAAGCAGGCCCTAATGTGCGTTAAAACCTTTAAACTATTTTTTCAAATTGATCTTTGCCTACGCCGCATTCAGGGCAAACCCAAGTATTTGGTAAATCTTCAAAACTTGTCCCCGGAGCAATTCCATTCTCTGGATCACCCGCACTAGGATAGTAGATATAGCCGCAAACTAAGCATTTATATTTACTCATTAATTCCCCTTTCCAACCTTCTGTTCCGGTAGCATTCCTGGCATTCCCTGGGCATTCTGCATCATCATCTTTTTCTGCATCATGCATTTTGCCTTATCACCGCCTTTAGCTAACCCATAGACTCCACCTAAAATAATCGTTGCAACAGCTAACCATAAGATAACAGCAACTGCATAACCAAAAATCTTTAATACTTTTGTCTGCGCTTTATTAATTGATAACAAAACAAAAAAACTCAAAGCCAGAAGAAGCGCGATTGGAATAACAGCTATTATTGACGAGATCTTTGACATACAACACATATTTACCTCCTCTTTTAAGTTCTATCTTTTATTCTATTTTAATTTCCTTTTCACTTTTCCAAATACCATGGATATTGCAATAGGATGTAGCCATAATCAGGCCACTTTTTTCAGTTTTAAAAGATGTGGTTACTTTTGGCTCGGAAAATATCGTACTAGTATTCGGCCCCTGGACAGATTCGCCGTGTGTGTTAAATTCAAAACGGGCCACCTGATAAGGGAATTTTTCACCCGCTGCCAAAAAATATACCTCAATAGACTTAATATGATGCTCAGTAGTATTAGGATGGGCTATCTGCTTGCCCACGCTTACTTCTAGTTTTAGAACCTCACCCTTTTTTATTTTCTCCGGCGCATCAATAACCGGAACATGTTTTTCAGTTTTCCAATCCGCGCTCTGCAATAGGTCTTTTAAATCTGCCATGTTTACCTCCCCGCTATTTTTTTAATATTTTCTTTAAATCCTCGCCTGGCGTACTGACTAACTTTAAGTCGAATTTATCTTGCAGAACAGCAAAAACATTTCTGGATAGAAAAGCCGGCGGTGTCGGGCCGATATAAATTCCTTTAATATTAAGATACAGCAAAGTAAGCAGAATGGCAATTGCTTTTTGCTCAAACCAAGATAGCACTAAAGTTAAAGGCAATTCATTTACCGTGCAGTTAAACGCCTTAGCTAAAGCTACCGCTACCTGAACCGCAGAATAAGCATTGTTACACTGGCCTAAATCAATTAACCTAGGAATTCCTTCAATATCACCGAAATCCAGTTTGTTAAACCGGTATTTTCCGCAAGCAAGTGTAAGAATTACACAATCCTTAGGTACTTTTTCGGCAAACTCAGTATAATAATTTCTACCGGGCTTAGCTCCATCACAACCGCCGATTAAAAAGAAATGTTTAATCTTACCTTGCTTAACTAAACTAACAATTTTATCAGCTAAACCTAAAATTGCTGTGTGATGAAAACCTGTCCAGATCTTTTTACCGGATGCTTCAGGTAAAGGCGGTAAAGATTTAGCTTTTTCAATTAAAGCTTTAAAATCCCTGGATTTTAAATGCGTTGCGCCCGGCACACCAGTAATACCTATAGTAAATAACCTATTTAGATAAGTACTTTCCGGAGGGATTAATATACAGTTAGTCGTAGCAAGCAACGCGCCACTAAAAGCATTAAACTCTTTCTTCTGCTCCTGCCAAGCACCGCCATAATTACCTACTAAATGTTTAAATTTCTTAAGCTCAGGATATCCATGCGCAGGAAGCATCTCGCTATGCGTATAAACATTTACTCCGCTTCCTTCGGTTTGTTTAAGTAACTCATAAAGATCAAGTAAATCATGCCCGGTAACTAAAATACCAGGCCCAGCTTTGGTTCCGGTTTCAACCGCGGTAGGAACAGGATTGCCAAATTTTTGCGTATGTACCCTATCCAGCACCTCCATAGTTTTTAAATTAACTGCTCCGCATTTTAAAACTAAATCCAGATACTGGTTTAAATCAAAGCTAACATTAGTCACGGTTTTAAAAAGTGCCTCATGCATAAACGCATCCACCTCTTCTTCATGGACACCAAGTTCCCGGGCATGATAAGCATACGCCGCAATGCCTTTTAAACCGTATAAAAGAGTATCCTGAAGGCTCTGGATATCTTCATTCTTGCCGCAAACGCCAAGTTTTGTGCAACCACTTCCACCCGCTGTCTGTTCACACTGATAGCAAAACATTGAACACCCCCTTTATATACCCTAGCGCCTTCATAGCAATGAAGCGATATTAATTGCCTTAAGTTGCCTGAATACATCATTCTCGATACTTTTTATTTTATCTCTTAAGACACACTTACCTTTGTTAGGGCAGATATTCTTTTTTAAGAAACATGCGTTTAAAACTACTTCACCTTGAAAAATGCGCATTATCTTGAATAAATAAATTTTCCCAGCAGGAATGCGTAATTTAAATCCGCCGTTTTGGCCTTTGGAAGACTCCAGCACTTTATTTTTACTTAATAACTGCAAAATCTTACGCATAAACGGCTGCGGCACTCCAAGCTTATTAACCAATTCTTCTGCGCTTACTTTTGATTTATCTTGTTTGGCAATATAACAAAGCGCGCGTAACGCGTAATCCGTATTCCTGGTTATCAATTTCATTAAAAACTCCTAATCCTTATTTATAATTTATAAAAACAATGGGTAGTTTAACGTCGTGCCCGGGACAATCTACTGCAGCCTTCTTTACAGTGAGCTACCGGCCTCAGCATATATTTTATCGTTACCAACATTTTTAATCACCTCCTCTACATTAGTTAAATGATACCATAATAGTATCATTTGTCAAGAAATTTTTATTTTATTAATTTGTTAAACAAATACCCCACAAGTATTACCTGCGGAACACTGACCAGCGGCATCCATAAAGCCACGCGCCTTCCCACGTTAGCCCAAAGTAAACCAATCTCTGTATAATCGGTAACTACCCCCGCCATTAAAAATACAAAACTATTACCTAAAGCTTGGCTCTGCCGATAAATCTCAAATGCCAGAGGGCTTGAACCTTCAGAGCAAACCTCAATTACCGTAGCTAAAGTTAATGTAACTATTAATCCCAAAAAAGTCGGGCCCATAAATCTATGGAAGAAATGCACTGGAATAAACGCGCCAGCAAGGCTAGCTAAAAGCATGCCTAGAATTATCCACCAAAGCACCATTTGAGATAATGCGATTGACCCACTAAAGACCCCTCTTAAATCATTATTTAAAGAAGCCCGGTTAAATTTATAATTCCTTATTCGCTTACGAAAATCTTCCCGGATTGAATAATCTTTAGAGACCTCTACGATATTCTTGTTTTTCTCGATCAATCCTTTTTTCTCAAGGAAAAGAAATATAAAACCTGTATTCAAAGCAATAATTACGGCTGCAAGAATAATAAAAAGGCCTTTTAGCCCAAAAAGGCTTAAAAGCATCATGGTTACGGCAAAATTCGCCCAGGGGCTAGCTAAAAGAAAACTTACCACTGCCGGGTTAGATGCCCCTTTTTTATGCAATTGGATAGACAAGGCTAATATCCCATGGCTACAGGCACTCATTAAAAATCCCAAGAGCACTGCATTAACAATAGTAAGCGGAGATTTTCTAGATAAAACCTTGGAGATATACTCCCGAGGGATATAATAATCAATCATCCCCCCTAGGAATAAACCCAAAGCTACTGCCCACCAGATAGATTTGAAATAAGAAAATAAAACTTTGCGGAAGGAAACTAACGCTGGAAAAATATACGATAGCAAAACTAAGGCAAGCGTAAAAACAAAAATTAAAAATAACTTATTCTTAAAAATACCTCTGCCAGAGTTTGAGCAGCAAGCATGATCATTGGGCATATCTAACTCCCGTCTAACGCCAGATAAACCAGATAAATAAATAACCCGCAGTTACCGCGACAATGGTAAAAGGAATACCTATTTTCATAAAATGCGTGAATTTAACCGGATAGCCTTCTTTTTTAAGTAAGCCACAGACAACAATATTAGCCGAAGCTCCGATAGGAGTTATGTTACCGCCAAGGCTAGTGCCAATCAATAAACCAAAAAGTAATAAAGAAGGATTGATCTGCAATTTATCCGCCATAATCATGGCCACAGGAAGCATAGCTGCCAAGAAAGGAACATTGTCGATAAATGCCGAAAGGATTACCGATAGGAATACTATCGCGGTATAGCCTAAGAATATATTGCCACCTACCAGGCTGGCCAGATAATTAGCTAAAACCTGAATCCATCCGGTAAGCGAAATCCCCCCGACAATAATAAAAATACCCATCAGAAAGAATGTCGTATCCCAATCAAGTTTCCTAAGGCCGCTCCTTATGGAAGATTTATTAATAAATTTTTCCCAGATCAAAGCAATAATGCCAAAAACCATACAAATTTGCCCGGCCAAAGAGCTGAAATTAGCATCAAAAAATGAAGAAAGTGCCAACAAAACAATTAAACTTACCAATAAAATAGTGGGTACCCAGCTTTTTACCTTCTCCACCGGAATAAGCTGTGTTTTCTCTTTGTGCTTTCTGAAAATAAAATAAAGCACAAAGAAAGAAAAAAATGCCCCCAGCTCTACAGCAAAAAATATACTGGGCTTACCGCGATAAAAAAAGAAATCCCCAAAGTTCATTTTAGCAAAACCTCCCAAAAGCATACTTGGCGGATCCCCAATTAAAGTAGCGGTACCCTGAAGGTTGCTTGATAAAGCAATAGCAATCATCATGTTCGTAGGATTAATTTTTAGTTTCTTGGCTAAAGCCAGGGCAATAGGCGCCACAATCAATACTGTGGCGACATTCTCCACAAATGCAGAAATAAAACCGCTTAAAATACAGATAAACAAAATCGCCCAAGCTGTGCTTTTAGCCTTATCCACAACTATTTCGGCAATATAAGCAGGAACCCTGCTCTGCATAAATACATCCGCAAGGATTAAAGTGCCGACAAAAATTCCCATCACATTCCAGTTAACCGCCAAAAACGCATCCTTAAAAGAAATCGCCTGGGTTAGAACCAGCAACAGGCTGCCGGCCAAAGCAATTATTGTGCGCCTCTGCGGAAGAATTACAAAGAGCGTGTAAGCAATAATAAAAACTATTAACGCTATGATCTTAGCATCCATATTCAATCTCCAAATTTTAACTTAAACTCACAAAAACTATCCCCACAACGATTAACCCGGTACCCAACCAGCGCAAATGGCTGAATTTCTCTTTTAAAATAAACCTGGCTGCCAAAGCAATGAAGATATAATGCATACTGTCGGCAGAAAAGGCAAAATTAAGATCTGCCTTGGAAAGTACCAATAACCAAATACACAGAGACACGACGCTAAAAACAAAACACAGCCAGATTCGCGGCTTAGCCAATAACTGGAAAAAAAATTTAAAAATATTTCTAAAACTAAATTTAACCGGAAAATTTAAAGAGTCTATCGCAGACTTTAAAAACAACTGATTTGCCGTATCGCATAAGCTGGTTAAGGCAATCATAAAAAGAATAATCAACAAGCCTTCTCTCATTTACTCTCTCGCAAGCCTTTCTTTACTGCTTAAAGAAACAAAGATAACCCCCGTAAGAATAAACAATATCCCCACCCACCTCAAAACAGAGATCTGCTCATGCAGGAAGATAACCGAAACCACCGGAACAAGAATATAGCTAAAACTTGCAATAGGCACGGCTACACTTAAATCTATCTTAGAAAGAATCGTAGACCAGATAATAAATACTGTAGCTGCCATTAATAATCCGGCCCATAAAAATGGCGAAGAAAAAACCGCTTTAAAGAAAACTATCGCGCTACCAGAATCAACTACCGAAAACTGAATTTGAGCTAAAGCGCTCTTTTTGAAAAAGAAATGTATTGCCGTTTCCAAAACGTCACTTGTAATAAGTAACAGCAATATTTTTAGCGTAACCTTCTTCTTAAACATAGATTCTATTTTCTGATATCCTTATCAAAATTACCAGGTTTTAACAATACCGCAAGTAATTTAAGTAAAAGGTTAAAAAAAACATTTCTATGCTTTAAATAAGCATAAAGCGGAATAATCTTCCCGCCCAACCTGATCTTCGGCTCATAATCCGTCTGTCCCGGATGATAATAGCGCAAAGAATTATCTATGCACCACTTAATATTATACGCCCAACTAAAAAAATACAGATTATATTGATTAGATATATCATAATTGAAACCGATAAATTTATCAATGAGTAAATCTTTGTAGATAAAACAGAGATTAAAAGCAGCCAACTCGCCATCTACATAGTAGAGAAAAAATCGCGTGTGCTCAGATAGATCCTCGGATACCTGTAAAAAAAACTTCTTAGTCAAACGCTCAAACTTTGTTGAACCCCCATGATAAGTATTCTCATAAAGTCCAATTACCTGGTCAATCTGGTTACCCACATCCTTAACTACCTTGACTTCAATATTACCCCGGGCAGAGGCCTGCTTTAGCTTCTTGTTTAAATTTTTGCGCGTGGAACTACCCAGGCTTTTAAGATACCCCTCAAAAGAAGAAAAACTTAAATCTAGAAGCACATTAGGAAAACTCTCTACTTTAGTAAATCCTTTACGCCTCAAAACATCCAATAACAACGTGCTATCTTTTAAAAAATCTTTAAAAATAGTCAAAGGAGCGCCGATCTTAAGCGCTAAATCTTTCATGCCTGCTAAAAGCTGCGGGACAAGTTCAGGATCAAACCGAAAACCATCCCTAATCCCCAAAACTCCATACTCCCCAAAAGGAGAACCGCAGAATAATGCCTTAAGCATCAAAAAGCGCGGGAAAACCTTACGCATTAACTTAATCATTCTGGCAAACAATCCTTCAACCGCGATGTCTAGATTAAAATCTGCGCTAAACAATGGAGCAATAACCACGATTTCATTATTACGATAGATAACTAAGTAATAAAAAACAAACTCAACAAGTTCGGAATTACCCAGGACCCTATAAAACGGGTAACTCTCTGGAATATCGCCGAAAACAGCATCCCAGTCTTTTTTATCAATCTTATTTATATTGTCGAATATCTTGTAATTAATCTCAGGCATAGATTAGAGAACCGCAGAACCACAGAGTTAGCTTGAATTTCTGCTATTTTAGCATAGAATAGATAAGTGTGTGAGAAAAAAGGAAGCTAAATTTGAGCCTAATTAGAGAAATCCCGCCAACCGCAGGCTGGCCGATTAAAACCAAAGACTTAATCCCCCCGCTTTTTAAAAAACTCCCTAAAGGGTTACTAGGAGAGGATTTTAAAAAATACTTAAACGTCCCAGCTGCCTTACTTACCTACTCCGGAACCGCTGCGTTCTACTTAATCCTAGAAAGCATAAAAAAACTCTCCGGCAAAAAAACAGTAATCATCCCTGCGTTTACCTGCCCGCTAATTCCTTTAGCAATAAAAAGGGCCGGCTTAAAAATAATGCCTTGCGACATAAACCAGGATAATTTTGATTTTGATATAGATAAACTACGCCAGATCTGCGCTCTAGATAAAGACATCCTGGCAATCCTCGCCGTGCACTTAGCCGGCATCCCCTTAGAGCTAGAAAACATTAAAAAAATAACTAAAGAAAATAATATTTTCATTATTGAAGACTGCGCGCAAAGCTTAGGAGCTGAATATCAAAACAAAAAAACAGGCACAATTGGAGAGTTTTCTTTTTTCAGCCTTTGCCGGGGAAAAGGCCTGACTATTTATGAAGGCGGGATAGCTTTAACCAGCCAAGCAAAATATGCCCAACTCTTAGTTAAGACCGCAAAAGAAATTATGCCTACGGATATTTTTTCTGAATATTTAAAAATAATAGAGTTGTTTGCTTATAGTATTTTTTATCAACCGGCTTTATTTTGGTTTGCCTTTAGATTACCCCAGATATTCTGGCTAATACGCAAAAACCCCATAAAAGCAATGGGAGAATATTTCGAGCCTAATTTCCCCGTACATAAAGTTTCTGCTTTCAGGGAATATATCGGACATCTTAATTTCCCTTACTTAAACAAAGAAATGGATAAACAAAGGGAAAAGGTGAATTTTTATTTAAAAAGACTTGAGGAGTTTCCCGCGATCAAGCCAATTACAGAATTGGCGCAGACAAAAGCAAGCTACCCTTACCTTACTATCATTTTTGAAACAGCAGAAAAAAGAAACTCTGCGCTAAATATTTTCAAGTATTCCGGCCTGGGGGTATCCCAAGTGTATTTGCGGGCAATTACCGACTATGCTTATTTAAAAGATATTGTCCCTAATGCTGATTGTGCGCATGCTCGCCTGATCGCAGAAAGAACAATAACCTTAAGTACAAGCACATTTTTAAATAACGTTGACTTAAGCAATATAATCAAGAAACTCAAGCAGCTTTAAAAAGAATACTATGATAATTTTTTCAACTAAAGAAGACAAACGCTTAATTACCGGCATACCCGATTCCAGCTTTTTCTTACCCGGGGGGAAAAACTTATGCTTTTTAATCCACGGGCTTACCGGGACACCTAAGGAAATGGGCTCTATTGGCAAGTGTTTAAATAAACAGGGATTTTCCGTGGCTGCGCCCTTAATGCTCAACCACGATAAATCCATATCTTGCCTTAAAAGAACAACCTGGCAGGATATCTATAGCTCTATACGTAATGAATTTCTTAAATATACCAATGACTACGAGAACATCTTTGTGGCTGGATTATCTTTTGGCGCCTTAATCGGAATATTATTAACGCATGAATTCCCTCATAAAGTGAAAGCACTGAACTGTTTCTCTCCCACCCTATTTTTTGACGGCTGGGCAAACCCAAAACTAAGAATTCTTTTACCTCTAATCTTTAAAACACCCTTGCAATATTATTTTTATCTTAAAGAAGGATATCCTTATGGGATTAAAAATGAAAGACTGAGATCAAGAATTGAAAGTTTTTACACAAAATCGGATTTATTCGATTATAGCAAAGTTCACCTATATGGCTACTCAGTTATACCGGTATCCAGTATGCAGCAAAACCATTTATTGGCAAAATGCGTGATGAAGATATTACCGAGTATGACTACACCCATACAGCTGTTGCAGGCGAAAGATGATGACGTAACCAGCCCCAAAAACTCCTATTATATCTATAATCATATCGGCTCCCAAAATAAAGAAGTTGTGCTATTCGAAAACTCCTACCACATTATTATTGCCGACCAGGAAAGAGATAAAGTTGCCGAGAAAACTGTAGCCTTTTTTGAAAAATATAAGATTTAAGAAAACAGTTCTTGAAGAATCTGAAGGTTGGCCTGTTCATTGACCTTTTGGATTAAATCCTCAGGGCAATTATCTACTGCAAGTTTTTTGGGATGGTCCAGCCTGGATAGCGCGGCTTTGAGCCTTCCAGAGATTACTGGAACTGAATAGTCTCCTACCACATCTAAGCCGATTATATCTAAATTCTCACGCATAAGCCTAAGCATAACTAAAAGTTGATCCAAACGTAAAGCCCCTTCCTCCCAGTTGGTAAGCGCAAAATCACTTTTGAGGCAATCTTTATCTATTGAGATATACACCCTTTGCGTAGGCAATTGCTTGATCAATTTCAAGGTAAACTCAGCTAAATCTTCTTTTTCCAGCTCATGCCATATAATCCTGTTTGAGAGAAAATATTTTTTGGTAACAATTGAATTATTTTCTGCGATAGCCCTAAAATAAACCCGGCTGGGTTTATGCCTGAAAGGATAAATTTCTAGGCGGTTAGCGGCTAAAGCAGCCAAATCACCTGTTAGCAATGCGAACCCGGATAAATCGTCTGAACCCATGCCGATAAGTAGGCATTTAGAAATATTCCTATTTTTTAAAGCCTGGCTAACCCATGACCCACAGCCGAAACGCGGAGGCAAAATATCCCAGTCTGGATGAAAATCAAATACAACCAAACAAGCAGGCTCATTAATCTGAGCTGTTAATATTTCACTAATATGATGGAAATCTCCCGAACCTAAAAAGGTAGGATGATTTTTCTCTTGGAAGTTAAGAGAATCTGCTATTTTTCCTCGCATGCCCCCTGACATAAAAAACCTGGCTGAAGGAGCCAGACCAGTAAAATCGATTACTTCAGTTTGATAACGGTTAAGAAGCGTGAGCTGACGGATAACGCTATTATCAAAATTCAATACACGAATAGATCTATCCAGCATACATGAAATTTAAGATTTCTTAAGTGCCGCGGTCAATTGCTTTCTATTCATTTTAATTTGCTTTTTAAGTAGACAAACACATCTTTTAAATTATGAAAAGCCATATAATCTAATTTGTTATCCTTGAAATGCTTAAGCAGATTGTCCTTTGCAAAAACAACATTAGCATGCTTAGCCGGACAAATGTCTGTTGAGCCATCGCCAACGTAAATTATTAGATAATCTTTTGGCGCTTTTGCCAAAAGATTTTTTGTCTTACAATGCGCGCAAATTTGACAATCTTTATTTTTATAAGGATACTCTGTAGCAACTTTACCCCGAGGAAAGCTGAGTTTGTTAGCATAAACCTTAAGGTTTTTTATCCCATTAACCGAAAGAATCCGGTTGATTATATAATCAAAATTATCGCTTAAGATAAAAGTTTTTACTTTTTTGGCCTGCAGAAATTTGTAAAGCTGTTTAAAATAAGGGTCAAGTTTTATCTTGGGTAGATAAGCATCCAAAGATTTTTTATCTAAATCCATGCCGCGGAGTTGGCCTTCCAAGCAAGTTTTTGAGCCTATTCTTCCGCTTGTCCACCTTTTTTCCAACTCCACCCAACGGTCGTCACGGGAAAAAAGTAAAAGCATATTATCAAAAACATCACAAGTAGCAATGGTGTTATCAAAATCAAAGAAAATAACGCATTTCCTTGGATCAAATTGGTTGGCTTTATTTATCATTTCATATTATTTTAACCCTTTACGCTGGAGCTGTCAACACTAAAAACCCCGGCTAATTTTACCTGGCAAAATTCACATTTATCCTGCGTAATATGTAATTGCTCGATTCTAAACCCATCTCTTTTAATGAGAAGCTTTTTGCATACTGGGCAAAAAGTATCCTGGCCCCAGCCATAGACGTTACCAGCATAAACATAATGTAATCCTTCTTTTTTACCTAAATCATAAGCTAATTTCATGGTAGTTTCGCAAGTATCAGGATAATGCTTAAATTTATAATCCGCATGAAAGCTAGAGATATGCCAGGGGATATCTTTGCTTATCCGGGCAATAAATTTAGCAATCCCGGAAAGCTCATCCTGAGCGTCATTTTCTCCTGGAATCACTAAAGTAGTAACTTCAACCCAAACTCCAGCCTCTTTGAACAAACGAATAGAATCAAGAACCGGTGCTAGGCGGCCTGAACATATTTTCTGATAAGAACTATCTTTAAAAAATTTTAAATCAATATTAACTGCATCCAGATATGGAGCAATTAGAAAAATCGCCTCAGGGCTCAAGTAACCGTTAGTAATAAATAAATTGTATAAACCTGAAAGCCTGGCTAACCTTGCTGTTTCTAAAACAAACTCAAAAGATACTGTTGGCTCAGTGTAAGTATAAGCTATTGCTGCGCAATTATTCTCTCTAGCGGCCTTAACAACTTTATCACCGCTAAAATCCTCACCCAGCTGCTGATTGGCAAAATCAACCTGAGAGATCTGCCAATTCTGACAAAATCCACAACGAAAATTACAACCCGCGCTAGCAATAGAAAAGGTACGCGACCCTGGTAAAAAATGATAAAACGGTTTTTTCTCGACTGGATCTACATGTACAGCAACAAGTTTACCATAACTATTTGCATATAAAACTCCTCTTATATTCTGCCTTACTCGGCAAAAACCAAATTTCCCTTCGGGAATCCTGCAACTATGAGCGCAAAGAAAACAATGCGCCTGTTTATTTTCTAAAACGTTATACAGCTGGGCTTCCTTCATAATAATAAATGTACAAAATCACTTTTAGGCACACAAGGGGTTTTAAGTTTTTTTTCTTCTAGCGTAGGAAGATGCCTATAAAACACATCGATTGCAGGAACTTCCGCAGTATCAGAATAGGCCGCTGTTATTTGCGCGCAAAGTGCAAGCAACTTAGAATCAACTACCCCCCTAGCTAAAGAAACAGGCCCAGCTAAATCGTTTTGCGCATGAAATAAATAATCACCAGGCTTAACTAGTTTCATAAGTTGCATATTCTCAGACTCGTTTCTACCTACCACAAATCTAGTATTTTTACTTATACGAAAATGCCTGCCAATTTTTAATAGTTCAAGATTATCCAAATTTAGCTCTTTATGCGCCAATAACTCTTCTAGCCTTTTAGAAAAACATGGATCAGTTAACAAGCATCCTCCGGCAGCCTGTGCGTATTTAACAATGCCCAACTCTTGAGCTAATTTCTTTTGTGGATTACGCCTGCGGCCGTTGAAATCCAAGAGTCCATCTCTTTTTACCCACCCTTGCTTCTCGGCAACGCTTTCGGGGAAAAACTTAGCTGATAATGGCCGGAGTAATAAATCATCCAGGCCGCTTTTCCGCTTAATTAACCTTAATGCCTGTTTATTCTGAGACATCGGGCGCTGCCCAAGCACCTCACCGGTAATGACAAAACTAGCGCCTAATTCAGAAAGCATTTCTTTAGCTTTAGTAAACATAAGGATCTTGCAGTCAATGCAAGGGTTCATATTAGACCCAAATCCGTGGTGAGGATTTTTCACCACTTCAAGAAATTCATTACTTAAATTCACTTCGATTATTCTTATACCAATATCGGGAAAACTTTTCTTTATGTCTATTTTACAAAAAGGAATTTTAAAATGCAGGCCAATTACTTCCACGCCCTGATCTTTAATAAGTTTTGCCGCCAATAGGCTATCCAGGCCGCCAGAAATCAGAGCCAACGCTTTTATCTTCATAAAAATCTTTAAATGTTTTAATTACCCTGGTAAGAATTTCTTCGCTAATGCCATGAATGCTATCCCCAGCAAAAAGGCACAAAAAGCAGCAGTTGAGCGTTTAAGGTCATTTTCTTTATGCAGCTCCGGAATGAGATCGCTAGTTGCGATATAGATAAACCCTCCGGCAGTAATTGGCAAAATAAAGTTTGAAAAATTCACGCTTAAGCCTGTTAAAAAAAATCCTATTACTGCCCCAATCATAGCCATAAGCGCTGAAGCAAAATTAAATAATAATGCCTTTTTCTTGGTAAACCCGCCATAAACCAATACCGCGAAATCACTCAACTCTTGGGGAATCTCATGCAAGATAACCGCCAAAGTAGTAACTAACCCAAGCTTTATTGACACCGTAAAACTTGCGGCAATTACCATACCGTCAATAAAGTTATGGAATCCGTCTCCAACTAATGTTAAATAAGTAAAGGCATGGGTTTTGCAAGCACCCTCCTCATGGCAATGCCGCCAATGCAGGTATCTTTCCATAAGGAAGAAAATAATGATTCCAAGAATCAGGTAAGAAAAAACAACATTGCTTTTGTTGTTTTCCAGGCATTCCGGAAGGATGTGCAAAAAGGCACTGCCGATGAGGGCCCCGGCAGAGAAGCCGATTAGACAAAAAAGGATCTTATGCAGCAAATTATCCTTTATAGCCAGGGTAAAAATGCCTACTAAAGATATTAAACTTACTAAAAATGTACTGGCTAAAATCCAGAGTAAAACCATATGTAGGAGTTTAACCTAAACAGGGTTTTCTGCCTTTATTTGCTTTCTTGGAACGCCAGTTAAGCTTTCCTCTACGTTTTCTTTTTCCCATATTTAATTTTTGTAGTAATTCAATGGTACATTTTGCGCGATATAACGTGTTGCCTCAAGTAGGCAATCATAAATTACTTTTCCCATAGGAGTGTCCGCGTACATACTTAAGCCTGCCTTAAAAACCATAACACGAGGAATTTTTATTTTATGACCGGGAATCTGTGATACCTGGCTGTAGATATCCCGGTTACTTATTACACTTGAGCTAGCGTGGTCAATAATACGTAAACCTAACTGCATATTGGATTTACTCAAAGTTGGGCTCAATAAACCTCCCATAAAATTACTTTGCCCGCTACCGCCTCCGCCTATTCCGGATTTACCACCGGAGCTTTCCGGAACAAATTCATTAATATTAACGTTAATAATTAAATCCGCATCAGACAAAGAAACGATTAAAAAACGCTGAGAATTATTTAATATGCTGATAAAAGCATCTTTTAAAGCCAACCCGGCCTGTGCGTTAGCTCCGGATGTTTTCAATTCAAAATCGCTAACCGCTATTTTCGCTTTTTGCCCGGAATAAGGCCCTAAAACTTCCCCTATCAAACTCTTATCTAATTGTATACATGGCTTGGTTGAAAAACACCCTGCCAAAAATAAAACAACCCCAAAGACAAATAACCTAAAGTTTCTCTTCACCTTGCTTTTTAATATATTACCGATTGATCTAACTGTCAAGGCTTTACCTCGCAAGGTTTACATTAAATCAGCTAATTTACTAACTTCAGGAATTATTTTGAACGGGCGCTCTTTTTTAATCTCAGATAAACTGCTAGAGCCAGTAGCTACAATGATTGTTTTAATTCCCGCCCTTCTTCCTGCTTGAGCATCAATTGTCATGTCACCCACATATAACGCTTGAGATTTCTTAAATGTAAACCTACGAATTATCTTATCTAAGATTTCCGGAGCAGGCTTGCCATGTTTTAATTTATCGGCGCAAAGAAAATAATCAAAGAATTTAATAATATGCAAATGCTTTAACAAAATAAGAGAAAACTCAGTCGGCCGGTTACTTGCTACTGCTAATTTATACCCCTTGGCTTTAAATTGCCGCAAAAGTAAACGTACCTTTGGATAAAGCCTGGCATGCTTACGCAAACTAGATTTATGATGCTTACGATAAAGAGAAACAGCAGTAGACAAGTCTTTCTTATCTACATATGGCGCAAGCAGATTTTTATCTCCCCAACCTACCGCTCGACGGATAAGAGCCGAGCTTTTTGGTTTTTTCCCCAATTTACGCATACAATAGTTAAAACTACTTTCTATTGCTGAATAAGCGTCAACTAAAGTACCGTCTAAATCAAAAATAATTAATTTTATTTTCTGCATTAAAATAATTTAGGCAGGGCTACAACCCCTGCCTATAAATGAGTACATAACTTACGAACACGGAGTGTGAGTAAGTTATTGTGCGAATTTATCCCGAGCTTATCCTGAAAATATCGGAGAGATTTTCGGGATGTTTAAGCGAGGGAATGTTCATCTCTCTTGAATAATTACTGAGCTTGTTGCGCAGCAACCGGTGCTACTTCTGGTGCAGCTGTAACTGATTCCACTATTGGCTGTTCCATAATAGGAGCAGCTGTCTGCAAAGGAACGCTTAAAGGCATATTGCCAACAGCAGAATCTTGCGCATCAGCAGGAAGAATGTCTGACTTCTCAAGGCTTATATTTTTAGCAAGATTCTTTCCATCTGATGTTACTTTATAATCTATGCTTAAGGTATCTTTAATCTTTATCTCATCAAAACTTTTTAAATTCTCATAAGCAGTATTTCCGTCAACCACCAAAGCGAACTCTTTCTCCTGGTCATTTTCATAATCAAGGTATTTTAAAGTAATTGTATTAGCCTTTATATCTAGATTAGTTACTTCTCCCCAAACCCACTGTGTATTCCCTTCCGTATCCTCAGGACTCTCTAACGTGGAAGCAGGCGCAAGGTCATTTGGAGATAAAATAGCTGTCTCTTGCGCAAAAACAACAAATGTACCCATGGCGATAAATAAGATAAAAACAGTAATAACTAAACTTCTAGCAATATTCATTTTTATGCCTCCTTGGATATTTATAAAATTAACACAGTTTTTTATATTTGTCAAGTTATCTGTAAAACGGAAGAAATAAAAGTGCCGCCATTACAATTACTGTTGTAATTAAACCCACGGTTAAACCTACCCAGAACCAATTAAGAAAACTTATTTTAATATGTTTTTCTTTTTCTACAATACCAATTGCTACAATATTTGCAGTTGAGCCAATTAAAGTAATATTGCCTCCTAAGCACCCCCCAAAAAGCAACGCCCACCATAACGGCTGCAGGTTTATATTTAAACTTTGGAATCCCTGCACAACGGGGATAAAAGCCGCTACTAAAACTACGTTATCCAATACGCTTGATCCTATTGTACTTATCCAGAGTATAGCAGAAGTCAAAAGATCGAGATTATTGCCAGTTGCTGCAAGCATATGTTTAGCAATAAAAACAGTTACTCCAGTATATTTTAATGTTCCCGCCTGAATAAATAAAAGCAAAAAGAAAAGCAGCGTCCACCATTCTACGTCTTTTTCAATATATTTCCTGGCCTTCTGGTGCTTCCAGATCATTACCAAACCGCTGGCCACAAGTGGCACAACCAATAAAATAGTATTAGCAGGTAACCCCCAGGCTACTTCCATACGATGATGTAGTGTTAGAAAAACTAACATTACTGCAAATATTCCTAAACTTATTTTTAGATCCCTTGCCGGCGGCACTGAGATTAGCTTAATCAACATTTCATTAGCCCCTAATCTTTGCATCTGATCATTAAGAACTTTAATTGATTTTTTATACCAAAATAAAAGTATGGCAATAGTAACTAATAAACAAACTGCAGCCAAAGGAAAGGCTTTGGTAATAAAATCTTCAAAGGTTAAGCCGGATTTTGAGGCAATAAGTATTCCTATTGGGTTGCCTAAAACTGTAGCTGCAGAGCCAATATTAGTCGCCAAAACAGAGATTATCACAAAAGGTACCGGGTTAGCCTCAAAGTAATCACAAATCTCTATGATCGCAACAACCATAAAGATAATCGAAGTTACTTCATCAATGGTACAAGCAAGTAAAGCAGATATCAGTGCTATAAATAACACAAACTTTCTACCGCTTAACCTGGGGATACGTAGAATCAGGCTTACGATCCAAGCAAAAACTCCGGAATCTTTCAGTAAGCCGATAATCACCATCATTCCCACCAGAAAAAGGATCACTTCAAGCGACGAGAATTCAATAACATGCTCTAAATCGATGGTTTTAGTCATTAGCAATACGGATGTGCCGATAAAAGCAAAGCTGAGGCGGAAATCCCAGAAAAAAAGCGTACCCAGAATAGAAGCAGAAAATATACTTATGGAAAGGGCCTGATGCGCATTCATTCCAAAGGAATTAGCGCAAATCCCCAGGCAAAGAGAAAGCAGAAACAGAGAAAGCAACTTGAAAAACAGGATTTTCATTTATTCCAAAACAAGTTACTAAGTAGGCTGCTGATTAATAAAGAGCTGCTTTAATACGCGAGTGCGTTTTGGCATAAACAGCTGTTGCAAGAATTACTTTCAGCATATCACCAAAAACAAACGGTAGCGCCCCAAGCAAAAATGCTTGAGTTAAAGAGCAAGATAAGGTTATTTTAAGCCAAAGCATGCCACTAAACAAAATTATAAAATCGCAGAAAAGAAACTTAAGAAAAATAGCAGCTACCCCTTGTTTTCCCTTTACGAACAAACTGCCTGCAAAAAAAGCAGCCAGGAGAAAACCAAAAATATAGCCCCCAGTAGGGCCCAGAAGATAAAGCATTCCGCTACCAGAACCTGTAAACACCTGTAAACCGACGAATCCCAAAAGCACATAAACTCCTTGCGTGAATAAACCCAATCTCCTACCCAGAAGCGCTCCGGACAACAGAACAAAGAATGTTTGTAAGGTAAGTGGCACAGGGGTAAAAGGCAATGGTATGCGCACAAAAGCAGATAAAGCAGTTAGCGCAACAAAACTCACCACTGCCAACAGCTGACAAACTCTTTTATCGGTGACTAACTCTCTCTTAATAACGGCTTCCATATTAGGCTCCTTCTTAAATATAATTCCTATATTATATATGAAAACTAAATAAAAGCAAAAAGAAAATGGGGCCGGGCTATTCTTTTATAACCCGACCCCACAGTTTCCATCTCAAACTGTTTTATTATTCTTTAGCTATAGCTAAAGTGATTACGCCAGCTAAAATTAAAAACAGCCCAACACAACCTTTAACGATTATAAGAAGCGGACCCCACCAACTTAAAATCGCCAAGCCACCTAATACTAAAAATGCTAGGCCTAAAACAACCTTAAGAAGCGTAGACAATGTCTTCTTAGCATCACAACATGTCTTCTTGGTATCACAACCTTTCTTTTCTTCTACTGCCATTTGTACACCTCCTTATTCTATCCCGGTTTACTTTTCCATCTGCGGTGTATCCAACCCCACTCCGCAGGATATTTGCGTATATACGATTCAATTATATCTGTAAGCCTCTGAATATTTATTAATATAGTATCTCCTACGTCTTTGCCCTCTTTTAACTCTAACGCAGGCTCAAAAATTATTTTATGTTTATCGCCAGGCTGCCTTAAGATAAAACAAGGAATCAGCGCTGCTTTAGTGCGTTGTGCTAAAATTACCGGGCCAGTAGCAGTTGCTGCTTTTTCTCCGAAGAAGTTTACGAATATCCCCCCGGTCCCAAAATTCTGGTCAATAGGAATAAAAACTAGTTCATTATTACGTAAAGCACCGATGGTATTATTTACACATTCATTGCGCGGCTGGCTATAAATAGTTTTTACTCCGAATTTATCCCGTTTTTTAAGAAATATTTTCTCAACCCTATCATCCCGCATCGGCCGCATAATCCCGCCTGCCTTATAACCATCAACCGCTAACCTTCCTAAAAGAAGCGGAAAATTACCAAAATGCGCGCTGACTAAAATAACTCCGTTTCCCTTGGCTAAAGCCTTATCCAGATTTTCTTTACCTACGATATCTGTCCGCTCTTTTAAAACAAGCGGCTTATCCATGAGAAACATCAGTTCCACCGCGCTCTTAGCCATGTAAATAAAGCAATCTTTGGCGATCTTTTCAATCTCTACTTGAGATTTTTCTTTGCCAAAAGCAATGCTTAAACTATTCAAAGCAATCTTTTTCTGTTTTACCGCAAAGATATACGCCAAAGAGGCGATATTATTAGCAAAAACATAAAGATAGCTAGCAGGGATAACCTTAACTATTCCAGAACATATATTTAAACCGAACCAAGCTAAGAAACGATTTAGGCTTTTACGTAATTTTTTAGAGTCCATATTAATTCAATTAAAAGAATTATAACAAAAGTAAACCAAATTGCAAGAAAAATTGAGCACCCATAAAATCTAACGAAATCCTATCTCCTATTTAATCTTAATTTTACGAAAACCAACTGCGTCAACAGACAAATTTTCATGATAAGCCTTAAGTGACGCCAACACGTAATCCGGACGCTTAAGAAGTTCAAGCGGAATTTTTAAAATTAAAGAATTACCGCTAAAATCTAAGGCCACTTTTGAATCAGTAACTCTTTTTTTGCCGTTAAACACCTTAAATTTATTTCCTATGGTAATAATTTTTATTTTAGGCATTGCGGCGAAAGAAGTGGCTTTGCTATACCCAAATATATAAAGCATTACCCCAAATCTTCTGCTTAGCTTTTTAGTTTTATCCACGCGTATAATAAAATAATCATCTGCTTGGGCATAACTAACCTGGCCCTTGTCTCCTACAAGATCATCCTGCTTAAATGACCCTAAATCTTCTGACTCCCTGAACATCTCTGAGAAACCAAAATAAGAAATAACTTTCTCTTTCAACGTTGTTTGAGGATTTAATTCTAGAGCCGGATAGTCACCGAATAATTCATTTTCTCGCGCAAAAGCAAGCAGGTAAAAAGCACTTGATGCTGTTTGGCTCTTATAATAAAAGATAGACTTGTATTTTTTATCTAGTTCCTCAAAGCTTAAATTTAAACGCTGCCAGTTAATCTGGGAACCAATAAATTTATCTGGAGGGTATAGCTCTAGCTCTGGATGGTAATGCCTGGGCTTAGGCCAACCCACGCAATGAACAAGATAAGGATAAACCTTAGGTTTACGCATCAGCCCCTCTAAATCACTTAAAGCTACTTGTAAAAACAAATAAAGTGATTTATGGTCCACATTGACATCCGCCGGATGTGAAACAAATATTTTATCGGGCTTGTAATCTAAAAGCTGCCTGCTTAAATCACTTAAAATACTCTCCCCTTGATAAGGAGCCCCGTAAGAAGGATTATCTTTATAAGGCACGCTAGATATGCGGGTTAACCGGTCACGAAATGGCTTCTGCACCTGCCAATACTGGCTAAATATAGCAAAAGTCCCATAATCAGGATATCCTAAAAATACAAGATCGTCCTCGGTTAGGCCTAAGAACTTCATCGCCTTAATAGATTCTTGTTGGCGCAGCTGGCCCATATGTATAAACTCACCCTGCCTCACAGTTATTCTTTTCTCATAAACGATAAAAGCAAGTTCATTGTGGTCGCCACTAGTCAAATAAACTATTTTTACCTTAGCGCCTGCTTTAAGTGCTTGTTGGATAACACCCGCGCAAGCAATAGCCTCATCATCAGGATGCGGGGCTAAAATCAATACACGCTCGTCCTGCTTAAATGGCTCCAAAACAGGCAAGGGTTGCCAACGCGTAAGGCTAGATTTATCTGTACTTGCACAGCCACTAAATAAAATAGCTACTAAAAAAATGAATGTTACTCTCTTACTCATGTTTATATTCTAGCATCATGTAAATCTATAGTCGAGAAATAATTTGCAAAAAAACTTAAATAGGGTAGAATAATTTTATGGTAACCAATACCCATCTACACTATCAAAAAATAAGGAAAATCCTTATAATTATCCTTTTTTTAAACTGGGCAGTAGCTCTAGCTAAAATTCTTTACGGTTTAAGCAGCCGCTGCTTTAGTATGACTGCGGACGGATTTCATTCTTTATCTGACGGAACTTCTAATCTTATCGGGATATTAGGAATTCATTTTGCCTGCCAACCAATAGATAAAGGCCACCCTTACGGACATAAAAAATATGAAACACTTTTTTCATTAGGGATTGCTGCCATGCTTTTTATTGTTGCGTTTAATTTACTCAAAGAGGGCTGGAAACGCTTTCATCATCCAGTTGTATTCCAAAATGACCTAGGTAGCTTTATAGTGATGTTTGTTACTTTAGCAGTAAACATCTGGGTAATGCGCTATGAATACAAAAAAGGCATCGCTTTAAAAAGCGATATCCTGGTTTCTGATTCCCTACACACCCGAGCAGATATCTTTACTTCAATTTCAGTAATTGTCTCATTGATTGTAACCCGGCTGGGGTTTCCTTTAATCGACCCGATAGTTACAATGCTTATATCGCTCTTTATTCTCTTTGCTGCTTTCCAGATAGCCAAACAAAGCTCTGATGTGCTCTGTGACACCGCGGTTTTTCTCGATGATCAGAAAATTATTGATATTGTATTAAAAATAAAAGGAGTGCAAGCCTGCCACAAAATCCGTAGCCGCGGCAGAATTGATGATATTTATATGGACTTACATGTGCAGGTACGCCCAGATATGCATATTGATGATGCCCACCAAATATGCTACCGCATTGAAAATACGATTAAATCATCTATCCCCGGAATAACTGACGTAGTAGTGCATATGGAGCCCAAGGAAAGTTAGATATACTGCAGCGGATCCTGAGGAACCCCATTTTTCCTGATTTCAAAATGCAGATGTGGCAGCATAGCCCGATACGCGGCATTTCCAGTCTTGCCTACTTTACCGATAACCCCACCTTGAGACACATAATCATGTTTACGCACAGAAATCTCTGAAAGATGCCCGTAAATACTAATAATATTGTGCTTATGCTGGATAATCACATATTTACCCATCCCGCGATTTTGCGTTGCAGCCAATACCCGGCCACTTTTTGCAGCCAAAACAGGAGTGCCCACCTTAGCCAACATATCAGTTCCTTTATGGATCCTATTTCCCGAGCGGTCCGAAGCAAATAACCCGTTGCCGTAATTATCGTGGCGAATAACAATATCGCTCTTATATTTAACCGGACAGATAAAGTACTGCTTATCCAGTGACGCTAAACCTATAAAAATACAAACTGCGGCTAAAATTAAAATAATTAGTAATATTTTTTTCATTAATGACGGCATAAGTTACGAAATCAAATTATCACCTTGCGCTTTATCAGAATAAATATTATAACACAGCTGTCAAATAATAAACAAAGCAGGACAAATAAATCTCCAAAGCTACCGTAAAAAGATTTCCCGCCAGAGGGATAGATATCTTGAGTAACGAAACCATTAACAAATATTTTTTTATGGTTAGCATCCTGCACAACTTGTAAAATCCTTCCCGCTGGATCAATAAACCCGGAAATTCCCGTATTAGCGGCACGAGCTAAATATACGCGATTTTCTACCGCTCTAAATACGGAAGCGGAGAAATGTTGATAAGAAGCACTTCCTTCTTTATACCAGGCATCATTGGTAATATTCACCAAAAACTTTGCTCCTCTTCTTACAAACTGGCGGGATAACTCAGGAAAAAGATCTTCAAAACAAATAAGCACGCCAAAATTAGTTGGCTTAGTAAATATGGTAAACTCTCTCCCTGGTGTAATATCGCCTATTATGGTAAAAACCTGTAAAAAGGGAAATATTTTCTTAAGCGGAACATATTCACCAAACGGAACCAAATGTAATTTATTGTAAATTTTATTTCCCTTACCTGACCTTTCAATAAATAAAGCGCTATTATAGTAACTTCCGCGCGAATGCGTTACCGTACCCACTAATAGATCAGTATCCAGCGTGTGCGCCAAAGAAAAAACCTGCTCAAATATCAATTCATCCTCGCCTAAGATCCCGGGAACAGATGCCTCAGGCCAAATAATTAACTCTGGGCTATCTTTAGCAGACGCGGAAGTCAATCCAGAATAACTATCTAATATAAAATTTACCGCCTGAGGATCCCATTTTAAATCCTGAGAAATATTACCCTGAATTACCGACACCTTTACTTTATTGCCAGCGTGGTTTACTGGATGCCGCGCTAAATTATAAAAACCGTAAATTAAACAAGCCACTAATATTATTACGCCGCTCAAAACAACTCTTGCTGATAACTTCCTACGCAAGCATAAATAGAACACAATATTAATCAGAACAATTAGAAAAGAAACCCCCCAAGCACCGGTAATATCAGCAAATTGAATAAGCGGTAAATTCCTGTATTGCGAAAGGCCTAAAACCGCCCAAGGAAAACCCGTGAATAAATAGCTGCGCAGGTATTCTAAGAGAACCCAGGCGGAAGGGATAAAAAATAAGTTAAAGGTTGGGCGTTGGGTATTGAACGTTAAAAGAAAAAAACCAAAAAAACCGAAATATAAAGCCAAATACAAAATTAAAATAATTGTACCCAGAAGAGTAACATGCGCTAGCCAATAAATTGTGAACGACCAAAAAACAACTCCGCAAAGATAGCTGATGGCAAACGACAGTAAAAATGATTTTTTTTCTAAGGCAATAAATAAGGGAAGGAATGCGACCCAAGCAAATATTCCAAGATTATGGCTAGAAAATGTTAGCGATAATAAAAAAGCAGATAAAACAGACAGGATTACTACGCTCATTTTGCACAGCACTTTTTATACTTTTTACCTGAACCGCAAGTGCATGGGTCATTACGGCCAACTTTCGGTTGGTGTGATTGTGTAGAATGAACAGGAGGCTTCTGTATCGTATCTTGTATCTGCCTAACCTTCTCTTCTCTGGCAGGCATTTCAAATTCAGCCACCTCTGGATGCATTAGTTGTTGAGGTAAAGAACTAAAAACTCCGTGCAACTTTTCCGGTTTAGCTAACTGTAATTTAAAAATAGTTTCCACGGCCTCCTCTTCAATAGCGCCGACCATTTGATTAAACATTTCGAAAGCCTCGCGTTTATATTCTATTAAAGGATCACGCTGTCCATAGGCGCGTAGGCCGATACCTTCGCGTAAATTATCCATAGCGTAGAGATGATCTTTCCACTTCGCGTCAATTATCTGCAAGAAAACCATGCGCTCTAAATTCCGCATTAAATCGCTCCCCACTGACTGCTCTTTAGATGCATAGCATTTTAGTAATGCATCTTGCAACTGTTCTTTTGCTTCCCGAAAATCAAACGTAGCAAATTTTTCTTGATCAAGGGCAATTCCGAATTTTAACAGCATAGAGTTAACCAAACCTGCACTATCTAATTCCGCAGAATTAGCTTGGTGGTAGATTTGCATGTAATCTTCAGCAAGCTTATAAATAATCTCAGTAATATTTTCTTTTAAAGAGAAACCTCCTAAAATCTGTCGGCGCTGGCCATAGATTATCTCTCTTTGCTTATTCATAATATTATCATACTCTAAAAGCTGTTTTCTAATCTCGAAATTATGCTGTTCAACCCGGCGCTGAGCGATCTCAATAGAGCCAGTTACCCAGGGATGCTCAATAACCTGGCCTTCTTCTAAGCCCAGCTTATCCATTAAGCCAATAATCCTATCTGAACCGAATAAACGCATAAGGTCATCTTTTAAAGAAACGTAAAAACGCGAAGACCCTGGGTCTCCTTGGCGTCCGCTTCTACCACGTAACTGATTATCAATACGCCTGGCTTCATGGCGCTCTGTACCCAAAATATGCAAACCACCCAACCCCACTACTTTATCATGCTCAAGCGCCGCCTCTTTTTTATATTTATCCAGAATTGCTTTATATCCGCTGGAATAATTTGGATCATCTAGATTTAATTTCTGCTTAGCTACATTTTTAGCAATAAACTCCGGGTTACCTCCCAAAAGTATATCCGTACCGCGCCCTGCCATATTCGTCGCAATAGTTACACCTTTAAAACTACCCGCCTGGGCAATGATTTGCGCTTCCATCTCATGATATTTAGCATTTAACACCTGATGGCTGATCCCCCGGCGCTTAAGCATCTCTGAAAGCTGTTCAGACTTGCTAATAGTAATCGTGCCTACCAACACTGGCTTGCCTGAATTATATAGCTCGGCAATCTCCTCAACCACAGCGGTAAATTTCTCTTCTTCAGTTTTATAAATACGATCGGGATAATTTTTGCGCTCTAAAGGCTTATTTGTCGGCAGGACAACTACGTCTAATTGATAAATACTTTTAAATTCATTTGCCTCGGTAAAAGCCGTGCCAGTCATACCGGCTAATTTTTCATACATACGGAAATAATTCTGAAAAGTTACAGTGGCTAAGGTTTGGTTCTCGCGTTCAATTTTTAAGCCTTCCTTAGATTCTACTGCCTGGTGCAAACCATCTGACCAACGCCTTCCCGGCATAAGCCTACCAGTAAACTCATCCACGATAAGTACCTGGCCGTCTTTAATTACATAATCCACATCGCGCTCAAAAAATTCTTTAGCGCGCAAAGCCTGAATAGTATGATGCCGATACTCAATAGTCTCTAAGGTATGCAATGTGTCAATTCCCCAAAGCTTAGAAGCCTTAAGCTCACCAGTTTCAGTAAGAGCTACAGTTTGAGCCTTTTCATCTGCCACATAATCAAATCCCACGCCTAAATCCACTCCTTTATATTTAGCGTCAATTTCATCGCTTTCTGTTACTCGGCGGCCACTTAATTGTTCAACTATTTTCTTGGCAGTATAATATTTATCCGTGGATTCCTCTGCTGGGCCTGAAATAATCAAAGGGGTGCGCGCTTCATCAATTAATATAGAATCAACCTCATCTACGATAGCGTAATAGAAAGGCCGCTGCACTAATTCAGGGATAGAATACTTCATATTATCCCGCAAATAATCAAAACCAAATTCATTATTCGTGCCATAAGTTATATCACTCGCGTAGGCAATTTTTCTCTCTGCATCTGACATGTCATGCTGGATAGTGCCCACTGATAGCCCTAAAAATTCATAGATCGGCCCCATCCATTCACGGTCGCGCCGGGCTAAATAATCATTAACCGTAACAATATGCACGCCTTTGCCTAGTAATGCGTTAAGATATGCTGCCAAAGTAGCCACCAGAGTTTTACCTTCTCCTGTAGACATCTCTGCGATCCTGCCTTCATGCAAAATAATCCCACCGGCAATCTGCACATCAAAATGCCTTAAGCCGATAGTGCGCCTTGCCGCCTCCCTAACAACAGCAAAAGCCTCAGGCAGAATCTCAATAAAAATCTTGTTCCGGCAATTTTTTAGTTTTTCTTTTAGTTTTTCTTTTTCTTCCGGCATTGCTACTAAAAGCATCTTTTTTTGTATCTCTTCCAGGTCTAACGCAACTTGCTCGGATTTAATACTTAAGTGTTTTTTAAATATTTGAGTTTTGGCAGCAAGTTCTAGGTCAGTAAGAGCTTGCACGCTGGATTCACAAGCATTTACTTGATCAACTACGGCAGCTACCTCAACCATCTTATTCATCGAAGGATTGGGCATCTCAGGATGCAAAACCATATTTAAACCAGGAAACTTCTTTCTAATGGCGTCCTGTTTATTTTTAAGTATAATTTTCTTAACTAACCCTAACATGAGTACCTCAAATTACTTCTTAGCACTAAACTTAAGATATGCTTCAATAAATTCATCTATTCCCCCGTCTAAAACTTTATTGCTATCTCCGGTTTCAAAATCTGTGCGGTGATCCTTAACTAAATGATACGGATGTAAAACGTAAGAGCGGATCTGACTACCCCACTCAATCTTCTTTTTATCCGAATCGCTCTGTTTTAGCTCTTCCTCTTTTTTCGCCTGCTGGGCTTCGTAAATACGCCCTTTAAGTATCTTTAAAGCAGTTTGCTTATTCTGAAACTGCGAACGTTCATTTTGGCATTGTGCAACAATTCCGGAAGGCAAATGTGTAATCCTTACCGCTGAGTCTGTCGTATTAACGCTTTGGCCTCCTGCGCCTTTAGAGCGATACACATCAATACGCAGATCTTTTTCATCTAGCTTAATATCCAAATCTTCTTCAATCTCCGGAATCACATCCACCGAAGCAAAAGAAGTATGCCGGCGCTTATTTGAATCAAAAGGCGAAATACGCACTAGGCGATGTACGCCACGCTCTGTTTTTAAATAACCATAAGCGTAATCGCCTTGAATTAGAATAGTAACGTTTTTTATCCCGGCTTCTTCTCCGGGAAGCGTATCAATTGTTTTTACCGTATAACCCCGGCTTTGGGCAAAACGCGAATACATTCTGAAAAGCATTCCTGCCCAATCACAAGATTCTGTCCCGCCTGCCCCGGCATTAATGCTTAAGATCGCGCCATTTTTATCAAGTGGAGCGCCTAAAAGCGCTTGAAACTCTAACCTTCCTATAATACTTAAGAGGAATTCGGTATTACGCGTTAAATCTAAAACCAGTTCCTTGTCCTCCTCGCCCGCTAGAGGGGTTAACTCTTTAAGTTCCTGATATTTTTTATAAGCTTGTTCCCAGGGGTCGACAATTCCTTTAAGGATTTTTAACTCTTTAACTATTCTGGTAGAATATTCTGTGTTCTCCCAGAATCCTGCCGCGGACATTTGACTGGATAGCTTATCTATCTGTTGCTTCTTTGTCTGGACGTCAAAGATAACCTCTTAGATTTTCAATAGTTACCCCGATATTTACAAGCTTTGACTTAATTTCTTCAAGCATGATTTCTCCCTGCCTGCCAGTAGGCAAGCTTATGATTTTTTTATTCCTTTAAGGGCGAGCATAAATTCATCGCGGTTATCCGCGGCTTGCGCACCTTCTTCTTCGGTAATTTTTCCCTCCTGCACCAGCTTAACCAGTGATTGATTAAATGATTGCATGCCAAATATGGCGCCATCATCAATAAATTGAGGAATCTCCCAAGTTTTCCCTTCGCGAATTAAACGGCTGATTGTCGGAGTTAAGAGCATAACCTCATAAGCAGGAATACGGCCTGTTCCGTTTTTAATAGGCACTAAACGCAATGAAATTACCCCTTTTAATAAAGTAGACAATTGATTTCTTACTTCAATATGCTGGTGCGGCGGGAATAAATTGATTAATCTTTCTACGGTCTGAGAAGCATTAATAGTATGTAGAGTACTTAAAACTAAAACTCCAGTCTCTGCAACAGCCATAGCGCTGGAAACAGTATCATAATCTCGGATATTACCGATAAAAATTACATCCGGGCTCTGCAAAGTAAAGGCTCGCAAAGCAGCTGAATAAGAAGCAACATCAGTGCCCAGCTCTCGCTGATTAATAATGGATTGTTTATCTTCAAAAACAAATTCAATCGGTTCCTCGGCAGTTAAAACATGTTTTTTACAATTACTATTAATATATTCCACCATACTGGCAATAGTGGTGGACTTTCCGCTACCCATACTTCCGGTTAAGAGCACAAGGCCGCGAGTTTCAAGTGACAACCTTTTTAATACCTCAGCGGGAAGATTTAAATCCTCGAATGCCGCTATATTATTACGCACATTTCTAATAACAATAGACGGCCAATTCCTTTGCATAAAAATACTCACCCTAAAACGACGGGCGAGTTCATCAAGGTATATAGAAAAATCCACATCCAGCTTGTTTTTAAAGGCTTCACGCTGTTTAGGGCTCGTGAGTTGCTCCATCGCCAACATAACATCCTCTACACTTAAGATCTTGTCATTTACGGAAACAATCTTACCATCAACACGGAAACGCGTTGTGCCTCCCGCGCGGTAAAAAAGGTCAGAAGCACCCTTAGTTATCATCTCTTGCATTAATTTTTTAATATCCATATTTTCCTCCAAATTCATTATATCACTTTATCCCCTTTTAATGTAGGATTAAATTCCATGTATTTAGCAAACATAAGGCGGCTTTGGGCATCTAGCGCGGGAGTAGACCCCAAAACCAATATAATAAACGGCACAAAACACCATTCTAAAACTAAAATTACATTTTTAAACCAGCTAATACCTTTAGGCCGAGGCGGTAAAATTGTGCGGCTTAAAAATATCCAGGTAAGGCTGGTTAATAACGTAAAATTAAATAGTAAACCGGTAATTTTCGGCAAGTTGTAAGCAATGGCTGTTTGGCCAAAGAATACCCCGCCGAAAAAAATAGGCAAAGGGCCGATTAAAACCAAAATAACTGCCCAAACTGCCCAAGTAACATGGCTTTCTAAAAGATGGAACAACCTTCTTAACTTTTTTAGTAACGAAATATGCTTATTCTCTAAAAATCCACAGGCTACAAATGGAAAATTCTCTACGCCCCAAGCCCATCTTCTTTTCTGTTTATACTGCATAACCATGGTGCGCCAAATATTGCTAGAGTATGCCACATCCATGGAAACTGTAATGTACAACGGAATTACGCGATACTCTCCGTTATAATGCAAAAAACCTTTCCAATAAATTACCGAGTCATCAGAAATCATATTGGTCGGCCAATAATTAATTTCTACCAAAGTTCTAAAGCTCATGCTATGGCTGGAAAATGTCACAAATTTTTCAAGGCGCATACTCTCGATCATTTGACAAAATGAACCGCTTATTTCAACTAATCTGGCAAAAGACGGTGCCTGCCAGATATTATTGTTATAAACCGGCATCGGCTGATAACTGGCCTGATGTGGTTTATCAGAAGTTAAGAAATGGTAACTCAGGCAGCCAAAATACTCAATCTCAACGCAAGTGTCTGCGTCAAAACATGAAACAAGCACATTTTTATAAGCAATTTTACGCGTATCTATAAAACTTCTGGCAATTTTAGCTGCCCAAGTAGCATTCGCGCCTTTAGTGCGGCTTTCCTCAGGCAACGCGTCAGGGTGAAAAGTGGATAGATAAACTCCGAACTTATCGCTAAACTCTTTTTCTAAAATTAAGGCGTTGCCTCTTGATAATTTATTTCTTTCTTCGAAAGACATAACAACAATAATCTTTTCTTTCGGATAATGTATCGCCTCTAAAGCTGCTAATGATGGGCGCAAAACTTCCAATCCCTCATTACAAACCGGAAATATCACTAACTGATATAAATCTGGCCAACCCTTATCTTGGCCTAAAGACATGCAGCGATTCAGCCAATTATCACCCTTTTGGCGAGCAAGCCTGTGATGAGCCATAATCAAAAGAGTGGTTAAGTAAACCGTGCGAATAATCCAATAAAAATCAAAAGTAATGATAATAATCGCGCTTGCTATCGGATACACAATAGATAACAAAATAAGCGAAATAATTATACCCCAGGATAACCCCCCGGGTATAATCTCAAAAACACGCTTTAGAATTTTCGCTTTATTCATTTTGCTTTCCTCGCATCAAGCCTTCCAACATAAAAAGATCGGTATCCAACTCTAGCCTATAAAGATTACTATCAATATCCCCGCCACTCATATAAGGAAGGGTGAAATAAAGTGTGTCACGCTTTCCATCATAAAAAGATACCTTACTTTCTTTTTCCAAATCCACCAGATTAACTGGCTCTGCCGCGGCCCTAGCTTCAATTACCGCGACATGCTTATTAGTTATCACTACCAGATGATAGCTATCCGAATGCCAGAAAACTGTCGAAACTTTCTCTCGCGCATAATCAATAATTACAGGTGAATCTGAATATTCATAGTTATCTTTCGCGTCAAAAAAGATTACAATAATCTGCTGAGAGTTAAAAATAAACAATTTGGTTTTATCCTCTGCAACATCCCAACCCTTGATATCCGTGAAGTTCATTGGGATGCCGGCAATATCCTTAAAATTACTCCCATCTAGATTCGACTTATAAACAACCCTATTTCCCGGATCCAGATAATAAATTGCCTCATTCTGGGCATCAAGGCGAAAAGAAGAAAATCTCTCCTGGCTTAACTGCTCTAAATTAGGCCTTAAAGGAAAGAGAATAACCTTATCCACACGGCTAACCTTACCCTCCTCCACATTAACCTCGGCCTTCCAAGGATAATGCTTAGCTAATTCTAAGGTAATTTTATAAGCCCCCGGGATAAGTTCCTGAATGCTCACCGGAGTTTTTTGGGTAATCATTTTATTATTAAGGTAAACCTTTGCCCCTTCAGGCTGAGTCTTGATATAAATTAACCCGGTTTTTACAAATTTCTTAGTACGTAGATTTAACTTATAGCCCAAAGCGAATGATAAAATAAAAGGCAAGCCCGCAATAAATAAAAATACGCTTGAGTAAAATAAGAAACTTCTTATCCTCTGAAAATTATACGACGAGCCAACCACGGTTCTCTAGCCTCCGATTAACGCTCTTTTACGTAACAACTGATGATAAGCCAGGGCAAACCTATGCGCCTCATCACGCACTCTGCGTATTAAGTTTATTGCCGGGGTATCTTCTAGAAATTTTAAATGATGAGATTTACAACTACTATATATATACTCGTTTTTTTTAGCGATACTAACTACAGGAAGTTTAAGATGCAAATATTCAAGCTGCTTAACTGCCGCCTGAAGCTGCCCCTTCCCTCCGTCGATAAGCAATAGATCCGGTAAAATCCCCTCTTCTTTAAGAATACGCGTGTAACGCCGGCGCACTACTTCAGCAAGCATTTTATAATCATCAATACCGCAAACAGTTTTTATGCGGAAACGCCGGTAATTATTCTTATCCGGAGTGCCATTATAAAAACTTACCATTGAACCAACAGCCTGATTCCCGGAGATATTAGATATATCAAACCCTTCAATCCTTACGGGCAGCTTGCTTAAACCTAATTTATTTTTTAAATCCTCCGACTCTTTTTTACGGTTTACCCCTCTTGGGCCAGAAACGCCTAGCGATTCGGATAAAACTGTGATCTGATCACGTAATCTAGCCGCCGCCTCAAAATCCATGGCCTGAGATCTATCCTGCATGAAGCTAGTTAAATTACGAATTAACAAATCAGTTTTTCCATTTAAAATTAAAATAATATTGTCGATATTACGCGCATATTCTTTGACGCTAATTGCGCCAATACAACAAGCAGGACAAAGGTTTATTTTATGATAAACACAGCTTCGCTTAGGCATGCGCTTACATGACCTGTAGGCAAAACCGCTTGACCTAATAATCTTAAGAGCGTTTTTTAATAACTTAGCATTAGTATACGGGCCGATGTACCGCGCGCCCAAATCATCTTTCTTGCGCGTGATATAAACGGCAGGGAAATCTTCACCGGAAATCTTAACGCAAGGAAAGCTTTTATCATCCCGCAAAGAAACATTATACCTGGGTTTAAGTTGACGAATAAGGCTGGCTTCAAGCAACAAAGCCAGATCTTCACTTGCGCACAATCTAAGCTCCACATCGGCCACCTTTTGCATAAGAGCAGCGGTTTTACGCGGAAGGCCTGTACGTACTGCGCAGCGGCGCGTACCGGCCTTTCCGATAAGGCCGGGTAAATAGCTCAACAGCCTTTTCTTTAAATTCTTAGCCTTACCTACATATTGAACAACACCCGCGGCATCACGCATCAGATAAACGCCCGGGGATTCGCCAGCAGATAAAATCTTTTCTTTTATTGTTTGTGAGTAGTCCATGAGGGCGCCTTGATATTTTTTTTAATTATCCAATGTATAAGTTCCTTGAGCTCAGTTACGCGAAAAATAAAACAAAAAATAATATAAGAAAACACCCCACAAAATAACGCCCAGATAAAGTTTAATGCGCGGTTAACCAAAAAACATACTACTGCCATACAAACCGCTGCGGCGAGCATGCGTAAAAAAGCAGGAAATATCTTTTGCTCTCCAAACCCTCCCAACTTGCGCTTAAGAATAAAAAATAGGAAAAAAAACGAATTTATCCCTGATATAGAAGTAGCTAAGGCCAGGCCTCCAATTTTAAGTGGAAACATCAAAATCGCATTAAGCACGATATTCATAACCAGAGCAAGAAAGGCGATCTTAGTAGGAGTAACTGTGTCTTTTAACGCGAAAAAACAAGATTGCAATATCTTCGTGCCCGCATAAGCAGATAAACCAATACTGTAATAAAATAAAGCGTTGGCAGTAAGCAACCCGCTAGCCAAATCAAATCTCCCTCCGCCAAAAAGGCCAAAAACTAACCCATCAGCCAAAACCATAAAGATCACGGTTGCTGGCAACATCACAAAGAAAATTATTCTTAATCCCCAGGAAAGAGTAATTTTAAGGTTTTCTTGATTCTCCTCTAATACTTGCGTAGAAAAAGTAGGTAAAATCGCCTGCGCCAGAGAATTGCTAAATATACCTATGGGAAACTGAATAAGCCTGTACGAAAAATAGAGCACCGCAACTCCGCCATCTCCCACAATCCCGGCTAGTGAGCCGAAGATTGAATCCACAAAATTATTTAATTGATAAATGCTAGAGCTAGCCAAACGCGGCAACATTAACTTCCCAACCTGGATTGCTCCTGGATGCTTAAAATGCATTGCCAGCTTGGCATGAAAACCTTTTTTATATAAAACCGGGACCTGAACTGCCAATTGAAGAATTCCGCCTACTAAAATACCCGTAGCTAACCCTTTTGTCCCTTCCCCAAAAAGTAAAGCAAAAATAATTATAGAAATATTTAAAAGACAAGGAGCAAATGCCGAAACAGCGAAATTCTTTAAAGAATTCAAAACAGCCATGGCATAAGCTGCCAAACCAATAAGTAAAATATAGGGGAAAATAATCCGGGTTAAATTAATGGTTACTTCTAACTTTTCAGGGGAACTCATAAAACCCGGAGCAATCAGGCGCACAAGTAGAGGCGCGGAAAGTACCCCGAAAAAAGTTATCACGCTTAAGATAACCAACAGCAGATTAAGCAAAACATTGGTTAACTCCCAAAATTCTTCTTTTGAGCGTTTAATGCTGTATTCAGTTAAAACTGGGACAATCGCGGCGTTTGCTGCGCCCTCACCCACTAAATCCCGGAAGAGGTTGGGGATACGAAAAGCAATTACAAAGGCTTGCGCGTAAATATAAATACCGAACAGGCGGGCGATAATTACATCGCGAATAAAACCTAATATACGCGAAACCAGGGTAGCTGAACCGATAAGCATTGCCCAACGGGCGACTGCTTTGTTATGATCTCCTAGATGATATTTGTTTGTTGACATGAGTAATGAATTATGCTTTAATATTTAAGTTAAACTTAAGGAGAATATATGCCTAGACGCAGAACATCATTAAAAAGTAACCGTGTTAACAAAAGAAAACATACCCGCAATCTCAAGGTCAAAGTCACGCTTAAAAAAGCAATAAAGAAATTCCAGGAACTACTTTCTGAAAAAAAGAGTGACGAAGCAAAAAAATTTATTGCTAAGGTATGTTCTCAGTTAGACAAAGCAGCAAAGAAAAACATCATCCATCCCGCTACAGCTAACCGTAGAAAATCTAGGCTTATGCGGCGTTTAAACAAATCCGCATAAACTAATTATTAATTTTTCCAAGGCAAAGGCAGGCTTTAGCCTGCCTGTTTTTATTTCTATATCACAAGTCAAAAGAAGCTTGAGCTTCTTTTTGGCCTGTAGCGTTTGGATATTTTGCCTTTCCCAGGCATAACGCAAACCTCCTAATATCTTCTCCGCAGGCTCTCCGTTACTTAATAACTGATTTAGCAGGCGCAGGGCAAAATCTGCTTTTCCTAACTCAATCTGCCGGTTTAAGGTGAATGTATCAGGGTCAACTGTTTGCTGAAAACGCATGACTTTAGAATAAGCCGCCATGCTTTTAATAAACTCATCTTTATAATCATAATGTTCGAAATCAAGAACCAGAACCAACTCTTGCCGCGGCGACTTAGAATAGTTAAGCAGAAAATCACGGGATTGCTCATCTAAGGATTGCGCGTCTTTAATTACAATAATGCGTTTGGCGCTTTTTAACGGAAGGGAGAGAAACTTCTCCTGGATCGCTTTTAAATTTATTTCCTTAGAGTAAAGTACATCTAAATTAAACTCTCGAAGTTTTTGAGGAAGGAATTCCTGCTTTATTTTATTAAGCTGGATTTCTTTAAGCGCGGGATCCTGGCCGATAAATAAATAAACCATATTACCATTGCTCAACTGTGCGCTCGACAATGCGACGCGCCAAATCCTCTATCGCATTAGTCACAGCTACATCTTCGGATACCTTAATCACATTATTAGAAGCAAGGCTAGTAAAGTATGAATAGTTGCCGTTAAAGTTGTTCTCCTGCCAAAGCAGTTTATTCTCCTTGGTATCCCAAAGGCTTAAATTCACATAAATATTTATACGGTACTCAGTAACATCATTACCATCCGAAGTGTAAGTTAAAGGATCTTTACGATACTCTACCAACTCCCCTTTAAGCAGGAGATCAGCCTTCTCTTCTTTAACCGGCTTAAGATTACCGTCAAAAAGATAGCGGTTAATCACCCTTTTCGTAATATTGGTTTCTAGCATCGGGCGATAAATACGGTATTTACTGGCAGAATAACTTTCCTGGGTTATATCAACTTTATTTAAGAACGGAGTTATATAAACTGTACTATATTTTCCGGAAAGCATGGAACGCGTAGTATAACCGCAACCGGATAAAACAGTAGTTAGTAGATAAAATATAGTAGTTAGCGATAAAAAAAATTTAATTTTTTTCATTTTTAAGCTCCATTATCTGCAATTTCGCCGCAGCTTGTATAGCCCAAGGGCTTTCTGCGTAATTATTGATTACATCATTATAATAGATCTTAGCTGCGTCCAAGGCAAGTTGTTTTTCATAGAAACAGGCAATATTATAGCTTGCCTCTGCCTCTTTTTCTCTGATCTGGCCAATATTCTTTTCGGCATCAAGAGAAAGCACTGCATCAGGATGCTCTTTCACAAAAGCCGCAAACTTCTCTTTTGCTTCTTGGGCTGAACCTTGATCATAAGCAGCGCCCTTGGATAAGCTTGCCCGGCAAGACGCAATCTGAAATTTAGCTGCATCTGACCATTCACTATCTGGATAACGGGAGATAACTTTATTAAACTCATCCTCTGCTTCATAATAACGCAATAGGGCCTTTAAAACCAAGCCTAATTTATACTGTGCTTTGGGAGCTAATGGGCCATAAGTAGAATTCTCTACTACTTTACCAAATATTTCAATCGCCGGGTTATCCACAGGTAAAGTTACGCCAAAGGCCTTACGCTTCTCCCCCGCCATAAACTTCTCAGCAATCTTATACTCCCGCTCGATAACCTCCTGAATGCGTTCGCTAAAAGGATATTTATCAATCAGCATCTGATATGCCTGATAAGCTTCGTAAAATTTCCCCTCCTGCTCTTCAGTTAAACCCAAATAATACTGGCCTTCTGCGGCCTCAGCTGATTTAGGATAGGCTTTAAGCAATTTACGAAATTCACGCTTAGCTTCTTCAAATTTATTAATATCATAAAATGATTTAGCATAGGCAAACTGCTCTTTGGGATTATCTTTAGGCAGGTTCTTAGGATTGATCCATTTACCTGTTTTAGGAGTCCAAATCCAAAAAGAGTGAGCCGGCTGAATCCAAAGAAAAGAAATTATTAATATACTTAAGATTATTCGTTTCATAATATTATGAATTTAGCATAGCCATCGCCCTTTGTCAAAGGTAAAAGTGAACGCGGGGTATAGGCAGCGGGTGACTGTCGAGACGAAGCCCTTGCCGCGCGCAACGTAAGTGAGCACGGCGAGGTGGCTCGGCAGGCAGGACCCGCTGAATTGCGACACCTTTACATCTATAAATAAAAATAGGCAAATGGAAGCCTGATAATTAAGGCGTTTATATTCAAAAGCAGAGTAATGAGTATGCTAATAGTTATACTTGAAAAATGCGCTAACGCGGGAAAAAACACCCCAGATAAAACCAGGGTAAAGCCAGATAAAGTAATTAAAGTAGCCAGCGGCACAATCAACATATTGGCTAAAACCGTTACCGGAGAAATAATGCGGAAATTATAAGCAATAATCCCCATTGTCCCCAGCCAAGCAGATAAAGAAACCGCTAACCCCTCAGCAATAAATCTCAATACTTTGTTTCGACAATTATGGATGCGTAAAAACGTTTTTAGTTTTGGATAAAAATACACAATTGCTAACACGCTGGCAAAAGACAACTGAAAACCAATATCAAAAAGCTGCCTGGGATTAATAATAAGAATAAATAAAACAGCGCAAGCCAAAGAATTATACATATCCGGCTGCCTCTTAAAGATATGCGCAAGCAAGAATATTATCCCCATAACCGTAGCACGCACAACGGGATTAGTTGCGCCTGTAACCATGCAATAAATCAAAAGGCAGATTACCACAAGAATAATACGCGCGTTGCGCTTGATACGCATAATTTTAAATAACAGGTTAATAATAAAAGCGATAATCCCGACATTAAAACCGCTTACTACCAAAATATGCACGGTGCCGGATTTAACCATCGCGTTATTCACCAACCAGGGAACCCCGCGCCTTTGGCCTAAAACCATAGCGGAGAGAATGCCCGAGGGTAAATCTGGAAGATACCTGCTAATAATTTTCTCCATTCCCTCTCTCAACCAAAAAGAAAACCCAATTAATTTAACACCCATATTCCTCTCCCGAAGAATGATTTGCAAGCTACTTTTTATATGCATCGTCAAATAAATACCCTGACGCATCAAATAATCTCGGTAGGTGTATCGCTTATCTCCAAATCCAGCGGGGCGTGATAAATTACCAATTAAAATAAGTTTATCTCCATAGCCTACTGCTTGTGGAAAATCTAAATTAACCAGCACTTTGCCACAGCAACGCCACTTTAAATTGTGGCCTTGGAGCTCTTGAGCGCGAAAAATAAATGAAGTGCCAGTTTGCGTTACTTCTGGAAGGCTATCAACAAAACCGCTTAAACTATAAATATTACGGTCTTTATACTGCACAAACTTACTAATGTGGCAGGCGCTAAGTATATAGGAATTCTTTACGCTATATCCTCCTAAAAGCGTAGCTAATAAGAATACCAAAATCAGAAATTGATATTGTTTTCTTAAACTAAAACAAGTAGTGATAAAAACGGCTAACCACAACCCAAAAATTAACCAAACATTAACCCAAATTAAGCTAACCAGGATAATGCCTAAGCAATAAAATACAGTCAATACCGCAAGTAACCTTTTCATTCCACGAAAAAAAGCCCTTTTAACTTCTCATAGCGTTTTTCGCCAATGCCTCCGACTTCTTTTAACCCATCCAGATTAACAAACGCGCCATGCTCCAGCCGATAGGCGATAATACGCTGTGCAGTTTTTTGCGGAAGGCATTTGGTTTTAAGCAACTCTTCTAAAGATATTTTATTTAAGTCAAGCCTAGCTAAGCTTACCTGCGGACAAATCAACTTTTTCACCGGGCAATTTAACTTAGTTAGAACATTGATAAATACCCCAAAAAAACCAATAGCCAAGAGAAATAGGATTACCTTTTTTTCTTCCAGAGTAAAATTAAGCATTGTTCCCCCTTTCTGCTTTCCCTATGTTGAGCCCTCACTTAAATAGACGTTAAATTAACTTAAATCTAACTATAAAAAGTCAAATTGTATTCTCTATTTTTATAGTGTATAATCTACTCATGGGTAAAAAAATCCTCATCATTGATGATGATTATAATACCGTCAAAAAAACCAAGGAAGAATTGCTTAAAGCAGGCTATACAGTAGTAGTTGCTTACAGTGCTAAAGAGGGGATTGAAAAAGTAAAAGAAGAAGCGCCTGATTGTATACTTTTAGATTTAGTCTTACCAGATGAAAGTGGCTTCAAGGTAGCGCAGGATATAAGGTCTCTCCCGGAGTTCAAAGACACCCCCATTATCGCTACTTCCTTAAAACACGAAGAAGTTGATAAGCATATCGCCGCCAAAAGCGGGATCACCGTCTACATAGAAAAACCCATCGATTACCAAAGATTGCTCTTCAACATCAAAGATGTTCTAGGCAAGTAATTATCCTACGCGTCTGCCTTGTCTTGGTTCTCGCAGGGACGCTTGTTTTGCCCCTGCGAGGCAAAAACTGCTCAAATCCAAGCCAAGCCATACGCTAGCAATATGAATAAAATGCCTCTGCTGGTTTTCGCAGCGAATGTCGATTTTAGCCAATGGAGCT